>NZ_JBEOYD010000006.1:0-363941 GCF_040296885.1 Streptomyces sp. NPDC001980 | reverse complement strand
CTGGCGTTGACTTTTGGCACGCTGTTGAGTTCTCAAGGAACGGTCGCTTCCTTTGTACTCACCCTCTCGGGCTTTCCTCCGGGCTTCCCTTCGGTCTTGCGTTTCCGACTCTATCAGATCTTTTCTCGATCCGATTTCCTCGGTGCTTTCCAGGTTCCCGCTCTCGCGTTTCCCTTTCCGGCGGTTCCGACTCTATCAGATCCTTTCGGCGTCTGATTCCCAGTCAGCGGGTGTTGCCTTCCCGGCCGTTGAGCCGTTCCGACGTCCCAAACCCTAGCGGATCCGCTCCGCGATTCCCAATCGGGCCTCGCGGTCCGATCGGGCACCACTGAGACCCGAAATCGAATTGAATTCGGGCACGCCGAAATCAACCCGGTCGGGAGATCGTGCTGCTGGTTTGGGTGCCGCTCATGCGGCGGAGGTGCTGTCGCAGAACCGTTACGGCTCCGCGGCAACCCGGAGAACATTACGGGGCGGGCAGGGGGGCGTCAACCCTCCCTGTCAAGATTTTTTCCACGGCCCGCTCACCCGGGCGTCAGTCCAGGTCGGTGAGCCGGCCGCCGGCGTCGGGCTGGGCGTGCTCCACGCGGCGGAGCAGCCGGGTGAGGACCTCGCCGAGCACCGCGCGCTCCGCCGGAGAGAGGTCCTGGAGCAGATCCTCCTCGAAGACGGAGGCGAGGCGCATGGCCTCCAGCCACTTCTCACGCCCTTCGGGGGTCAGCTCGACGATCACCCGGACGCGGTTGTACTCGTCCCTCTCCCGGGTGACGAGCCCCTCGGCGACCATCCGGTCGATGCGGTGGGTCATCGCGGCCGGGGTGAGGCCGAGGCGCTTGGCCAGTTCGCTGGGGCCCATGCGATAGGGCACCCCGGAGAGGACGAGGGCCTTGAGGACCTCCCACTCCGCGTTACTGATCCCGAGGGCGCCGGTCTGGCGGCCGTAGGCGACGTTCATACGGCGGTTGAGCCGGGACAGCGCCGAGACGATCTTCTCGACCTGGGGGTCGAGGTCCTGGAACTCGCGCTGGTAGGCGGCGATCTGCTCGTCGAGCGTCGGCTCGGCGGCGCCGGTGGTGTCGGCCATGGTCCGAAGTATCGCACGGACACGCTTGGCGTTGAAGTCCTTCGCGATGTAGTCTTTAGCTTCAAACTTTAGCTTCAAAGTCTTCAGGCTTCAGCAGTCCGTCGACTTGACGACCTGAGAGAGGTGAACGTGACCAGGGCGATGGGCGCAGCGATGCGCCGGATCCACGTGGGCAACGCACTCAGCGCGTTCGGGCTCGGTTTCACCGTCCCGTACCTGTACGTCTATGTGGCGCAGGTGCGGGGGCTCGGTGCCATGACGGCGGGCGTCGTGCTCGCCGTCTTCGCCGTGGCCGCGCTGATCGTGCTGCCGTTCGCCGGCCGGGCGATCGTGCGGCGCGGCCCACTGCCGGTCCTCCTCACCGCCCTGGTGACGGCCGCTGTCGGTGCGCTGAGCCTGGGGCTGGCGGGGAGCGGTCCGGCCGTGCTGGCCGCGGCGGCGCTGCTCGGGGCCGGACAGGCCGTGATGCAGCCGGCACTGGCGACGATGATCGTGGGCTGCTCGACGGCGGAGACCCGGTCCCGGGCCTTCGCGACGCAGTTCTTCCTGCAGAACCTGGGGCTGGGTGTCGGTGGCCTCATAGGCGGCCACCTCGTCGACACGACCCGGGTCTCCTCCTTCACTCTCCTCTTCGCGATCGAGGCGGCGATGTTCCTGCTGCTGGTCGTCGTGATGGCGACGGTGCGGCTGCCGCACTCGCCGCGGATCGCGGACGCGCCGGCCGCGTCGTCGGCGAAGGGCAGCTGGAAGCAGTTGCTCGGGAACCGGGCGATGGTGCAGCTGTCCGTGCTCGGCTTCGTGCTGTTCTTCGCCTGCTACGGGCAGTTCGAGTCCGGGCTGAGCGCGTACGGCGTCGAGGCGGCGGGGATATCCACGTCCGCGCTGGGGACCGCGCTGGCGGCGAACACGCTGATGATCGTCGTCGCGCAGTTCGCCGTGCTCAGGTTCGTCGAGCGTCGGCGGCGGTCACGGGTGATCGCCGGGGTCGGGCTGATCTGGGCCGTCGCGTGGGTCGCGGCCGGGTACGCGGGGCTGGGGCACGGCAGCCAGGAGATGGCGACGGCCGCGTTCGTCTCGACGTACGCGCTGTTCGGGCTGGGTGAGGCGATGCTGTCGCCGACGGTGGCTCCGCTGGTGGCCGACCTGGCGCCGGAGGGGATGGCCGGGCAGTACAACTCGGCGTTCGCGCTGGTCAAGCAGCTGGCACTGGCGGTGGGGCCGGCGGTGGGCGGGCCGCTGGGGGCGTCGCTGCCTGCGCCGTACGTCGTGACGTTCCTGCTGTTCTCGCTGGGGATCAGTGTCCTGGCGGTGCGACTCGGGAAGCGGCTGACCGACGTCCAGGACCGGCCTTGGCTGGCTGCGAGGAGCAGGGTCGTGGCGCGGGGTGGGGCGGCTTCGGAGTCCGTGTCAGCGTAGTGGGGGGCTAGGAAGCTGACCCGACTGCAGCGCCCCGTAGGGGCGCTGGGGGTGCCCTCAGCCGAGACACAAGGGCCGCACCCCTACAGCGCTACCCCTTCGGCAGTACGAACTCGCACCACACCGCCTTCCCGCCCCCGGGTGTCCTTCTCGACCCCCACCCCGAAGCGATCGTCGCCACGATCGCGATGCCCCTGCCCGACTCGTCGCCCGGTTCCGCGCGGCGGCGGCGCGGGAGATGGTCGTCGCCGTCCGTGACCTCGATGATCAGTCGGCGGTCGGTGCGGCGAAGCCGCAGCCGCATGGGCGGGGTGCCGTGCTGGAGGGAGTTGGCGACCAGTTCGCTCGTGGCGAGGACGCCCAGGTCGTGGAAGTCGGCCGGGAAGCGCCAGCTGGTCAGCACGCCGGAGGCGAACGCACGGGCGCGGGGCGCTGCCTCGATGCCGCCGAGGAGTTCCAGCGCGGCGTTGCGGAACAGGTCGCTGTCGGGGCCCGTACGGGCCGGATGCTGGAGGACGAGGACGGCGACGTCGTCGTCGTGGTCGGCCGTGACGCCGGCCGAGCGGACCAGACGGTCGCAGATGACCTGGGGGGTGCCGGTGGCGCCTGCCAGTGCGTGTGCCAGGGCCTCGATGCCCTGGTCCAGGTCCGCGTCCCGGCGTTCGACCAGGCCGTCCGTGTAGAGGACGGCCGTCGAGCCGGGCCCCAGCGGTACCGAGGCGGACGCGTGGACCCAGCCGCCGGTGCCGAGCGGCGGTCCGGTCGGTTCCTCGGTGCGCAGCACGCCGCCGTTCTCGTCGCGGACCAGGATCGGCAGGTGACCGGCGGAGGCGTACACCAGGCGGCCCTCGTTGGGGTCGTGGACGGCGTAGACGCAGGTGGCGATCTGGTTCGGGTCGATCTCGGTGGCGAGGCCGTCGAGGAGTTGGAGGACCTCGTGCGGGGGGAGGTCCAGGCGGGCGTAGGCGCGGACAGCCGTGCGGAGCTGGCCCATGACGGCCGCCGCACGGACGCCCCGGCCCATCACGTCGCCGATGACGAGGGCGGTGCGGCCGCCGCCGAGGGTGATGACGTCGTACCAGTCGCCGCCGACGGCGGCCTCGGTGCCGCCGGGCTGGTAGGTGGCGGCGATGCGCAGGTCGTCGGGTTGTTCGAGCTCTTGCGGGAGCAGGCTGCGCTGCAGGGTCACCGCGGTCTCGCGCTGGCGGCGTTCGCTGGCGCGCAGCCGCTCCGCCGCCTCCGCGTGGTCGGTGACGTCGGTGGCGAAGAGGAGGACGCCGCCGTCGCGGTCGCCGTTCTCGGCGACCGGGGTGCAGGTGAACGTGTAGGTACGGCCGTCGAGTGCCTTGCGGGACTTGAGCGTGCGGGGCTTGCCGCTGCGCAGCACCTGGTCGAGGAGGGGGAGGAGGCCGAGTTCGGCGAGTTCGGGCAGGGCCTCGCGGGCGGGGGCGCCCGGGGGGCGTACGCCGAAGGCGGTCGTGTAGGCGTCGTTGACGTACGCGATGTGGTGGTCGGGGCCGTGGACGAGGGCGACCAGGGCCGGGACGTGGTCGAGGACGCCGCGGGCGGGCAGCTCGTCGACCGCGGGCACGCAGGGCGAGTCGTCGGTCAGTTGTTCGGCGCGGGCCGCGGGTACGGAGCCTTCCCCCCGCCGGTCCGGGGAGACCGCGTGCTCGGTCCGCGCTGCGGCGCGGCGCTGCGTTCCGGGGAGCCGGGCGCTCCAGCGCGTGAAGTTCACGAAACCTTGCCTCGTGTCGTCGTCTCCGGCCGGCTCGGGGAGCGGCCGGGGGCCGGGGGAAGTCCCCCGGTGCAGTTCTGGGGAGGAGCTGGGGAGAAGCCTTGTGCTCGGTCGGGGGCAGTCTGGCAGGGTGGCCGTCGGCGACGACATCCGTCAGACGCCGGGGCGGTCCGTGGAGTTCCTGAGTTCCGTCAGGACGACCCGTTCGAGTCGTCAGAGGGACTGTGAGGAGGCTTTCCACCGGCCGCGAGTTCGAACTCCGCTCGGGGATGTTCGAGTGATCCGAGCGAGACGATCTCCCGTTTGAAGAGCCCGGAGAGGGTCCATTCGGCGAGGACGCGGGCCTTGCGGTTGACGGTGGGCACCCTGCTCAGGTGGTAGACGCGGTGCATGAACCAGGCAGGGTAGCCCTTCAGCCTGCGCCCGTAGACCTGGGCGACGCCCTTGTGGAAACCGAGCGAGGCGACCGAGCCGGCGTACTTGTGGGCGTACGTGTCGAGGGCTTCGCCGCGCAGTGCGTGGACGATGTTGTCGCCGAGGACCCTGGCCTGGCGGACCGCGTGCTGGGCGTTGGGGGCGGTGTCGGTGCCGGGTTCGGCGGCGGTGACGTCGGGGACGGCGGCGGCGTCGCCCGCGGCCCATGCGTGGTCGACGCCGTCGATGGTCAGCTCGGCGGTGCATTTCAGCCGCCCGCGCGGGGTGCGCGGCAGGTCGGTGGCGGCGATCAGCGGGTGCGGTTTGACGCCGGCCGTCCAGACGAGGGTGCGGGTCGGGAAGCGCTGGCCGTCGCTGAGGACGGCGACGCGGTCCGCGCAGGACTCCAGGCGGGTGTCGAGCAGCACCTGGATGTTGCGGCGGCGCAGTTCGGTGACGGTGTAGCGGCCCAGCTCGGGGCCGACCTCGGGGAGGATCCGGTCGGTGGCCTCGACGAGGATCCACTTCATGTCCTCGGGCTGGACGTTGTGGTAGTACCGCGCGGTGTAGCGGGCCATGTCCTCCAGTTCGCCGAGGGCTTCCACGCCCGCGTAGCCGCCGCCGACGAAGACGAAGGTGAGGGCCGCGTCGCGGATCGCGGGGTCGCGGGTGGAGGAGGCGATGTCCATCTGCTCGATGACGTGGTTGCGCAGGCCGATGGCCTCCTCGACGGTCTTGAAGCCGATGCCGTGCTCGGCGAGACCGGGGATGGGCAGGGTGCGCGCGATCGAGCCGGGGGCGAGGACCAGTTCGTCGTACTCCAGGAAGGTGGCGCCTTTTCGCTCCTCGGCGGTGGCGAGGGTGGCCACTTCGGCGGTGCGCTTGGCGTGTTCGATGGCCGTCACCTCGCCGATGACGACATGGCACCGGTCCAGAACGCGCCGCAGGGGTACGACGACATGACGAGGGGAAATCGAACCCGCGGCCGCTTCGGGAAGGAACGGCTGGTACGTCATGTAGGGATCGGGGGTGACGACAGTGATGTCGACCTCACCCTGCCTGAGCTCCCGCTTCAGCCTCCGCTGCAGCCGCAGGGCCGTGTACATCCCGACGTAGCCGCCGCCGACAACGAGAATGCGCGCACGTTCCTTCACCATCCCATGACGCACCCGTGACTGTTGTTTGTCCACAGCCCCGGCAATTTGTGTGACCGGCGGGCGGCTTTCCGGGGCGCCGGGCGCACGCGCCGGGCCGGACGAAAGGGGCCAGGTCAGCGGGGGCGGGCAGGGGGACGCGAAGGCGCCGAATCGGGAGGTAAGCGACCCGTACTCCGATCGAGGGGCGCACCGTGCGGAACGTCCCCCTTCTGAATTGACAGCCTCTCAACTATGTTCGTGTGGCGACGGGGTGTAGGGGATGTGGTCGAACGGGTCGCGACGGGCGGTCCGCCCGGCCCGGGGTCCATGGATCGGTCATGGGTCGGTCGCAGTTCCGCTCGCTCCGGCCATCAGTGACGGGGAGAGTCTCCGGGGGGAGACGTCGTTAACCGGGGGAATACAAATGCACATTCAGGACACACATTGGGCATCGGCTTCCGCTCTGGCGGCCGGTGGCGGAACGGTGACCGCGGCGGCGGGCAACGGACGCGGTGACGGGCCGCGTACGACGCCGTTGCGGGTGGACGCACAGCGCAATCTGGAGCACGTGCTGCGTGCGGCGCGCGAGGTCTTCGGCGAGCTGGGGTACGGCGCGCCGATGGAGGACGTGGCGCGGCGGGCGCGGGTCGGGGTCGGCACCGTGTACCGGCGCTTCCCGAGCAAGGACGTGCTGGTACGGCGGATAGCCGAGGAGGAGACCTCCCGGCTGACCGACCAGGCGCGGGCCGCGCTCGGGCAGGAGGACGAACCGTGGTCGGCGCTGTCGCGCTTCCTGCGGACGTCGGTGGCGTCGGGAGCGGGGCGGCTGCTGCCGCCGCAGGTGCTCCGGGTCGGGGCGCCGGAGGAGGTCGGCGGCGGTGCCGTGGCCGGCTCCGGGGCCGAGGAGGCCCGGGTGCCGCAGCAGCGGACGCAGCCGGGAGCCGCGGAGTTGCGGCTGGTCTCGGAGGAACGGGAGCCGGTGGCCGGCGCCGACGACGACGCGGGGGCGGCCGCGCTGCTCGACGTCGTGGGGCGGCTGGTGGAACGGGCGCGGGAGGCCGGTGAGTTGCGGCCGGACGTCTCCGTCTCCGACGTGCTGCTGGTGATCGCCACGGCGGCGCCGTCCCTGCCGGATGCCGCGCAGCAGGCGGCGGCTTCGGCTCGGTTGCTGGAGATTCTGCTGGAGGGACTGCGGTCCCGGCAGTGAGGGTGGCTTGCGGTGCGCGCGGGAGCGCTGCGGCGTGTGCCGTGTGATGGCTGCGTGATGGCCGTGGGTGGGTGCGGGTTGGCTGTGGCTGATCGCGCCCACTCGGCGGCAGCCGCACATCAAACACAGCCCCGTGCCCCTTACGGGGCGCTGTAGTCCCGCACGCCTGTCGGCTTTTCCCCTTCCGGGTGACCGTTTCGTCGCTCGGGGGCCCGGGCAAAAGGCGGTGTGGCAGTCTGAGCCGGTGATTCGGTCGGTCGGGCAGGCATCGGGGGCGTTCCGCGATGAGCGTTGACGGGTGGGACGAGTCCCTCGGTGAGGAGACGACCTCGCCGCAGGTGCCGAGCCAGGGCGGGCGGGCCGCTCGGCCGCCGGCCGGCGAACCGCCGGAAGGGAACGTTCCGGCACAGCGTGACGGGAGTGCCCTGCCGCCGCCCCGGGAACTGCCGCATCCCGACAGCCAGTTGATCGAGCGGATGCGGGCCGGCGACGACTCGGCGTACGAGGAGCTGTACCGGCGGCACGCGGACGCGGTGCGGCGCTATGCGCGCACCTGTTGCCGGGACGGACACACCGCCGACGACCTGACCGCCGAGGTGTTCGCCCGCATGCTGCAGGCGGTGCGCGGTGGGTCCGGGCCCGAGTACGCCGTGCGCGCCTACCTGCTCACCTCCGTACGGCGGGTCGCCGCGCAGTGGATCAAGTCGGCCCGGCGTGAGCAACTCGTCGACGACTTCGCGCTGTTCGCGGCGCAGGCCGGGCGGGGCTCCGAGGTGTCGGACGACGACACACTGGACCTCGGCGCCGAGGTGCGCGCGATGCACGAGGCCGAGCAGTCGCTGGCGATGCAGGCCTTCCGTTCGCTGCCGGAGCGCTGGCAGGCCGTGCTGTGGCACACCGAGGTCGAGGACGAGTCGCCGAGCGAGGTGGCCACCCTCTTCGGGCTGGACGCCAACGGCACCCGGGTCCTTGCCAGCCGGGCCCGTGAGGGCCTCAAGCAGGCCTACCTCCAGGCCCATGTGAGCGCCGCCCTCGTCGACGACGAGGAGTGCGCCCGCTACGCCGACCAGCTCGGCGGCTACGCCCGCCGCAAGCTGCGGGTCCGCGCCGAGCGGGGCCTGCGCAAGCACCTGGAGGAGTGCGCCAGGTGCCGGCTGGCCGCCACCCAGATCGAAGAGGTCGCGAGCGGTATCCCGGCCGTCGTACCGGTCGCGGTCATCGGCTGGTTCGGGGCCGCCGGCTACGCCAAGGCGCTCGGGATCATCGCCGGGGGTGCCGGCGTGGGGGCCGCGGGTGCGGCCGCCGCGGCGAGCGGTTCGTCCGGCGGGGCGGGCGGCGGGGCCGGGGGCGCCGCGGCCTCGGAAGGGCTCGCGGGGCCGGTGAAGGCCGGTATCGCCGCCGGAGTGGTCGCGGCGGCGATCGCCGTGGTGGCCCTCGCCCTGACGAACGACGGCCATCCGGTCAAGGAGGCCGCCAGACCCACCCCGTCCGCGCCGGCCGTACAGCCCGGGACACCGACCCCCACCCCGTCGAAGAAGAAACCGGAACCCGAGCCGGTCGTCCTCGCCCCCGAACCGGCCCCGACCCCCACTCCGACGCCGACCCCGAGCCCGCGGCCCACTCCCAGCCCGAAACCGACCCCCACCCCGACACCCACGCCCACCCCGCCGAAACCGGCCCCCACTCCCCCACCGACGCCCACTCCACCGCCCGCCCCGGTCGTCTACCAGTGGAGCGAGCTGCGCTTCGACGTCACCGGCGACGGCACCCGGCCGGAGATGCGGCTCGGCGACAGCAGCTGGGTGTGGCAGCGGTACGGCGTGACGGTCGCCGGCAAGGAGTACGCGCACGGCGTCACCGTGCACGGCCGGTCCTCCGTCACCATCGATCTCAACCGGCAGTGCACCGCCTACGACGCGATGGCCGGCATCGACGACATGACCCTCGGCCTCGGCGAGGTCACCTTCGCCGTCTACGCGGACGGGGTGCGGCTGTGGCGGTCCGGGGTCGTCGAGGGCGGGCAGGCCGCCGTGCCCGTCCATGTGGACCTGACCGGGCACCGGACCGTACGGCTGGTGGTCGAACCGCGGACCGCCTTCGACACGGTGGCGCTCGCCGACTGGGCCGAGTCGAAGTTCACGTGCCGGTAGCGGCTGATGCCCTGGCTCAGCTGCCGGTGGCGGCCGTCGGAGTTCTGCTCAGTTCGCGCAGGGCGTCCTCCTCGGTGAGGGAGGCGCCGCGCGAGCGCTCGGCCGCGTAGCGCCGCGGGGTCAGCGTCGCGCGGGCGGCCGCGTCGACCTCCTCGGCGCGGGTGCGCTCCGGCTCGGGGCGGACGCTCTCGGCTCGCCAGTGGTCGGCCGCGGCGTACAGCCGTACCGCCCCCGCCAGATCGCCGAGCCGGGCCAGCAGGTCGGCGCCGACGTCCACCAGCGCCGCCGTGATCACCTCGGCGCACCGGTACTCCACCGCCTCGCGCAGCCCGTCGGCCACGACCGGCAGCGCCCGCGCGGGGCCGTGCTCCAGGGCCGTGAGCATGGCGTCGACGGCATGGATCGCGGCCATGAACTGCGGGGGCGCGGAGCCGGCCACCGTCAAGGTACGGGCGGTCTCGTAGTACTCGCGCGCCCTGGGCAGGTCCCCGTCGTCATGGGCCAGGAGCGCCCGAAGCACCGCCACGTACGCCTTCGACTCCGCCACCCCGTACCGGTCGGAGGCCTCGCCCGCCCGGTCGAGGGTGACCCGGGCACCCGCGCGGTCCCCGGAACGGAAGGCGATCTCGGCGAGCCGCGCGAGCAGGAACGGCGTCTCCGCGTACGCGCCGACCTCGTGCGCGAGCCGCAGCGCCTCCCGGTACTCGCTCTCCGCCGCCTCGAACCGGCCGCGCGCCATGGCCGCCTCGCCGGCCGCGCTGCACACCTGCGCCCCCATCCAGCGGTCCCCGACCCGCCGGCTGAGGACCCGCAGCTCGGCCAGGTCCTCGTCGACGCCCCGCAGGTTGCCGGGTGAGTCGACCAGGATGTGGGTGCGGTACATCAGGGTGACGCCGATCTCCCAGTCGCCGCCGTACTCCCGGCAGTTGGCGACCACGGCGGACATGTCCGGGGCGATGTCCACAGCGGGGCCGCCCAGGGTCCACGCGGTGAGCGGCCAGATGATGCCCGGCAGCCGCGCGGCCCGGGGACCGCCCGGCTCGAAGGCGGCCCGGACGAGCGCGACGTACCGCGGAGTCCGCTCGTCCGTCACCAGGTCCCGCTGGCCGGACTCGGACGCCAGGAACAGGTCGAGCATCCTGAGGTCCATACGCAGTTGGTACAGCGGGTGGCCGGCCTCGGCGTCGGGGGCGGCGAGGAGCGCGTCCACGGGGTCCGCCGCGTCGGCGACCACGCGCAGCTCCTCCGGACCGGCGCCCTCGGGCAGGGCGTCCCGGGCGACGCCCAGGCGCAGTACCGCGCGCACCGAGTCCGTCGCCTCCTGGCGGTAGTTGCGCAGCCACCAGAACCACATGACGGCGAGGACGATACGGCCCGCCTGCACCTCGTCGCCCGCGCGGACCGCACGGTCCAGGGCGGCCCGGATGTTGTCGAGGTCGGTCTCCAGGCGGCGGATCCAGGGGAGCTGCTCCCCGGAGCGCAGTCTCGGCTCCGCCTCCTCCACGAGCGCGCGCACCCACGCGCCGTGCCGCCGCTCGGCCGCCCCGCGCAGCACGGGGACCTCGGCGGCGCGCTCGACGGCGTACTCGTGGATGGTCTCCAGCATGCGGTAGCGCATGCCGCCGGTGCCCTGCGCGCCGTCCGCGCCGTCGGGAGTGGCGACGATCAGGGACTTGTCGACGAGCGCGCCGACGAGGTCGGCGGCCGGTCCGGTGCAGACGGCCTCCGCCGCCGTGAGGTCCCAGCCGCCGGCGAAGACGGACACCTCGCGCAGCATCGTCCGCTCCCGCTCGTCGAGCAGGTCCCAGGACCAGTCGACGACCGCGCGCAGGGTCTGCTGGCGGGGCAGGACCGTGCGACTGCCGGCGGTGAGCAGGCGGAAGCGGTCGTCGAGCCGGTCGGCGATCTGCCGGGGCGTCAGCAGTCGCAGCCGGGCCGCCGCGAGCTCGATCGCGAGGGGCAGTCCGTCCAGGCGCCGGCAGATCTCGTCGACGGCCGCCGAGTCGCTCGGCGCGGCACCGGCACCGGTCCCGGGGCGGACCGCGGCGGCGCGCTCCTCGAAGAGGCGGTGGGCCTGCTCGGGGGCGAGGGGCTCGACCGGGCGCACCGACTCGCCCGGGACGCCCAGGGGTTCACGGCTGGTGGCGAGGACGGTGAGTCCCGGGCAGCGGGTGAGCAGGGTCTCGGCGAGGGCGGCCGCCGCTTCGATGACATGTTCGCAGTTGTCAAGGATCAGGAGTTGGCTGCGCGGGGCGCAGTACTCGACGAGCAGGGCCGTGGGGTCCTTCTGCACGGTCGCCAGCTCGTTGGTCATGAGCACGGTCTCGCGCAGACCGAGGGCGCTGACCACCGCGCCTGGCACCGCCTCGGGCCGGTCGAGCGGGGCGAGCTCGACGAGCCATGCCTGCGGGAGCCCGGCGGCGGCCTCCTCGGCGAGACGGGTCTTTCCGGAGCCGCCCGGTCCGGTGAGGGTGACGAGACGGGCCCTGTGCAATTCGGAACGAACGGCTGCGAGCTCGGGTTCCCGGCCCACGAAAGAGGTAAGCCGCGGACGGAGGTTGCCGGTGCGGGACGGGAGCCCCTGAAGCGGGGTTGCCTCCTGCGTGAGCAACGACGCGTGCAGGGCCTGGAGTTCCGGGCCGGGGTCGGCGCCGAGGCCTTCGGCGAGGGTGCGGCGGGCGGTCTCGTACGCGGCGAGGGCGTCCGCCGGGCGGCCGGTGTCGCGCAGGGCACGGATGAGCAGGGCGTGCAGCGGCTCGTCGTACGGGTGGACCGTGGTGAGCTCGGTCAGCTCCGGTACGGCGTCGGCGGCTCGGCCGAGGCGGAGGCCGGCGTCGGCGCGGGCGCGGGTGGCTTCCAGCCGGAGCGCGGCCGGGCGGGCGGCGGCCGTGGTGCGGTCGGGGAGGTCGGCGAGGGCGGGGCCGCGCCAGAGGGCGAGGGCGTCGGTGAGGACGCGGTGGGCCGTCGCCGGGTCGCCGTCGGCCAAGGCCTGGGCGCCTTCGCGCACCTGCCGCTCGAAGACGTGCAGGTCGATGTCGTCCTCGGCCGCGGCCAGCCGGTAGCCGCCGGGGGTGGAGGTGATGCTGCCCTTGCCGAGGGCGCGGCGGAGCCGGCCGACGAGGGCCTGGAGGGCGGCCGGGGCGTCCTGGGGCGGGTCGTCGTCCTTCGCCCAGATCTCCTGGATGAGGGTTTCGGGGGTCAGGGTGCGGGCGGGGTGGAGGGCGAGGACGGTGAGCAGGGCGCGGAGGCGGGGGCCGCCGACGGGTACGGGGGTGCCCTGGTCGTCGCTGGCTTGGGCCACGCCCAGGATTCGGTACCGCACCGGGTCATTGTCGCCGGGGGCGGGGGAAGGGGCACGGGGTTTCGGCGCTGGGGGTTTCATGGTGCCCGGGGTGGGGGCTGAGGGCGGGGGGTGTCGCTCACCGGCGCTGGCCGGGTGCCGCAGCGACGCAGCCCGCAGCTGAGAAGCTGACGCGACTGCAGCGCCCCGTAAGGGGCGCTGGGGGTACCCCCAGCCGAAGGCTGGGGGAGGAACTGCGTGAGCAGCCCCCACCGGCCCGTGGCCGAAGCACAAGGGCCGCACCCCCGATGCGGGGGCCTGGGGGCGGCAGCCCCCGGATACGGCGGCCTCACCCCCGGAGGGTCACGCCCCCGACGCCAACGCCCCCCGCATCGGCCGTATCCCCGCAGGCACCGCACGCGCCCGTGCCGGTGTCCCCGTCCAGCACGTGCCGCGGCGGGAGAGGAGCCGGCGGAGCCACAGCTCCAGGGAGACCAGGTCGGCCAGGCCGTCCAGCGGCAGCGGCTCGCCCGCGGCCGCCGCGCGGAGCGCCTTGCGGACCACCCGCGCCTCCACCAGGCCCGCCTGCGCCAGCAGCGGCGTCGAGAAGAGGGAGATCAGGTCGTCGGCCGCCACGCGCAGCCCCGTGCGGGTGGCGGCCGCCGAGGACGCGTGGGAGGGGGCGCCCCAGCCCGGCGGGAGGTCGGTGACGCCGGCGCCCTCCAGGACCGTGCGAAGGATCGCCGCGCGGGCGCCCGGCTGGACGCGCAGCGCCTCGGGGAGCTCGCGGCAGGCACGGACCACCTGGTTGTCGAGGAAGGGCGTGTGGAGGCGCTGGGAGCGGATCTCGGCCGCCTGTTCCAGGACGCGGATGTCGGCCGCGTGGCGGGCCAGCACGGCACGCGCGCGATAGTCTCCGGGGCGCTGCCCGGGGCCGACGCCGGAGCGGTTCGCCGAACCCTGGAGCAGAACCGATACTTCAGCCAGCGCCTCACCGGTCAGCCAGCGCGCCGCGGGGCCCGGTCTCGCCCAGGTGAGTGCCGCGAGGGACGCGCCCACCGCGCCTCCGGGGTCGTCGAACCGGCGCCGCAGCAGGCGTTCGGCGAGCGACTCGACGCCCGCGCGGTACGGCGTACGCGCCAGGCGGCGGGCCGCGCTGTACACGCGCGCGGGGACCATCACCGAGCCGTCGGCCTTGGCGAGCGCGGCGACCGGGCGGACGAGGTGGCGGCGCTTTCGGTCCATCAGCAGGTCGGCGAGGCGCGCGGGGTGGGCGTCGAGGACCTGGCGGGCGCCGTAGCCGGTGAAGTGGTCGGCGCTGCCGGCGGCGAGCCGGGCGCGGTGCCGGGCCGCGAAGATCAGGGACGGGCCCGGTTCGTCGGTGAGGGGGCCGTCGAGGTCGGCGTAGGGCAGCATCTCCTCGCCGCCGGTGACCACCACGTGGTGCAGGCGCGGGTTGGCGGCGAGGGTGCCCGCGCGTTCGAGTTCGGCCTCGCGGCCGCCCACGGCCAGGTCGTTGAAGGTGACGGCGAGGAGGCGCTCGCCGGCGCCCGTGCCGTGGCCGAGGACCGTGCCGGGCATGCCGGGCAGGCCCGCGGCCAGCAGGGCGAGCGTCCCCGACGCCGGGCCGCCGGAGAGGTCGGCGCCGATGCCCGGAACCGGCATCCCGCGCGCAGCGCGACGCTCCGCCGGGCCCATGCCGGGTACCGGACCAGGGTCGATGTCCGGGACGTGCCGGGGTGCCGACAGCCGCGCGCGTACCGCTTCTACGAGTGCGTCCCGTACGGCGTCCACCGCGCGGTCGGGGTCGGCGGAGGGTGCCGCGACCGCGAGCGAGGCGACCTGCTCGTACCCGGCGACCTCGCGCGCCCCGGTGCGCAGGATCAGCGCATGCCCCGGCGGAATGCGCCGCACGCCCTCGTACGGGGTCGAGTCGTGCAGGGCGGCCGGTACGTCGGGGGCGGCGAGGAGGGCCGCGAGGTGGCCGTAGTCGAGGTTGGCCTCGATGAGGTCGGCGAGCGGGAGCGCGGCCGTGGCGTAGGCCGTACCGCCTGCCCAGGGGCTGTAGAAGACCGGGCGGGCGCCCGCGAGGTCGCCGCAGACGGTGACCCGGCGGCCGACCTGGACGACGGCGGTGTAGCTGCCGGGCCAGGCGGTGAGATGGCGGAGTGCGCCCCCGCGCGCCGTGAAGAGGCCGAGGCGCAGTTCCTCGTCGGTGGCGCCGCAGGTGCCGAGGACGGCGATGCGGTTCTGTGCGTCGGCCTTGATGACGCGGACCTCGTCGGGGCGCCAGTCGCCGACCGCCCAGAGCGGGTCGGGGTCGCCCCACAGGAGCTGGGAGCCGACGGGGTGGACGGTCTCGCCGTCGTAGCCCATGGCGCCGGCGGAGCCGATCGTGGCGGCACCGGAGATGGTGCTGCTCCATCCCACCAACCACCGCATCGACGCCTCCACAGGCTGTGGACAACCATGCACGGTACGAACCGGGTCCCCATGCTGCCATGAAGGACGCGGTCCGGAGGGGCGGTGGGGCCGCCTTTGATCCCTGGAAGATTTCACGTGGTTGCCGTGGAGTTGCCGCAGGGCGGGCCACACGCGCGTGCCGTGGAAGAGCCGCGGCGGGAGCCGGCCGTCGTACGGTACCGGGCGACCGCGACGTGAATGCGCCCCCTGTACGCTCCCCAAAAACGCCCTTCGCGCCCTCAATTGCCGTGGTAGGAGCGTTGAGTCGCCGAAAAAGGTGGGGTCGATTTTCGGCCAAATCGGCGACGGCCGCGCGGACTTGCGCACGCTCCGTACATGCTTTGCGCATCACACGCGCACGTGCTCGAACGCGCACAGTCCGGGAGGCGGGCATCGCCTCCCGGACCGGTCCGCCACCCGCGGGGATGAAGGTGGCGGTGTCCCCCAGCCCACTGGATCCAGTACAGCGGGCCGACCCACGCATCATCCATGGAACCGCTCCCCCGATGGCCGGAGAAGAGCGCACGGACGGGCGCACGGCCACACGGCGGGGGCACGTCGCGACAGGCCGTGCACGGTGCGTATACGGGCCGCACTCGCGTACGGACCACAATCCCGCCATCCGGAACAATGCCCCTTAACGCTTGGGATGCGGCGAACTACGCTGGGTTTACGAATGCCGCGTGGTTATGCCAGCGCGGCAGCCGTCTGTGTCGAGGGGTGGCGCATGTCCAGGGAGCAACGCGGGCCGAACGAAAAACTCGGCGCCGTTCTCGCCCTCGCGGGAATCAGCAACGCAGGACTCGCGCGACGCGTCAACGATCTTGGCGCTCAACGCGGGTTGACTCTTCGCTACGACAAGACGTCGGTGGCGCGCTGGGTGTCGAAGGGCATGGTGCCGCAGGGCGCCGCGCCACACCTCATCGCCGCCGCGATAGGCCAGAAGCTCGGCCGCCCGGTGCCGCTCCACGAGATCGGCCTGGCGGACGCGGATCCCGCCCCCGAAGTGGGCCTCGCCTTCCCCAGAGACGTCGGCCAGGCGGTGCGGTCGGCGACGGAGCTGTACCGCCTCGACCTGGCCGGCCGCCGGGCCGGTTCCGGCGGCATCTGGCAGTCGCTGGCCGGTTCGTTCGCAGTGAGCGCATACGCAACGCCCGCCTCGCGGTGGCTGATAACCCCCGCCGACAGTTCGGTCGCGCGCGAGGCGAACGCCGTGGACAGTGCAGGCGCACCGCTCAAAGTCGGCCACAGCGACGTGCAGAAGCTGCGGGAGGCCGCCGAGGACGCCAGGCGCTGGGACTCCAAGTACGGCGGCGGCGACTGGCGGTCGTCGATGGTGCCGGAGTGTTTACGTGTGGAGGCGGCACCGCTGCTGCTCGGCGCGTACTCCGACGAGGTCGGGCGAGCGCTGTTCGGGGCGAGTGCCGAACTGACGCGGCTGGCCGGGTGGATGGCCTTCGACACCGGACAGCAGGAGGCCGCGCAGCGGTACTACATCCAGGCGCTGCGGCTCGCCCGCGCGGCGGCCGACGTGCCGCTCGGCGGGTACGTCCTGGCATCGATGTCCCTGCAGGCGACGTACCGGGGCTTCGGCGACGAGGGCGTCGACCTCGCGCAGGCCGCCGTGGAGCGGAACCGGGGGCTGGCGACCGCGCGGACCATGAGCTTCTTCCGGCTGGTCGAGGCGCGGGCACACGCGCGTGCGGGTGACGCGCAGGCCGCGGGGGCCGCGCTGAAGGCGGCGGAGGGGTGGCTGGAGCGGGCGCGGGAGGGGGACAACGATCCCTCCTGGCTCGGTTTCTACGGCTACGACCGGTTCGCCGCGGACGCGGCCGAGTGCTACCGGGACCTGAAGGCCCCGCGGCAGGTGCGGCGCTTCACGGAACAGGCCCTTTCCAAGCCGACGGAGGAGTTCGTGCGGTCGCACGGGCTGCGGCTGGTCGTCTCGGCCGTCGCCGAACTGGAGTCGGGCAACCTCGACGCGGCCTGCGAGCAGGGGGTGCGGGCCGTGGAGGTGGCCGGGCGGATATCGTCCGCGCGGACGACGGAGTACGTGAAGGATCTGCTGCACCGGCTGGAGCCGTACGGGGACGAGCCGAGGGTGGTGGAGTTGCGGGAGCGGGCGCGGCCGTTGCTGATGGCGCCGGCGTGAGGGGCGCCCGGTCGTCTGCCGGGTTCTGTCCGGCCGGCGGGTGCGGGTGCGTGGGGGCTGGTCGCGCCCACGCGGCGGCAGCCGCACATCGCATACAGCCCCGCGCCCCTTACGGGGCGCTTCACCAACCGTGCGTTTGAAGTGGCTGTCAGTGGCGCAGTGCACTATCGAGCGTGGGAGGTGGTGCAGGTGTCTGCCGGGGTTGCGTACGACTGTGATGTGCTCGTCGTCGGGGGTGGGATCGTCGGGCTGTCCACCGCGTATGCGGTCACCCGTGCCGCGCCCGGGACCCGGGTCACCGTGCTGGAGAAGGAGGCCGGGCCGGCGAGGCACCAGACGGGGCGGAACAGCGGGGTCATCCACAGCGGGATCTACTACCGGCCCGGGTCGCTGAAGGCGCGGTACGCCGTCAAGGGCGGCGCGGAGATGGTCAAGTTCTGCGCGGAGTACGGCATCGCGCACGCCGTCACCGGCAAGCTGATCGTCGCCACCGAGCGGGCGGAGCTGCCCCGGCTGCACGCGCTCGTGCAGCGCGGCCGGGAGAACGGCATACCGGTGCGGGAGCTCGGGGCCGCGCAGATCGGGGAGTACGAGCCCGAGGTGCGGGGGCTCGCCGCCATACACGTCGGGACGACCGGGGTGGCCGACTTCGTGGGCGTCGCCCGGCAGCTCGGGGAGGCCTCGGGGGCGGAGATCCGGTACGGCGCCCGGGTGGTCCGCGTGGACCGGCGGCCGGAGCGGGGCGTGGCCGTGCTCACCTCGCGCGGCGACGTCGTACGCGCGCGCGTGCTGGTCAACTGCGCGGGGCTGTACTGCGACGAGGTCGCACGGCTGACCGGGGACGAGCCGGGGATGCGGATCGTGCCGTTCCGGGGGGAGTACTACGAGCTGGCGCGGCCGGAGCTGGTGCGGGGGCTGGTGTACCCGGTGCCGGACCCGGCGTTCCCGTTCCTCGGGGTGCATCTCACGCGCGGGATCGACGGGGGCGTGCACATCGGGCCCAACGCGGTGCCGGCGCTGGCCCGGGAGGGGTACGGGTGGGACGTCGTCCGGCCGCGGGAGGTCGCCGGGACGCTGGCCTGGCCGGGGGCCTGGGCGCTGGCGCGGCGGCACTGGCGGTACGGGGGCGGGGAACTGCTCCGGTCGGTGTCGAAGAAGGCGTTCACGAAGGCCGTACGGCGGCTGCTGCCCGCCGCGGAGGAGGGGGACCTGGTGCGGGCGGCCGCGGGGGTGCGGGCGCAGGCCGTGCTGCGGGACGGGACGCTCGTCGACGACTTCCTGATCAAGGAGGGGCCGCGGGCGGTCCATGTGCTGAACGCGCCCTCGCCCGCGGCGACCGCCTCGCTGCCGATCGGGCGGGAGGTGGCCCGCAGGGCGCTGGAGACGCTGGGCTCGGTGTGACCCCGTCGGCCGTCCCGCAGGGGCCGTAAAATCGACGCACTGTGTCTGACTCCCGCAACGCCCCCGAAGCCCCCCGGCCCGCCGAGAGCGGCCCCGCCGAGCACGCCCTCGGTGCGCACCCCGACCACGCCCCCGGGGTGTCCGTCCGGCACACCCGGGCCAAGGGGGAGCCGCGGTTCCCGGACGGGCCCAGGGCCGATCCGGCCGGGTCGCACTTCGAGCGGCGGATCCGCAGCTTCCAGCCGCGCCGCAGCCGGGTCACCGCCGGGCAGGCCGACGCGCTGCAGCGGCTGTGGCCCAAGTGGGGCCTGGACATCGACGGGCAGCGGGTCATCGACCTCGGCGAGCTGTTCGGGAACGGCGACCCGGTGGTGCTGGAGATCGGGTTCGGGATGGGCGAGGCGACCGCGCAGATGGCCGCCGAGGAGCCGGGCGTCAACATCCTCGCCGTCGACGTGCACACGCCGGGCCAGGGGAACCTGCTCAACCTCGCCGACCAGAACGGACTGTCCAACGTCCGCGTCGGGAACGGCGACGCGATCATCCTGCTCCGGGAGATGCTCACGCCGGACTCGCTGGACGGGCTGCGCGTGTACTTCCCGGACCCCTGGCCGAAGAAGCGGCACCACAAGCGGCGGCTGATCCAGCCGGAGTTCCTCGACCTCGCCGCGACCCGGCTGCGGCCCGGGGCGATCGTGCACTGCGCGACCGACTGGGAGCCGTACGCCGAGCAGATGCTCGACGTGCTCGACACCCACCCGGAGTTCGAGAACACGCAGGCCGACGGCGGTTTCGCGCCACGTCCGGCGCACCGGCCGCTGACCCGTTTCGAGGGCCAGGGACTGGACAAGGGACATGTGGTGAACGATCTGCTCTTCCGTCGCGTACAGCACCGGGTGCCGCAGAGCGAGCAGCACCGTCAGGAGTCACCTCGTTAGGGTCGATGCCGTGGCCACCTCCCCGCCGCCGTACTCGCCGTACCCGCAGTACCCGACGCATCCACCGCATCCGTCGCATCCGCCGGACACCACCGGTCCGCCGGACCCCGCCGGCCGGGGTCTGCGGCATCCCCACTGGTGGCAGCGGCGCTGGGTGCGGTACGGGGCGCTCGGCACGCTGCTCGCCCTCTCCGGCCTGGTGATCCTCGCGCTGGTGCGGGAGCAGACCGGGACGGAGGGCTTCCTCGTCGGACTCGGGCTCGCCGTACTGCCCGTGCCGCTGCTCGTGGGCGCGTTCCGGTGGCTGGACCGGGTGCAGCCCGGCCCCTGGCGGAACGTGCTGTTCGCCTTCGCCTGGGGCGCCTGCGCGGCCGCGCTCATAGCCATCGTCGCCAACAGTTTCGCGACGAGATGGATAGCGACGGCGACCGCGGACCCGAGCAGCGCGGACACGCTCGGGGCCACCGTGATAGCGCCGATCGTCGAGGAGTCGGCGAAGGCGGCTGCCGTCCTCCTCGTCTTCCTCTTCCGCCGACGGGACTTCACCGGGATCGTCGACGGGGTGGTGATAGCCGGGGTCACCGCCACCGGGTTCGCGTTCACCGAGAACATCCTCTACCTCGGTACCGCCTTCGGGACCGACCAGCTGACCGGGGACAGCGGGATCGCCTCCGTCACCGCCGCGACGTTCTTCGTGCGCATCGTGCTGTCCCCGTTCGCGCATCCCCTCTTCACCGTCCTCACCGGCATCGGCTTCGGCATCGCCGCGCTCTCCGGCGAGCGGCAGCGGGCGCGGCGCGTGCTGGTGCCGGTCGCCGGGCTGCTGCTCGCGATGAGCATGCACGCGTTCTGGAACGGGTCCTCGACGTTCGGGCAGTACGGGTTCTTCGCCGTGTACGGCATGTTCATGGTGCCCACGTTCGGGCTGCTGACCTGGCTGGCCGTCTGGACGCGGCAGCGCGAGCTGCGGACCGTACGGGAGGAGCTGCCGGCCTACGTCTACGCCGGGTGGCTGGGGGTGGCCGAGCCGTTCGTGCTCGGGTCGATGCGGGCGCGCCAGATGGCCCGGGAGTACGCCGCGTACCACTTCGGGAAGGCGGCGGGGCGGGCGGTCACCGAGTACGAGGGATACGCGACGACGCTGGCGCTGCTGCGGCGCCGGGGGCAGCGGGGGCGGGCGGGGGCCGACTTCGTGGTGCGGGAACGGGAGCTCCTCACGGAGCTGTGGAACCGACGGGAGCTGGTGCGGCCGGCCCTGGAGTACGCGGCGCGGACGGCTGCGCCGGGCGGGTGGCGGCCGGTGTACGCCGGTTATGCGCCGTCGGCTTACGGGGCGGCGGTGCCGTATCCGGCCTACAACCCGTATCGGAGCTAGTGCTCCGGAGTCGCGGACGGCTCGGCACCGCCGGAATGCGCCGTGGGGGCTGAGCGCCGTTGCGGCGGAAAAGAGAAAAGAACGAGGGAGCGGAAGCCGTCAGGCCGAAGCCGTCGTCAGCTTCGTCAGTTCCTCGTCCGTCAGCGTCAGGTCCGCCACGCCCAGCAGGGGCGGGAGCTGTTCGAGGGTGCGGGCCGAGGCGATCGGGGCCGTGATGGTGGGCTGGGCTGCCAGCCAGGCCAGGGCGACCGTGGGGATCGGGGCCTCGTGGGCCGCGGCGATCTCGTCCAGGGCCGCCAGCACCTTCTGGCCGCGCTCCGACTCGGCGTACTGGGCGGCGCGGCCCGCTCGCACGCTGTCGACCGTCGTACCGGGGCGGTACTTGCCGGTAAGGAAGCCGGCGGCCAGCGAGAAGTAGGGAACGGCCGCGAGGCCGGTGCGGGAGGCCAGGTCCTGGAGGGGGCCCTCGTAGGTGTCGCGGGAGACCAGGTTGTAGTGGGGCTGGAGGGCCACGTACCGGGCGAGGCCCTCGCGGTCGGAGAAGTCCAGGGACTCCTGGAGTCGCTCCGGCGTGATGTTGGACGCGGCGATGTGCCGGACCTTGCCCGCCCGCACCAGCTCGTCCAGCGCACCGATGATCTCCTCGACCGGGATCTCGGGCTTGTCGAAGTGCGTGTAGTACAGGTCGATGTGGTCGGTGCCGAGACGGCGCAGGGAGGCGTCCGCGGCGGCCTTGATGTTGGCGGCGGACAGGCCCAGGTACTCGGGGTGCTGGCTGACCTTCGTCGCGATGACGACGTCGTCGCGGTTGCCGCGCGCCTTGACCCACTTGCCGATGATCGTCTCGGACTCGCCGCCCTTGTTGCCCTCGATCCACGCCGTGTACGAGTCGGCGGTGTCGACGAAGTTGCCGCCCGCGGCGGCGTAGGCGTCGAGGACGGCGAAGGAGGTGGCCTCGTCGGCGGTCCAGCCGAAGACGTTGCCGCCGAGGGCGAGCGGGAAGACCTCCAGGTCGGAGGCGCCGAGCTTGCGGAGGGACGGGGAAGCGGAAGAAGCACTCATACTTCACTTCAACACGCGTCGCCGGGCACCCCATGCCGGTGCAACACGAAGTTCTTGTAAAGGCGCACGGCTGAAGGCGCACCGCCTGCCCGAGGCGTGGCAGGCAGACCGGCGGCCCTGACGCCGGGGGGTTGCCGTCAGGGCCGCCGGAGGCCGGAAGGTGAGGTCCGGGTCCTGGTCAGGGCCAGGGTCAGGGGTTGAGGCCCTTGCCGCGCAGCCAGGTCATCGGGTCGATGGCGGTGGCCTGGCCGTTCGGGTGGACCTCCAGGTGGAGGTGCGGGCCGGTCACGTTGCCGGTGGCGCCCACGCGGCCGATGACGTCGCCGGTGGCGACCTTCTGGCCGACCTTGACGCCGATCGAGGACTGGTGGCAGAACCACAGCTCGGTGCCGTCGTCCAGGGTGATGATCGTGCGGTAGCCGTAGGAGCCGGCCCAGCCCGCCTCGGTGACCGTGCCGCTGTGCACGGCCTTGATCAGCGTGCCGGTGGGCGCGGCGAAGTCGAGGCCGGTGTGGTAGCCGGAGGCCCACATGGAGCCGGCCTGGCCGAAGGTGCCGGTGATCGTGTACGAGACGACGGGCAGCGTGTACTGCTTGGCCAGCTCGGCGAGGCGGGCCTGCTCGGCCTTCTGCTTCGCGGAGGCCTCGGCCTTCTCCTTGGCGTCGGCGGCCTTGGCCGCGGCCGCCTTCTCCGCCTTGGCCTCGGCGTCCGCGACCGCCTTGTCGGCGGCGGCGACGGCCTTGGCGCTGGCCTTGGTGTCGAGCTGGTTCTGCTGCTGCGCGGCCTGGGCGATGATCCGGCTGCGCAGCGCCTCGCCGGCGTCGGACGAGGAGGAGTCCGAGTCGGTGGCGGTCGTCGTGGTGACGCTGCTGAGCGTGGTCTGGGTGGCCTGGTGGCCGCCGTCCTCGCCGAGCAGCGAGTCGACGGAGGACGGCAGGTCGGGCAGCGAGATGGAGACCGGCGGCTTGCCGGTGTTGGCGCTGGCCATGCCGCCCGCGCCGACGGCGGCTATGACGCCGACGCCGAGAACCGTGGAGCTGCGGGCGAGCCCGCCGCCCTTCTGCTTGGCGACCCGGTGCCGGCCGCGTACCGCGGAGAGGGACTCCTCGGTGGGGTTCCACTCCTCGAAGGGGCCCTCGTCGGCGCGGTAGCCGCCGTAGCCGAAGGTGTCGGGCTGACGCTGGCTGGGCACGAAGGGGGCTGTCGGAGCAGGCGGGTTGGACGCCACGCGGGCGCACTCCTTTCCTTCCGCCGCCTACCGGGTTAGCTGACGGGTTCGGAGCGGGAAGGTCTCCTACGCGCGTATACCGGCCGTTTCGTACCCGGCGGTAGCCGTGCGATTCACCCCAAGGTGGTGGTTCCCCGGTTCCCTTGCGGGATTCGGCGCGTGCGCACGGAGCCGTCGCGGGTGACGGCTGGGACGACCGCGCTGCGTTATCGAACGTTAATAGACCCGGCTACCAGATTCCAAGCCGTTCGTCTTGATCATTAAGCTTTCAAAGCTTGGACTTACCTGCCACGACCGGTCAAAAACGGTCGAGTCGACGGTGCCCACCGCTCAGCTCAGGAGTCACACAGGTTTTGATGGCGACTCAGTTGTTATGCGCAGGGCGGTCATCCGGACACCGACCGTGACCACACCCCGCTCAGGGCCGTCGTACGGCGAGCAGTGCCATGTCGTCCGCCATGCCGCCGCCGGTGGCGCGCAGGAACGCGGCCGGTGGACGTGCGTGATGAGGAACACAGACCTGGGCATGACTCAGGGCCGGAATCCTCGAATTCTTGGATTCCGGCCCTGAGTTTCAGTAGCGGGGACAGGATTTGAACCTGCGACCTCTGGGTTATGAGCCCAGCGAGCTACCGAGCTGCTCCACCCCGCGTCGGTGACACCAGCATACGCCATCGGAAGAGGGGAAGTCACACGGGTGAAGACTCACGGGGTCGGCGGAGGGGCGGCGGGGGCCGCCGTGGGGTCAGTGGACGCCGAAATGCCGGGCCTGGGCGACCGCCTCGCGGGGGCCGCCGTCGAACGGCTGACCGTGCCCCGGCAGCAGGACGGTGTCCTTGGACAGGCCGGCGATGCCGTCCAGCGACGCGAGGGCGGCGGCGGAGTCGTGGGTGAAGGCACGGCAGACCAGGCAGGGGCCGGTGTGCCCGGTGAAGGCCTCCTGGGTGACCAGGGCGTCGCCGGTGAAGAGCAGGCCCTGGTCGGGGAAGTGGAAGCCGGTGCTGCCGGGGGTGTGGCCGGGCAGCGCGACCGCCTGCGGCCGCCCGGGCACGCCGTCCAGCCGCGCACCGTCGCCGAACGTGCGTGCCCGGGCGGGCGGCGGTGCGGTGAAGGCGCCCTGGCGGGCCATGGTCACCATGGTGGCGAGCGCGGCGGGACGGCGGACGAGGTACGGCAGCGGGGAGCGTTCGGACTTGGCGTGCCGCATGGCCTTGCGCGGGCCGTCCATGAGCATGGCCCGGTCGTCCTCGTGGACCCACACCTCCGCGCCGGCCTGCTGGAGCTCCGCCGTGAGACCGGTGTGATCGGGGTGCGCGTGGGTGATCAGGACGGCCCGGATGTCGGCCGGGCTCCGTCCCGCGGCGGCCAGGTGGTCGAGGAGCGTGCGCCGCTGTCCGGGCAGGCCGGCGTCGACGAGGGTCAGCCCGTCCGGGTGATCCACCAGGTAGAAGTTGACGAGGGGGTCACCCAGCCGGACAACGCCTGGAGCGACCTCCGGGCCGGCGCCGGGGTGGGCGGATCGGGGGCGGGACTGGCGCATGGCGCTCTGCTCTCGGGAAGGGGGATGGACGACGGGGGAGGATCGTGAACGGGCTGCTCAGAACATGCTGTTGCCGTTCACCGAGGTGGCCGGGACGGCCTGGGTGAGCGCCCAGTGCTCGACGATCCTGCCGTGGCGCACCCGGAAGATCTCGTACACCGAGGTGCCCAGGTCCGAGGGGCTGTTCTGGTCGTGGAGGTGGACCGCGACGAGGTCGCCCTCGGCGACGACCTTGGCGACGGTGGCCTGGTACTGCGGATGCGCGGCGAACAGGGCCGCGTAGGCCTGCTTGGTCGCGGCCGCGCCGTCGGCGAGCGTCGGGTCGTGCTGGAGCAGGTTCGGCGCGACGTAGCGGTCGACCGCGGTCACGTCCTTCCGCCCGGTCAGCTGCTGGACGTAGGCGCGTACGACCCGCTCGCTCGCGGCCGTGTGCGAGGCCGGGCCGGCCGCGTCGGTCTGCGGCGAGGTGAGCGTGGAGAACATGTCGTGGCCGTTGGCCGTGGTGGCGGGGACCTGCTGGATGGTGTCCCAGTGCTCCACGATCTTGTGGTTCTCGACCCGGAACACGTCGACGAGCCCGATGCCGCTGAAGGTGTCGGACGTGCCCGCGTGCGTCTGGAGCAGGACGAGGTCGCCCTGCGCGATCACGTGCGTGGTGACCGAGCTGCTGCCGGGGGTGGCCGTCGCCTTCAGGTTCTCGACCAACTGGCGCAGCGCTTCCGGGCCGTTGGCGACGTTGGGGTTGTGCTGGATGTAGTCGGGAGAGACGTACTTGTCGATCACGGACGTGTCGTAGTAGGTGAACAGCTGCTTGTACACGTACGTGACCAGCGCCTTGTTGGCCGCCGTCTCGCGGGCGGACACCGAGCCGGTGGCCGCCGCGCTCGTCTCCGTGGGTCCGGCGGACCGCGGAACCGCCGTCGCGGGACCGGTCGCCAGCGCCGTCGCGGCCGCGACGGCGGCCACGGCCGCACCGATCCGTACAGCGTGCTGTCTGCTCATCGTCATCGCGGTCTCCTGACTCGGAACACCCGCCCGCCCCGGCGGCAGGTCGGCGGGGCCGACACTAGGAGCGCCGGGCCGATCCGTCGTCGCCCTGTGAAGGGTGGTACTCACGGGGACAGGATCGCCGGGGCCGCGCCGCCTAGCCTGACCTCATGGCACAGGGCAGCAGCGACAAGCACGCGCCGGGGCCGCTCGGCGAGTACCTCCGCGCGCGCCGCGCCCTGCTGAGCCCGGAGCTGCTGAGGCTGCCGGACGCGGGCCGCAGGCGGGTGCCGGGGCTGCGCCGCCATGAGCTGGCGCTGCTGGCCGGGGTGAGCACGGAGTACTACACCCGGCTGGAGCAGGGCCGCAACCGCCATCCGTCCCCGCAGATCGTCGAGGCCCTCGCGAACGCCCTGCATCTGGACGCGGAGGGCACCGCCCACCTCCATCAGCTCGCGGCCCCCGTCCAGCCCCGGCGCTCCCGGCCGCGCGGTGAGCAGGTGCCGACGGGTATCCGGATGCTCCTGGAGACGTGGTCCGCGCTGCCCGTGGTGGTGGCCGGGCGGCTGTGCGACGTACGGGCGGCGACCTCCCTGGCCGTCGCCCTCTCCCCCGCGCACCGGCCGGGGGCGAACCTGGCCCGGGAGGTGTTCCTGAACGACGCGGTGCGCACCCTGCACCGCGACTGGGACCTCGCCACCGCCGGCCTCGCGTCGGCGCTGCGGGTGGCGGCCGGGGAGGATCCGGACGACCCGCGGCTGTCGGCCCTGGTCGGCGAACTGTCCGTGCACAGCGAGCGTTTCCGGTATCTGTGGGCCCGCCACGACGTCCGCCCGAAGCAGGGCGGACGGGCCCTGCTGCGGCATCCGCAGGTCGGTGAGCTGGACCTCCGGATCGAGAAGCTGGCGGTCCTGGGCACGAACGGCCTCACCATGATGTGCTTCCACGCCGAGCCCGGCAGTCCGTCGGCCGAGCGCCTCGCCCTGCTGGCCAGCCTCACCGCGGCCGGGACACCGAACGGCTCGGCCGGGGCCGGGGCTCCGGCTCCGGCCCCGGCTCCGGCCCCGGCGGAACCGCTGCATCACCGGCTCAGGTGAGCAGACGCCCCGCCGATTCAGCCCAGCCGATCCAGGCCGGCCGATCCAGCCCCGCCGACACGGCAGCCTGCTCACCTCAGCCGAGAAGATGCCCGTTGGGCGCCTTCGCCGGCTCCTCGTACTCCCCCAGCACCAGCACCTCCACCCCCGCCTCGCGCAGCATCCCCGTCCCGTCGGCCGCCGCCACGAACGTGTCCGGCTCGCGCCACGCCGTCACCACCCGTCGTACCCCGGCCCGGAGGATCAGCTCGGCGCAGGGGTGCGGGCGGGAGGCGCGGTGGGTGCAGGGTTCGAGGCTGGTGTAGACCGTGGCCGTGGCCAGCCGGGGGTCGTCCGCGGGGATCTTGGGCAGGGCCGCCTCCTCCGCGTGGACCACGGGGTCGCCGGCCTCCCGGGAGTGACCGCGGGCCAGTTCCGTGCCGTCGGCCGCGACGACCACCGCGCCCACGCTGAACGCGGTCCGGGACGGCGGGCACTCGGCCGCCAGCTCGCAGGCGAGCCGTAGCCAGTGCCGGTCCGCGGCGGACGCCGACCCGCCCGTGCCGGGGGCCGTGGGCTCGTAGCGCATGAGGACGACGTCCTCGATACGGCGGGTCTCCAGGAGCCGCAGCCGCCCGGCCTGGTACCCGCCGGGGCCGAACAGCCGCGGTGCCTTCGGGTCGCCGACGAAGAGGGGCGCCAGGACCAGCTGGAGCTCGTCGGCCAGGCCCCGCTGGAGGAGCTGGGTGTGGACGGTGCCGCCGCCCTCGACCATCAGCCGCCGTACGCCCCGTACGTCGTGCAGGTGCTCCAGGAGCAGCCGCCAGTCGAGGTCGGCGCCGAGCGGGACGAGGTCGGCGGCGATCCCGAGGGCACGGGCCCGCCGCGCACCCTCGTCCGTCGTGTACACGATCTTCGCGCCGCCGGTGTGCCAGAACTTCGCGTCCGGGTCGAGGTCGCCGGTCGCGGTGACCGTGACCTTGAGGGGGTACTCGGGCCGGCCCGCGGCGGTCCGGGCCGCACGCCGCTCCGGGGAGTTGACCAGGAGCCGCGGGTTGTCCGCGCGGATGGTGCCGGCGCCGATCAGGATGGCGTCGACGGAGGCCCGTACCTCGTCGACGCGGTCGAAGTCGGCGGGGGAGGAGAGCAGGAGCCGGTCGGGGCCGGTGTCGTCGAGGAAGCCGTCGAGGGAGACGGCGGCGGACAGCAGGACGTAGGGGTACGGCATCGGACGCGCTCACTCTCGGCGGGCGGGCTGGCGGGCCGGCTGACCCACTGGCCGTAGGGCTGACGGGGTCGGCCGGACTGCTCTGACACGGACGCTTGGTTAAAGTTTGAAACAAACCTACACTGGTGCCATGACGACTCGCTGGCTCACTCCGAAGGAGCAGCGCGCCTGGCGCGCCTACATGGCGGCGACGCACCTCCTGGAGGACGCGATCGACCGGCAGCTCCAGCAGGACGCCGGCATGCCCCATCTGTACTACGGCATCCTGGCCAACCTCTCCGAGGCGCCGGAGCGCAAGCTGCGCATGACCGACCTCGCCGAGAAGTCGAAGATCACCCGGAGCCGGCTGACGTACGCCGTGACCCGGCTGGAGAGGGACGGGCTGATCCGGCGCGAGGACTGCCAGTGGGACAAGCGGAGCAGCTTCGCGATCCTGACGGACGAGGGCATGGCGGTGCTGGAGCGCACGGCGCCGGGTCACGTGGAGACGGTGCGGGCGGCGGTCTTCGACCATCTCTCCGCCGAGCAGGTGGAGCAGCTGGAGGAGATCAGCTCCGTGATCGCGCGGGCGCTGGAGGGCGACGAGTCGACCCCGCGGCCGACGCCGGACGAGCTGCCGTGGCGGCGGCGTTCGTCCCCCTGTTCCGGATCGTGAACTCGATTTCCCGAAACCGTACGGAAATCTGTTGCTTCAAATTTAAAACATGAGGTAGGGTTCCAACCGTGGATCTGCTTCAAATCTGAAGCAGGGCCCGCGACGTCCCGTACCGGGACTGCCGTCCTGCACCCGGACACTGGAGAACCCGATGACCGACTTCCCCGCCGCCACCCAGCGCGCCCGCGTCCGGGTCCCGCTGCGCTTCAACGACGGCTACAGCGTCAACGCCGAACTCGTCACGTTCCATGGCCTGACCGACGGCCAGGAGCACGTCGCCGTCGTCCTGGGCGAGCCCGCCCCCGGCACCCTGCCGCTGGTGCGCCTGCACTCCGAGTGCCTGACCGGCGACGTCTTCGGCTCGGCCCGCTGCGACTGCGGGCCCCAGCTGCGCGAGGCCGTCGAGCGCATCGCGGAGCGCGGCGGCGTCCTGCTCTACCTGCGCCAGGAGGGCCGCGGTATCGGCCTCTACAACAAGCTCGACGCCTACGCCCTCCAGGACCAGGGCCTCGACACCTACGAGGCGAACGCCGCCCTCGGCCTGCCCGAGGACGCCCGCGACTACACCGCCGCCGCCCAGATGCTGGCCGCCCTCGGCATCACCGACCTGGACCTGCTCTCCAACAACCCCGACAAGGCCGAGCAGTTGCGCGGCCTCGGCGTCACCGTCCGCGACCGTGTCCCGACCGGCGTCTTCAGCACCGCCCACAACGTCCGCTACCTGCGCGCGAAGGTCCTGCACACCCAGCACACGCTGCCCCTGTCCGAGCTGACGGAGCTCAACGCGGGCTGAGCACCGCCGGGCGCGGTGTGCCAGCAACTACAGGCACCGACTAGGGGAGCCTCCATGGACGACCGGCTGGCGCGCGTTCTCGACGACCTCTACCAGGAGGGGCGGGCACACGACGGCCCGCTGGCCGACCGGCTGCTGAGGCTGCGCAACATGACTCCGGACGCGGCCCGGCTGATCTCGACGCTGATCAGGGCGCGGCGCGCCACGTCCGTCCTGGAGATCGGCACCTCCAACGGCTACTCGGCGATCTGGTTCGCCGACGCCCTCCGCGACACCGGCGGCCGCCTGACGACGGTGGACATCGACGCCGACCGCGTCACCGCGGCGCTGGCCAACCTGGAGCGGGCGGGAGTACGGGAGTACGTGGACGTCCGCCACGGCGACGGCGCCGAGACCCTGGCCGGCACCCCGGACGCATCCGTCGACCTGGTCGTGCTCGACGCCGAGCGGCCGGCGTACGTCGCCTACTGGCGGCACCTGCGGCGCGTCCTGAAGCCGTACGGCATCCTGGCCGTCGACAACGCGGTGAGCCACCGGGAGCAGGTGGCCGCCTTCCATGAACTGCTCACCGTGGAGAAGGGGTTCGCCGTCGCCCTCCACGAAGTGGGGGACGGCGTACTCACCGGGATCCGGGTGCGCTGACGACCCCGACGACCGACGAGCGGCGACCGGGGGCGGCCCTCCCGATCGCCACACCGCTCGGCTTGCGTCGACCGGCGCTGCCGAGTGGTGTCAGCGGCCGTCGACGAACGTGACCGTCTCTTCCAGTGGCGCCCGGGTCGTCCGCGGCTCGCTCGCCATGATGTCTTCGAACCCGATCGACATGCCGCAGAAGAGGATGAGCCCGTCCGGCGGTGACAGGATCTCCGCGACGGTCCGGTGGAACTTCGCCCAGGCCATCTGCGGGCAGCTGTGCAGGCCTTCGGCGCGGAGCAGCACCATGACGGTCTGCAGATACATGCCGACGTCCGACCACTGCGGCCGGCCCATGTCACGGTCGACGTAGCAGAACAGGGCGGCGGGCGCGCCGAAGCAGTTCCAGTTCGCGGCGGCGGCCCGCTGGCGCGCCTCCAGGTCTTCGCGCGCGATCCCGAGCGCTCCGTAGCGCTGCTCCCCGAAGGCGGACCGGCGCTCGCGGTACGGGGACTTGAGTACGGGCGGGTACTGCTCGTACTCCGGCTCGTCCCAGGGGTCGCCCAGAGCCAGGCGCTCGTCGGCGCGCTTCTTGAGTTCGGCCAGCGGTGCGCCGGTCAGTACGTAGGTGTGCCAGGGCTGGATGTTCGATCCGGACGGCGTCCATTTCGCAGCGGACAGCGCCCTTTCCAGGGCCTCCCTCGGAACCGGCCGGTCGGTGAACGCACGCACCGCCCGACGGCTCGTGACCGCCTCGTAGACGTCCATGATCGCCCGCCTCTCCTGATCAGTGGACCTGTCTTCGTTGCACTCGTTATGGTATCACTCAATACCGTGTCGAGTGAAACTATCTCGCCGCAGGAACCACCCCCAGCCCCTGGTCTGCCGCCTCGGGCCCCGCACCTCGGAGAGAGCCCATGGCCACGCTGCTGCACATCGACTCGTCCGTGTTCCACGGCGAGGCGTCCTCGTCCCGTCCGGTCACGGCCGCCTTTCGCAGGACCTGGGAGGAACAGCACCCGGAGGGCACGGTGATCTACCGCGACCTCGCCGCCGCCCCCGTCCCGCACATCAGCGCCGACGCCTGGTCCGCCGGCTACGCCGCCGCGTCCGAGCGCACCCCGGAACAGTCCGCCGCGTTCGCCGCGCGCGTGACGCTCATCGAGGAGCTGGAGCGGGCGGACACCGTCCTGATCGGCGCCCCGATGTACAACTTCTCGATCCCCTCGACCCTGAAGGCGTGGCTGGACAACGTGCTCCTGCTCGGCCGCACCGCGGGCGAGAACCCCTCCGCCCAGGGCACCCCGGCCGTCGTCGTCGCCAGCCGCGGCGGCTCCTACGCACCGGGCACCCCGCGTGCGGGCTTCGAGTTCGTGCAGAACTACCTGGAGGCCGTCCTCAGGGACACGCTCGGCCTGGACCTCGAATTCATCGTCCCGGAACTCACCATGGCCCCCCGCAACCAGGCCATGTCGGACCTGATCCCCCGCTTCGAGGCCTCCCGCAGGCGCGCCTTCGAGGACGCCACCAGCAGGGCCAAGGAACTCGCGGAGCGCCTCGCCGCGTGATCCCGGGGTCGTGGACGCCGCGCAGCGCCCCGCCCGGGAGATGGCACGGCTTCCACGGCGCCCCGCCCGGGAGGCGGGTACGGCGTCCGCAACGCCCGCGCGCCTACGCCTCGCCGTCCGCCGGATGGGCGAGCCGGGTCAGCAGATCCGTCAGCCGCTCGGGCTCACCGGGCCCCAGTTCGGCAACCAGCCGCTCGGCCAGCGGCTCCGCCGCCGCATGGACCGCGTCGAAGAGCTCCAGCCCCTGCGGGGTGATCTCCACCGCCCGCACCCGCCGGTCCCCCGGAACGGCCTTGCGTACGGCCAGCCCCTTCCGCTCCAGGTCGTCCACGACCCGCATGATGCCCGCCTTGTCCGACCCCGTCGCCGCCACCAGATCCCGCTGCACCGTGGGCCCGTGATTGACCAGCTCGATCAGCACCGCGAAATGCCGCAGCTCGATACCGAGCGGCCGGAGCGCCTCCCCCATCACCGCGGCCGCGTGCCAGTGCGCCCGGCGCAGCAGCAGGCCGAGGGCGAACGGCGACGTGTCCCCGGGACGGTCGGTCGCGTGCGAGGCGGCGGGGTGGCGGGAGGTGTCGGCGACCATGAGCCCAATTTACTTCATTCGATACGGTATCGCTCGAAACTAAACGGCCCGGCCGTCGGGCGCCGGCGCCGTACGGTCCTCGGCATCGTGGTCGTAGGCGGGACGCCGACGCGCTGGAGAGGACACGCTCCGAACTCGCCGCCGGGCACGGCGACCGGGTCCACGCCGTCGCCTTCGACGTCACCGATCCGGCGGCGGTCGCCGGCTACTTCGACACGGAGCGGACCTCGGCCCTGGTCGCCGACGAGGAGTTCAGCGCCTGGGTGCGCCGGCGCACCCCTGCCGGCCGCTGGGGCAGGGTCGAGGACCTCATCGGCGCCCTCGTCTTCCTCACGTCCCCGGCCTCCGACTTCGTCAACGGACAGATCCTGTACGTCGACGGCGGCATGCTCTCCGTCCTCTGAGCCCGGCAGGAAACCCGCACGTCCCGAAGGAAGCCCTCTGTTCCTCCGTTACCGGAAGGGAGCCCCCATGCACGCCTGCGTCCTCCACGCGGTGCAAGACCTCCGTGTGGAGGAGTTCACGCCGTCCGCGCCCGCCCCCGGCGAGGTGGCCGTCTCCGTCGCCTTCGGCGGTATCTGCGGATCCGACCTGCACTACTACCGCCACGGCCGCGTCGGCGACTTCACCGTGCGGGAGCCGATGGTGCTGGGCCACGAGGGTGCCGCCGAGGTCGTGGTGAGCGACCTGGTGGAAGAGCCTCTGCGGATCGCGCGAGCACAACCGCTCACGCAAGGCCCCGAAAACGAAGCAGCGCCCGACCCGATCGAAGCCGACTCAGGCGCTGCACAGCAGGTCAGAGGGCGTACCTGGTCAGGACAGGTTCCGCGTGATCTTCGGTCCGATCCCTGACGGCCGGTGCCATCTCGTCCGCTCACTCATCGCTCACGCAGAAAGGCCGATTGAACAGCGCTTTTGACGTCGCTGCCGCCTGCCGGACTCAGTCTGCGGCAGATCCGTCCGCGTCTGGAAGGTGCCGAGCCGACTGATCGTGTCGGTGATCCCTTCCGTCCATGGCCGGTGGCGGGCGCATCGCGGGCGCCGTTGGCGTGCGGTCGCGATGAGTTGGGGAGCGGCGGAGAACGGCCGCGGCCTCCCACGGCAGCAGCGACCGGCAAGCCGAGGTCCGTGGCTTCCGGGGCGAGACAGCGTGACGGCGGTGGTGCCGGCCGGGCCGGCACCAGTCGCGGTCACCTCATCACCTCACCGCTCGCTCCCGGGCTGTTGGATCCAGGACCGGCCTTCGGAGAGGGGTCGTGGTCTCGGACATAGACGGTGACTCGCGCCCCGTTGACATGGGTTGTTCCGTACGCGCGGAAGTGGCGCCGCAGGGTGCTTGTCTTCGCGTCCTCCTGCGGGTCGGTCGGCGAGTGCGCACCCGCCGGGTCGCGGACCGCGACGATCCGGTCGAATTCCAGCATGCGTGCCGCGATGTCCTGGGCGGGAACCTCGACACCGGCAAGTGTGTTCGACGAAACGGGATCCTGTGCCAGGGCCAGATCCGTCAGGAAACGGGTGTCCTCGGGGATGGCCGCGGTCCAGGCCCGGTACCGGTCGGAGAGATAGAGCAGTCCGTCGCCGGGACGGCCTTCCTTGCGTACGGTGGCGCCGATGGCGGTGACGTCATTGCTCCGGCTCTCGGGAGTCCTCAGCGACATGCTCGGCTGGACGAGCGCGGCCAGTACGGCAACCGCCGCGATCCACGCGATGCGGGAAGACCGCTGCCGCCGGAGGAAGTAGTCCATCCAAGCGCCCAGCAGCAACGCGATTCCGATGCTGCTGTAGAGCACATACCGGTCGACGAAGAGGGGCTTGACCAGTGAGGCGATCAGCAGCAGCAGGCCCGGAAGCACAACAATCGGCACAGCCAGCACGGAAAGCCGCACGGGCCCCCTCACCCCGAGGGGCGCCAGGGCACACGCCACGCCCACGACCGCCATAGCCAGGACACCAGGAAGCCGCACAGGTCCGCCGATCCAGGACACCTGCCCCGACTGCCCCGCACTACAGATCGCCAGCGGCAACAGCCCGGCCACCACGCCCGCGGCGGCCACACTCCACGCCCTCAGCACCGGTCGTGGAACACGGGAGACGACCAGTGTGACGCCGTGTGCAACCAGGGCGAGGACCGCGAACTCATGGAGCAGACAGGCCAGCAGCATGGTGGAGCCATAGACCACCCACCGCCACCGGGCGCGATGCGGGACGCCGACCACGAGCGCATAGGTGGCCCAGGTGACCAGGGCACAGACCATGGCATACGAGCGGCCTTCCTGCGCGTACTTCTGTACCTGGGGAAGGAGCGCGAACACCAGCCCGGCCAGCAGCCCGGCACGGGGTCCCGCCAGGCGTAGCCCCAGCAGCCCGACTCCGCTCGCCGCCGCGGACATTGCCAGCACGGACGGCAGCCGCAACGTCAGCAGCCCTCCGCCGAAGAGACCGAAGAGCTCATGCATCACGGCGTAATGGAGAGCATGGACCAGATCGACATGCTGGGCGGTGAGCCATATCTGCGAAAGATCGCGGTGCGCGAGCTGATAGGTGACGGCCTCGTCCCCCCACATGGTGTTCTTCCTGCGGATACCCCAGAGCCCCAGAGCGATGGTCAGTGCCAAGGGCGCGATGACGACAACGGCTCTGGCCGGGCCCGGTGATCGTCGACGGGCGGGTACGGGAGGGGAAACCGTCCTGGCCACGGCGGGGCCTAGTACATCAATGGACATCGGCGACAGGGCCTTTCAGCAGTGGCGAAGACACTGCGCCAGCGTGCCCGGACCTCGTTGACCGGAGGCTGACCCAACCTGACCGGCCGATCAGGAAGGCGGTCCGGCGCTGTGCGAGGCTGCACCGCATGCGCATCCTGGTGGTCGAAGACGAGGTGGACCTTGCCCGCACCCTGCACACCGGTCTGACCGCCGAGGGCTACAGCGTCGACCTCGCCCATGACGGCCGGCAGGGACTGTGGATGGCCCGGACCGGCGAATACGCCCTGGTCGTACTGGACTTGATGCTGCCCGGGCTCAACGGCTACAAGGTCTGCGCCCAGCTGCGCCGGGAGGGCAACGCGACCCCCATCCTGGTACTCACCGCCAAGGACGGGGACTGGGATCAGGCAGAGGCCCTGGACACGGGGGCCGATGACTACCTGGCCAAACCCTTCTCCTACATGGTGCTCGTCGCACGGCTGCGGGCCCTGGTCAGACGGGCCGCCACGGTCGCCCCGCCCGTCCTTGCCGTGGGCGACCTCTCGTTGGATGTCGCGAGCCGCGTCTGCCGCCGGGCCGGGGCCCGGGTGGAACTCACCCCTCGGGAGTTCGCCGTCCTTGAACTGCTGGCCCGCCGAGCGGGCCAGGCGGTCTCCAAATCGGATCTGCTCTATCACGCGTGGCCCGACGAAGCCCGGGATCACAACCTGGTGGAGGCGCGCGTCAGCGCACTGCGCAAGAAGGTGGACTCCGCGTTCGGCCGACGGTCCCTGCAGACCGTACGGGGTACCGGCTACCGGCTGGTGGACGACCGTGAACGCGACTGAGCCGCGACGCCGCTGGTGGCCGCGTTCGGTACGAGCCCGCACGGCCCTGGCCGCCGCCTCGGCCGCCGCCGTCATCCTGGTCGGCATCGGCTGGTGGCTGCACCACGACGTCTACCGCCAGGGCACACGGATCGCCGAAGGACAAGCCGAGCAACAGGTCTGGGCTCTCGTCGATCAGCTGAACGGGGGTGTGCTTCCCGCTCACAAAAGCATCGTGCTGCCGTACGAGGTCGTCGCGAGCGGCCGGCGCACCGCTGTCGCCTACGGCGGAGGCATGGAAGCCCTCGATCCCGGCACCCGCCATGTGCTGCCCGCCCCATCGGAGGCCAGGGAGCCCGGAGTCCTGACGATCCTTCCCCTCCGCATACCGGAGCGCGGCTCCCACTCCAGGGACAGATTCGGCCTGGCCGGCGGGACCTTCACGGTCATGTTCGCCGACGTCGGCGTCGATGAACTCAGCAGGGACAAAGTCGCCGCTCTGGGCGTCGCCGCGGACGCCTACCTGCGGGTCTATGTGGTGGTGCTCCCGAAAACGGCCGAGGAGATCGCCAGGACCACCGACCTCCTGCTGCTGCGGGCCGCGCTCGTCGGCCTCGTACTGATCGCCGCCGCCGTCTACTTCACCGTCCGCATCTCGCTGCGGCCGGTCGAGGCCATCCGCGTCCTCACCGCCTCGGTCACCGCGAACGACCCCCGCGAACGCGTCACGGTCCCCGCCACGGGACACGAGATCGCCGCCCTGGCCGCCACCATCAACAGCACCCTCCAACGCCTCGACGACGCCGCCGCCCAGCAACGCCGCTTCGTCGCGGACGCCGCCCACGAACTGCGCAGCCCCCTCACCACACTGCTGGCCAGCCTGGAAGTCGCGCTCGCCTACCCGGAACGCACCGACTGGCCCGCCGCGGCCACCACCGCCGCACGACAGACCCGCCGCCTCCAGGCCCTCGCCGAAGACCTGCTGCTCCTCGCCCGCCTCGACACCCGCACCCCCATAGCCGGCCCCGAAACCGTCGACCTGACAGCCCTCGCCTCCCGGCTGACCGAGCAATACCCCCTCACCGAACGACCGTTGACCCTCACCTGCGACAGCACCGCCCCCGCCCCCGCACGCGGAAACCCCGACGAATACGAACGGCTGCTGCGCAACCTCATCGACAACGCCGCCCGCCACGCCGCACACCGCATCCAGATCACCATCCGAAACCAGGACGACTGGATCGTCCTCACGGTGCACGACGACGGACCGGGCGTGCCCACCGAGGACGCCGAGCGCATCTTCGAACGCTTCGTCCGGCTCGACGACGCCCGCTCCCGCGACCACGGCGGCACCGGCCTGGGCCTCGCCATCGCCCGCGACCTGGCCCACCGCCACCGAGGCACACTCACCCTCACCCCCCGGACCCTCGGAGCATGCTTCCAGCTACGCCTTCCCCGGGCCCCCACCCCAGCCGAGAAATGACGCGCTTCACCGCGGTCCGCGCGCCGCTTCCGTGATGACGGAGTGGAACGCGTACTTCACCGCCGGCGTCCGTACAAGGCACTCTCCGACCTCCTGGTCGCTATCGACCGTCAGGCGCCTGACCCCGGCTTCAGGAGGCCGGACGCGGTGCTCACCGCCCTTGATGCCCATGGTTGGATCCGTGACATCGACCGGCCCACCACCACCGCCACGGACCCTGGCCTGGCCTCCAGCGTCTCCCCGGAGATGGTGCCGCCGCTCATCCAGGACGCCGACCCTCGCCCGGATTTGCTGGGCTGGCAGGCAGGTACGCGTCGACCTGCACCTGCTGGAGGTGATGGGTAGTTTCCCAGCTGCGGGGACGTCCCTTGAACCCTTCCGCGCTTTCCTTGCCTCCGTGGTACGCATACACCTCAGAAGCCACGACCACGTCACCTGGGGACACATCGGGTTTGAGCGATCCCGCGATACCGACGAAGAAGACAGCCTGGGGACGTACGAAATTGATGGCCCGCTCAGTGATCACGGCTGCGGAGTCATTCCGGCTTGCAGCCCCGAACATCCGCTCACGCATCACTCGCGCAGACGGTGAGTTTGAACAGTGCAGATACCCGCCCCGAAGCAGGACGCCACCGCGCGCGCATGCCGACGCGGAGTCCCTGACCGCAAGGGATGTCGGTTGTCACGGCGGCGAGCCGACTGGGAGTGACGCGGTTCGTCGCTTCATGGGATGAACGTCACCTCCGGGAAGGCCGGGCACGGGCCGTCGAGCAGGTGCCCTCGGTGGTGGCGTAGGTGCAGGTCGAAGAAGGCGAGCGGGTACGCCTGCTGGATCCGCACCGCCCGGGCCGGATCGAGTGTGCCGATCCAGCCCTGGAGGTCCGCGTCGCTCATCCCGACGGCCTGCGCCAGTTGCGGGATCAGGAACTGTACGTCGCAGTACGACGAGTGCACCGCGCCCTCCGCCTGGACGTTGAGCCGCCACCCCCGCAGGTGGGACCAGAACTCGGCGACGCTCGGCTGCGTGGCCCGCGGAAACTCGGCGGTCATCAGCATGAACGGCCGGTCCAGGTCGGTGGTGACCGTCGGCTGCATCGGCCCGTCGAAGCTCAGCCCGGCCCGGACGCGCTGGTCCTCGCTCATGACGAGGGCGGTCGCCGTCGCGCCTTTCGACCAGCCGAACATGCCGATGCGCTGCGGATCGAGGGCGTCGAGCAGGCCGGCCGGCAGCGGCCGGTGTTCGGCGTCGGGATTGCGCCCGGCGGCGAGGTCCTCGATGCGGTCGAGCACGAACCGGATGTCCGTGGCGAAGTCCCGTGCTCCCAAGGCGGGTACGTCGAGCGGGACCGTGAACCGGCCGTCGGGGAACACGCTGAACGCGTCGTACGTGTGGTCCACCGTGACCACCACATACCCGTGGCTGGCAAGCTCCTGCACCACGATGGTGGTGTCCGCACGGTGATCGTGCGCGCCGTGCGAGAACACGACGACGGGCAGTCGTCCGCCCGCTCGCTGCACCGGTGCGCCCTCGTGACCGGCCGTGAGCGGCGCCACCGCGACATCGGCCGGCCAGCCCACCGACGTGAGGATCGCCCGCGCCACGGCGGGGGACGTCCAGCGGGCCAGTGGATACCGTTCGACGCCCCGGGCGGGGTACCAGACGGCGGCCATCAACTCGCGGTGATGCCCGGGGCCTGCCACGGGATCGGGACGTGAAGTGTCGACGAGGTGCAGGGGCACCGTGCCCACCGGGTATGGTCCGGTGGGCACGGGCAGAGTGAGCTGCACCGGGCCCGGAGCGGTCGAAGCCGCCCTCGCCTGGCCTGCGACGCCGATCGGCACGGTGACCCCGACTGCCAGCGCGGCTCCGAGCATGCGACGGCGCGTCATTCCTTCTTGGTTCATGAACGAGGTCGTCACGGACCCTCCCTGGGTTTCTGGGCAGCACTGAGCTGCGTCCGGCGCTTGGGCCGTCGGCCCAGCCCGGCAACGTTTCGGTCTTGATCAGTTCACTGGCTTGGTGGAATGCGGCCTTCACCTGGCGCGGACATGAGGTAGGCGAGCACGGCCAGCACGCGACGGTTGTCGTCGTCGGAGGGTGCGAGTTCCAGCTTGGTGAAGATGCTGGTGCTGTGCTTGGACACGGCCTTCTCGCTGATGAAGAGGCGGTTCGCGATGGCGCTGTTGGAGCGTCCCTCGGTCATGAGCTCCAGCACCTGGCGTTCCCGCTCGGTAAGCCTGGAGAGGGGTTCGGGTTCGCCGCGGCTGCGGCGGCCGAGCAGCTTGGTGACCACTTCGGGGTCCATGACCGTGCCGCCCGCGGCGACCGTACGGATCACGTCGACGAACTGGTCGTCGCTGAACACCCGGTGCTTGAGCAGGTAGCCGACCCCTCCGGCCCGGTCGGCGAGCAGCTCCTGGGCGTAGATCTGCTCGACGTACTGCGAGAGCAGCAGGATCGGCAGCCCGGGTATCCGTTCCCGGGCGGTCAGCGCCGCACGGAGGCCGTCGTCGGTGTGGGTGGGCGGCAACCTGATGTCCACAATCGCGAGGTCCGGCCGGAACTCGAGCAGCGCGTCGAGCAGGCCCGGCGCGCTGTCGGTGGCCGCCACGATCTCGAACCCACGTGCCTTGAGGAGCCTGACCAGCCCCTCCCGGAGCAGGAAGAGATCTTCCGCGACGACTACGCGCACGGCACCTCCATGACCACGATCGTCGGCCCGCCGGGCGGGCTGCTGACCGCCAGGATGCCGTCGAAGGCCGCCAGCCGTCGCTCCACCCCGGCCAGCCCGGTGCCCCGGGCGGGATCCGCTCCGCCCACTCCGTCGTCGACCACCTCGATGCGCAGCAGTCCGTCCGTCCGGGCCATGCGGATCCGGAGGCCGTGTGCCGAGGCGTGCCGGACGGCGTTGGTGACCACCTCGGCGACGGCGAAGTAGCAGGCCGACTCCAACGGGGCGGCGAGCCGTTCGGGCAGATCGATCTCGGTCTCACACGGCAGCGGCAGGTCCAGTGCGAGCGCCCGGACCGCCTCCCCCAGGCCCCGGTCGGCCAGCATCGGCGGGTGCATCCCTCTGATCAGGCCGCGCAGTTCCTCCAGTGCCGCCGCCGAGGCGACGCGGGCCTCCACGACGAGTGCGGCGGCCTCGTGCGGATCGCTGTGGATCATCTCCTCCGCGACCCGGAGGTTCATCCCGATGGTGACCAGCCGTCCCTGTGCGCCGTCGTGCAGGTCCCGCTCGATCCTGCGCAGCTCCGCGGCCGCGGAACTGACCGCGTCGGCCCGCGTCTCGGTCAGCTCCCGCACCCGCCGGGTCAGCGCCGGGTCCGGCCCCCGGCCGAGCAGCCGACCGGCATCCGCCAGCACGGTCCTCGGCAGCAGCCACAGCCCGAAGGCCAGCAGTGCCGCCCCCTGGATGCCGCCGAGGACCGACGCATGGTGAGCCACCATCTCAAAGGGGCCGGACGGCGCCGGCATGCGTGGGGAGCCGAACTTCCGCACCTCCACCAGGTGTTGCCCGAACCCGCTCTGGGCGACGTCGTACGCCCCGATCCCCACCAGCCCCAGGGCCGCCAGGTCCGCCGCTGCCCTCGGCCACCGCACCAGCCCGGCCACGACGGCCGCCAGCAGCGCCAGCCCGGCCAGGTAACTCATCACGGCCGGCCAGATCCCGGTGCCCAGCGACACGGGCTGCCACAGATCGAGGCCGAGCAGGTCGCCGGTCATCACCACAACGGCGGGCAGCAGCAGGGCCCAACGCGCGGACCTGAGCGCATCGGCTCCGGCCAGGCGCTCGGGCCTGCCGTTCGCCGGCCGACGCAGAGCCGCACCGGCGAAGGCGGCAAGCACCGGGATGCTCACACAGCCCACCAGGACATTCAGGGGTGTCAGGCCGTAGGCAACAGAGGAACGCGAGAGCGCATGCGTGAGCCAGTACGTCCATTCCAGCAGTTCGCCGGTCACCGCTGCGACCACGGGCAGTACCCACCGCCTGGGCACGCGCGCCGAGGGGAGCAGCGTGGTGGCCAGCAGACCGGCCGTCAGCAGCGCCGCCGCGAGCAGCCCGTCGGGGTGGAGATCCGGCACAGTGACGATGTAGCCACCCGTTCCGGCGGTGTTGTGCAGCGCGAGCAGCAGAGCCGGCACACTGCCGTACGCGGCCGTACCCAGCAGTCCCGCCACGATCGGCCAGCCGATCCGCCCAGCCGGTCGCACGGTACGCACCGGCCGGTCCCGCGCCTGCTCCGCCCTGAAGGCCAGCACGGCGCAGACCGCGGTCAATGCCACGAGCACGCCCTCCGGCCAGGGCCCCCCGTCCACCGGAAACGGCCACATATCCGCCCCCCGTCTCGTCTTCCAGGCCACGCGCTGTGACCTGGAGATCATGCTGCTGCGAGGGGACCGGCAAGCGCCATGGGCCGAAACCTACTTCCGAGGTAGGCAAACACCTACCCCGGCAGAGCGCCCGGCCGCCAGGGCGTGTCACGTCCCACCCGAGCACCTCTCGATCGGATGGGCCCTGCGAAGTGCCTCGCGGAACATCCCTGATCGGCTGGCTTGCCGCGGCATGGGAACAGATCACCGAGGAGCAGGCGCGCGACGCCGTCAGGTGGGTCTCCGACAGCTTGGGAATCACGCACGATGACCTCGTCCAAGCGGCAGGGTTCATCGGCCATCCGGACGCGCCGAATCTGACACTCAACGAGGCGATCGAGCACTATGGGGGGCCGACCCGATCAAGTCCACCCTGTACATGGTGACGCTCTGCGGCGGCCTGGTGGCGACGGCCGGCGACGGCGATCCTGATTGGCTCAAGCAGTTCGATCTGACGGCATGAGCAAGCCGGGGGCTCTGCAGGCTGAGCGCCCCCGGCACATCCGCTCACGCAAGGGCCCGAAAACGAGTCAGCGCCCGAGCCGACCGAAGTCGACCCGGGCGCTGCACAGCAGGTCAGAGGTCAAACCCCCGACCACCACCGGTAGGCCGTGTGGGACTCGAACCCACAACCAATGGATTAAAAGTCCACTGCTCTGCCAATTGAGCTAACGGCCCAGGCGATGTTGCCTCCCCGAGCATAGCCGGACGGAGGCGTCTCGCCGATCGGGTATCGGGGTCGTGGCCGCGTCGCGTGGCGGAAGTGGGACGGACGTGGTCCGGTGGGTCAGAGATCGACCAGTTTGGCGGGGTCCTCCGCACGCGCTCTGTCGGGGTTGAGGAACCAGTGGCGGGCCGAGGCCTGCCACCAGACCGCGGCAAAGCCGAGGACGGCCAGGACGGCGACCGGGGCGTAGTTGAAGGACTTCCAGGTGACCGGGGAGACCTGCGGGAGCATGAAGAGGACGGTGATGACCACTACCCACGTCACCGAGATCACGCCGATGACGATCGACCAGCGGCCCAGATGCCAGGGGCCTCGCTCGAACGCGTCGCCCTTCCGCACCCGCAGCAGTGTCGGGATGACGTAGGCCACGTACAGGCCGATCACCGCGATCGACGTCACGGCGGCGTAGGCCGCGTAGTTGATCAGGTACGGGAGGCCCAGGGCGAGGGCGCCGAGGGCCGCCAGCCAGACCGCGGCCACGGGGGTGCGGGTGCGCGGGCTGACCGTGTGCCAGACACGGGAGAACGGCAGCGCCCCGTCGCGCGAAAAGGCGTAGATCATGCGGCTGTTGGCCGTCACCGACGCCATCCCGCAGAAGAGCTGGGCGCCGATCACGACGAGCAGGAGGAGCTTGCCGGTGGTGGCGCCGAGCGCGTCCAGGAGGATCTGGGCCGGGGGTACGCCCGTCGGCGAGGCCAGCTCGTCGCCGTACGACTGGATCGCGAAGGTGAAGCCCAGGAGGAGGACGAAGCCGGCTATCCAGGACGTCCAGATCGAGCGGACGATGCCCTTCGGGCCCGCTGTCGCCGCGTCGTGCGTCTCCTCGGTCATGTGCGCCGAGGCGTCGTAGCCCGTGAAGGTGTACTGGGCCATCAGGAGGCCGATGAGGACCACGTAGGGCCCGCTGCTCCAGCCGGTCTGGTTCACGAACTTCGTGAAGACGAAGGACGCCGACTGGTGGTGGTCGGGGACGAAGGTCAGCGCGCCGACGATGACCGCGACGCCCAGGACGTGCCACCACACGCTCACGCTGTTGAGCAGAGCGACGATGCGGACGCCGAACGTGTTGAGGAGGCCGTGCAGGACGAGGATCCCCGCGAACAGGAGGATCGTCCGGCCCGGGGTGACCTTGAAGTCGAACTGCAGGTTCAGGTACGCGCCCAGGAAGGACGCGGCGCCGAAGTCGATGCCCGCCGTCACCGCCACCTGGCCGAGCACGTTGAACCAGCCCGTGAACCACGCCCAGGCGGCCGCGCTGCGCGGCGGGGCCAGGCGGTGGGCCCAGAAGTAGAGGCCGGCCGAGGTCGGGTAGGCCGAGCAGATCTCGGCCATCGAGAGGCCGACGAAGAGGGTCATCAGGCCTACGGCCACCCAGCCCCAGGTGATCACGGCCGGACCGCCGGTGATCATGCCGAAGAGGTAGAGGGTGAGACAGCCGGAGAGGACCGAGATGATCGTGAAGGAGACCGCGTAGTTCGAGAAGGCCGACATACGGCGGGCCAGGACCTGGGTGTAGCCGAGCTGGGCGAGCCGTTCCTCGTCGGAGAGTGCGCCGGAGGGCGACTTGGCCGTCGCGTCATCTGTCATGCCCCCAGCGATTCCCTCACCGGGGGCGTGACATGCGTCACAGCTTGGCCGAAAACAGGCTGGAACGGCCCTGAAACAGACCTCAGAAGCCTGAACAGGCCTTAGAAGAGCGCCTTGTAGCCCTGCCAGCCCGTCGCGATCCTCACGCGCGCCGCGAACGATCCCTTGCCCGTACCCGTCTGCCGGTACAGGTTGCCCGCGGTGTCGCGCATCAGCAGGTCGTTCTTGCCGTCCCCGGTGATGTCGCCGACGCCCACGACCGCGTTGTACGAGGCGTTCCAGTGCGCGGCGACCTTCACCCGCTCCTTCACCTGGCCCGTCCCGGTGCCGTCGTAGCGCCACAGCGTCCCGGCCTTGTCGACCGCGAGCACGTCCCCGAAACCGTCGCCGTTCAGGTCTCCGGCACCGACGATCTTCGTGTACGCCGACCACGTGCGGATCTTGACCCCGGCCTTCAGCCTGCCGGTGCCGTCGTCGGCGAACAGGTAGACGTCCCCGGTGGAAGCCTTGCGGGCCAGCAGGTCGGTGCGGCCGTCGCCGGTGAGGTCGCCGGGGGCGGTGAGGACGTTGTACCCGTTCCAGCCGGTGCCGAGGGAGACGTGCTTGTCGGACGGCTTGTACGAACCGCCGCACTTGCCGGTGTACCGGCGCAGCTCCCCGTTCGGCATCCGCACCAGCATCTCGGCGCACCGGTCGCCGGTCATGTCCCCGAAGGGCACGGCGACCGTGCCCGCCGCCCAGCCGAAGGCGGCCCACTTGCCGCTGAACCTGCCGTCGCCCGTGGTGGAGTGCAGGGTGAGGCCGCCGGAGGAGCTGAGGGTGGCCAGGTCGCCGTAGCTGTACCCGCTCTGGTCGTGGAAGCCCTGCGTGCCGCCGGTGTAGCCGAACTTCCCGCCCGTCGTGTACGTGCCCGAGCCCTCGACGGCGGTGGCGGTCAGCGTCCAGGTCTTCGGACCGTTGAGCGGATAGCCGCCCGCGTCGTTCGTGCCGTCCCAGCCGATGTCGACCGACGTACCGCTGCCCTTGATGGTGCGGTCGACGTGCCCGTGGGTGTCCTTCACGGTGAAGGTCCACTTGGCGGGCTTGCTGAGCTGCCAGACGCTGCCCCAGATGGTGTTGCCGGTGGCGCCTTCCCGGGCGTCCTCGTCCCAGTCGGCCACCTCCGACTCGATCGCCGTCAGGGGCTGCGTCGGCACCCCGCTCGGCACGATCCGGATCCGGATCTCGGGGTCGACGTAGGCGATGTCGCCGCCGAACTTGTCCACGGACCAGGTCAGCCGCCGCTGGTCGGCGGTCTGCCCGGCGGGCAGGTCGGCGATCGCGCGCGCCGCGGCCGCCGTCCCGGTGTGGAAGTCCGTCAGCATGAGCTTGCCGGCGGTCCGGTCGTGCTGGACGAGGTAGCCGTCGCCGACCAGCGCCGGGCCGGAGGGCACCTTGATGTTCTTCTTCGCCGTCCGGTCGTACACGCCCGCGGCGCCCGTCGGGCCGCAGTTCCAGTAGATCCAGCGGCCGACGACCTCCAGCTCCTTGACCGTGCAGGGCGCACCGGTGGAGACGGTCGCAACCGTCTTCTTCGCCTTCAGGTCGTATCCGGTGACGACGCCGTTGCCGGTGCCCGGCGTCCACAGCGTCGAACCCCACACGGAGGCGGCGGTGATGGACCGGGTCAGCCGGACGTTCTGGGTCTGGTACGCGGGCACCGCGTCGACGTACTGCTTGCCGGTGGAGGACGCCTGGTAGACGTAGAAGCGGCCGGTGGCGTCGACGAAACGGCCGCCGGTGACGACCGGATCGGGCCCGCCGTCCATGCTGTCGTCGGTCAGGTAGATCTGGGCCGTCTGCTTGCCGGTGCCGTCGTCCATGAAGTCGCCGACGTAGGTGTTGCCGAAGGTGCGCAGCGGCACACAGCCCGGCGCGCCCTGGTCGCAGGGCACCCGCTGGACATGGTTGCCGACCGCGTCCGTGCCGGCGAATCCCCGGGTCGTCCTCTCCAGCACCGTGGTGCCGTCGGCCGAGATCTGCCGGCCGATCACCCACTGGTCGCCGTTCGGCGCGTTCTCCGCGGTGGCCAGGAAGCCGCCCGCGTAGTCGATACCCCAGACGCCGCCCGTCGTGATCGGCGTCGGGGTGGTGTCCGCGGCGGCCGTGCCCGCGGTGGTCAGCGAACCGGCGCCGAGGGCGGCCAGTCCGACGAGCGTGAGTGCGATCCGGGCATGCCGGCTCAAGGAACCCCCCAGGAAGTCAAAAGTCAAAGGATGTTAACAACCGGCACACAGGCATCAACAGTGAATTGACCGTGAACAGGGGGTAGTTGGCGGGGTCCGTCCGTACCGTCCCGGTCCGGAACGCGGAAGGGCCCGTACGACAGGTCGTCGTACGGGCCCTTCGTCACCTCACTCGGTGTCAGCCGTTGCGCTTCCAGCGCGGCTTGTCGTCGCGGCGGCCGAAGGAGCCGGTGGAGCCGGAGGAGCCGGAGGAGCCGGAGGACGAGCCGCGGTGGTCGTCACGACGGCCGAACGGGCGGTCGTGGCCGCTGTGGCCACCGCTGCGGAAGCCCGGGCGGTCGTCGCGGCGGTCGCGGTTGAACGGGCGGTCGCTGCCACGGTGACCGGACGGACGGTCGTCCCGGCGGAAGCCACCGGACGGACGCTCGTCACGGCGCTCGAAGGAGCGGCCGCCACGGTCGTCACGGTCCCGGTCGAAGGAACGGCCATCGCGGTCGTCACGGCGGAACCCGCCACGGTCGTCACGGCGCTCGTCACGGCGGTCGTCGCGGCGGAAGCCACCGGACGGACGCTCGTCACGACGGTCGAAGGAACGGGCACCGCGGTCATCACGGCGGTCGTCGCGGCGGAAGCCGCCCGACGGACGCTCGTCACGACGGTCGAAGGAACGGGCACCGCGGTCATCACGGCGGTCGTCGCGGCGGAAGCCGCCCGACGGACGGTCATCGCGGCGGAAACCACCACGGTCACCACCGTCACGGCGGTCGTCCCGGCGGAAGCCGCCCGACGGACGGTCGTCACGGCGGTCACGGCGCTCGTAGTTGCCCCGCTCGTCACGCTGCTGACGCGGACGCTCGTACGAGGCGGACTCCTGACGGTCCTGCGCCTCGGCGACCGGCTGCTCCGCCACCACGGCCTCGGCCTCGGCCACGGCGGCGGCCTCGGCCACCGCCGCCTCCGGGTCCTCGCCGCGCTCGCGGGCGACCCGGGCGACCAGGCGGTCGGCCTCGTCGCGCAGTTCGGCGGCCCGGCGCTGCGCCCGCTCCAGCTCCTTGGTGAGCTGGGCGACCTCGCGCTCGGCCTGCTGCGCCGCGTTGGCCGCGGACTCGGACTGGACCTCGGTCATCGAACGGGCGCCGGTGATGTCGGCGACCTCGGGCTCGAAGGCCGTACCGGAGTTGATGATGTGACGCCCGGCGTCGACGCCCGCGTCCTCCATGAGGCGGAAGATCTGGCGGCGCTGGTGCGGCAGCGAGAGGGAGACGACCGTGCCGGTGCGGCCCGCGCGGGCGGTACGGCCGGCCCGGTGCAGGTAGTCCTTGTGGTCGCCGGCCGGGTCGACGTTGAGGACCAGGTCGATGCCGTCGACGTGGATACCGCGGGCCGCGACGTCGGTGGCGACCAGGACGTTGACGTAGCCGTCCTTGAAGTCCGCCAGGGTCCGGGTGCGGGCGCCCTGGGTCATGCCGCCGTGCAGCGCGTCGGCCTTCACCCCGGCGTCGCGCAGCTGCTCGGCGACGCGGTCGGCGCCCAGCTGGGTGCGGACGAAGATGATCGTGCGGCCCTTGCGGGAGGCGATGGCCGCGGTGACCGGCGCCTTGTCCTTGGGCTTCACGATGAGGATGTGGTGGGACATGGTCGTGACCGCGCCCTGGGCCGCGTCCACCTCGTGGGAGACGGGGTTGTTCAGGTAGCGCCCGACGAGGGTCTGGATCTCGTTCTCCATGGTGGCGGAGAAGAGCATGCGCTGGCCGCCGGCCGGGACCTGGTCGAGCAGCTCGGTGACCTCGGGCAGGAAGCCCAGGTCGGACATCTGGTCGGCCTCGTCGAGGACGGCGATCTGCACGTCCTCGAGGGAGCAGGCGCCGCGGTTGATGATGTCGCGCAGGCGGCCCGGGGTGGCGACGAGGATGTCGACGCCGCGCTCCAGGGCGTAGATCTGGTTGCCCATGGACGTACCGCCGCAGACGACCTTCATCTTCAGGCCGAGGACGTCACCGTAGGGCTGGAGCGCGTCGGCGACCTGCATCGCCAGCTCGCGCGTCGGGGTGAGGATGACGGCACGCGGCCGCTTCTTCTCGGTGCGGCCGCCGGCCAGCGTGGCCAGGGTGGGCAGACCGAAGGAGAGGGTCTTGCCCGAGCCGGTGCGGCCACGGCCGAGGATGTCCTTGCCGAGCAGGGCGTCCGGGATGGTCGCGGCCTGGATCGGGAAGGGGGTCGTCACGCCGTTCTGCGCGAGCTTGCGCACGACGCCCTCGGGGAGGCCGAGGTCGGCGAAGGTGGTCTGGGGGGTGGTGTCGGTGGTGTCAGCGGTCTCTTCGGAGACCTGGGTCACCAGTTCGTCGTCCTGGATGTTCTCGGGCACGACGATCTGATCATTACTGGACACGGACATGCGAATGCGAAACCTTCCGGAGTCTCTTCGGCACGCGCCCGTCAACTCCGTGATTCGCTCACGACCGCCTCAATGCGGTCCGCCACGGCAAGGGAGAGTACGCGCCACACGGCGCGCTCTGCGGTGGCGCCGGGCAAATGGGATCAAACGATCTACCACCATACGCACCCAACACCCACGAAGGCAAACCGAGCCACAACCTCGCAGCTCACAGCAGGTTCACCACAACCCCATCGACGCTCACGCCAATCCATCGACGCACAGATCCCACACAGATCACGTACACCGGATCAGACAGACCGGACGCGCAGCCCTACAGACCCCCCAACACCCGACCCCACCCATCTTCTTCCCCGCCCGACATCGCCTTCCCCGACCGCCCTGAATTCGCCCGCCGACCGGACTCGTCCACCACCTGAGACTCTCGTCCTCCGCCCGGGACTCCCGCCCGCCGCCCGAAAGTTTTTTCCCACCGCAGCGGCGCCCAGCCCCCACGGCGCGTCCCGGCGGTGCCGAAACCCCCGGCACCCCTACACCGGCGTCCAGCCGTCAGCACCGGCACCCTCTACGCCGGCGTCCCCGCCGCCGGTGCCGGCTCCCGCTGCACCAGCTGCGTCCCCGTGTCCTCGTGCGCCGACGAGGACGGCTCGGCCGACGGCGGGTCCGTCGCCGGGGGCGGCGGGGTGGGGGAATCCGGCGGCGGGGTGGGCGAGGCCGCCGGCGGCACTGGCGTCGTCGGGGCCCCCGTCGGACCGGCCGGCACCCCCGGCAGCACGCTCCCGCCCGGCTTCGCCGGTACGGCAGGCGCCGCGCTCGACCCCTTCGCCGGCTTCGCGGACGCCGACGCCGACTCCCCCGGCTTCGCCTTCTCCCCGTGCCCGCGCTTCCCGTCGGCCACCGCACCGCCGTACCCGGCGCCGCCGTCGCCGGACACCCCGGATCCGCCGTCGACCACGTCACCGTCCCGGTGCCCCGCCGAGTGCGACGGCTTGGCCTTGCCCGCGTCGTCCCCCACGTTCACGCAGCCGGCGGCGGCCGCGACCGCCATCACCGTGACGGCCAGACGGACGGGTACGTACAAGGGGCGCACGGCGGCCACCTCCGGAGGCGGAGAAAGGAGTCAACCTGCCCAACTCCCGCCGCCCACAAGAGGACACGCAACCGGCACGGCACCCGTCAGCCGTACCCCAGCGCGTGCAGCCGCGCGTCGTCGATGCCGAAGTGGTGGGCGATCTCGTGCACCACCGTCACCTCGGTCTCCGCGACGACCTCCTCGCGCGACGCGCACATCCGCAGCGTCGGCCCGCGGTAGACGGTGATCCGGTCCGGCAGCACGCCCGCGTACCACTCCCCGCGGTCGGTGAGCGGAGTCCCCTCGTAGAGCCCGAGCAGCTCGGGGTCCGACGGATCGTCGGGCTCGTCCTCGACGAACACCGCCACGTTGTCCATCAGCCGGGTCAGCTCCGGCGGGATCCGGTCGAGCGCCTCGGCGACCAGTTCCTCGAACTCCTCGCGCGTCATCTCCAGCACAGGCCCATTGTCCGGTACGGAACGCCCGTACGAGAGTCGTGAACCCCCGGACATGCATGCCACGGGCCCCCGCATATCAGCCCCCAAGCCTGGGCATACGGCACCAATGGCCCGCGTCCGCACCCGAACCCGAGCCCAGTCCCGAACCCGAGCCCAGGCCGAGACCCGAACCAGAGCCCGGGGCGGAGACCGGACCGGGGACCGAACCGGAGCCCGAACCCGTCTCCGGGCGCTCGCAGGCCGGGCCGGAGTCCGGGCCGGAGTCCGGACCCCCTTGCCCGTCCTGGAACTGGCCCCCGAAGCACACCGGCCGCCCGCCTGGAGCCGCGTCCTCGGTCTGGCCGCCGTCGTCCTCGTCGGCGCCTGGCTCGGCCTGCTGATCGTCGGGAACGTCCGCGCCCAGGTCGGCCCGATGGACACGACGATGACGCTGCGCCCGTCCCTCACCGGCGGCACCAAGATCAACGTCTCCCCGCTGGGCGCCCTCTACCTGGACACCCACGCCGGCCCCGTCCGCCTCGACGTCAACGTCGACCAGCTCGACCCGGTCCGCGCCCAGGCGCTGGTGGACCACCCCGAGCGCCTCTCCGGACTCCAGGACGAGGTCGCCCACGACGTCGAGCACGGCACCCTCGACCTGGCCGTACGCTCCTGCGTGGCCGTCGTCGCCGGCGCCACCGCCCTCGGCCTCGCGGTCTACCGCCGCCCGCGCCGCGCCCTGACCGCCGGCGGCCTCGCCCTCGCCCTGCTCGCCTCGTCCGGCGCGACCGCGTTCGCCACCTGGAACCCCGAGTCGGTCCTGGAGCCGAGGTTCTCCGGCCTGCTCTCCTCCGCCCCGGCACTGGTCGGCAACGCGCGCAGCATCGTCACCGAATTCGACGTCTACCAGAAGGAACTGGCCCGCCTGGTGACGAACGTGACAAAGCTGTACGACGTCACGTCCACGCTCCCCGCCTACTCCCCGGACCCGGCCACCCTCCGCGTCCTGCACGTCTCCGACATCCACCTGAACCCGGCGAGCTGGAAGATCATCGCCTCGCTGGTGGAGCAGTACAAGGTGAACGTGATCGTCGACTCCGGCGACACCATGGACCACGGCACCGCGGCCGAGAACGGCTTCCTGGACCCCATCGCCGACCTGGGCGTGCCGTACATCTGGGTCCGGGGCAACCACGACTCCCGCACCACCCAGCGCCACCTCTCCCGCATGAAGAACGTGCACGTCCTGGACGACGGCCGCGCCGAGACGATCGCGGGGCTGCGCTTCGCGGGGATCGGCGACCCCCAGTTCACCCCCGACCGCTCCTCCGTCCCCGGCGGCGACGCGGCCGAGGAGCTGGCCGGGGACCGCCTCGCCACGGCTCTGCGGGAGCAGCGGGCGGCGGACACTCCGGTGGACGTCGCGATCGTCCACGAGCCGTCGGCGGCCCGGATGACGGACGGCGAGGTGCCCCTGGTCCTGGCGGGCCACCTCCACCACGAGCAGACGGAGCTTCTCGCGCACGGCACCCGGCTCCGCGTGGAGGGCTCCACGGGCGGCAGCGGGCTGCGGGCCGTCGAGGGCAGGTACCCGGACCCGATCGAGGCCTCGATCCTCTACTTCGACCGGGACAGCCACCGGCTCCAGGCCTGGGACGAGATCAAACTGGGCGGCCTGGGCGAGACGACGGCCGAGGTCAGCCGTCACCTCCCGGAAGACAACCAACCGGGCGCGACCCCGTCGCCCTCGCAGAGCCCGTCACCCTCAGGAGGCACGACCAGCACACCCTCGTCCTCGGCGCCGTAAACCGTTTTGGCGATACTCCCCGCCATCCCATATGCTTCTCACGTCCCCGACGCGCTGACGAAGCGCCCAGGCGGGCCGATAGCCCTCATCGTCTAGCGGCCTAGGACGCCGCCCTTTCAAGGCGGTAGCACGGGTTCGAATCCCGTTGGGGGCACGCAAGATCGTGTGCAACACTGTTGCACGCACAGCTTGGTCCTGTGGAGCAGCTTGGAGTGCTCGCCACCCTGTCAAGGTGGAGGCCGCGGGTTCAAATCCCGTCAGGACCGCTGGGGTTTCACGTGAAACCTCGTGGCTGGGTAGCTCAGTTGGTACGAGCGATCGCCTGAAAAGCGATAGGTCGCCGGTTCGACCCCGGCCCCAGCCACAACAGACAGCCCCTCCGGAATTCCGGAGGGGCTGTTCTCATGCCTCGCCTCTCATACCTCGCCCGCCCCGCCGTGCTTCTTCCACTCCCGGCGCATCAGCTCCAGCTTGTCGTAGAAATCGGGATCCTCGGCGATGGTCCCGGAGGTGAAGGGAATGGGCAGCAGGAACGACTTACCGTCGGTCCGGGTGACTCCGATCTGGGTGATGCTCCCGTTGCGCCCACGGCCCGAGAGCTCGTGGATACTCTCGATGTCTCTCCAGGCCACGCGTCGGCGCCCGGTCATCCCGCGGGTGCGCAGGCCCTCCGCGCCGATGCGCGTCCAGCCCGTCGGCATCCCCGCCAGTGGAACGAACAGCACGGTCGGTATCAGCCCGAACATGAGCCACAGACCCACGGCGGAGCCGGTCTGGCCGTCAGCCAGGTACCTGGCGGCACGCACGCTCACCGCCCCGGCCCAGACCGCCATCCCCAACGCGGACGCCCACATCGCCAAGCGCTGTCTGCGCGTGTACCGAAAGACCGTCTCATTCATCCGCGCAGTCTGACAGCGGCCCGCCAACCCACTCCGCCGGGCCGCGTTTTGAGCAAGACCAGGGCGGAGTATGGCGTTCCTTTGGAGTCGGACTGCGATCATGACGACTGCATGACAACGCTGAGCCGACCTGCCTCCTCCGGCGTTCTCGTGACCGCACCCGTGAACGCTCCGTGGAGACCCCATGCACAGATCCCGCCCCGCCGTAGGACTGTCCCTCGCCATGATCGTCGTGGTGGGAGCGATGAGCGGCTGGGGGACCGGGCGGGCCATGGCCGACCCCGGGCCGGGCAGGACGCTGTACGTGGAGGGCTACAGCACGGTGTGCAGTGACAGCGGTACGGGGACGGAGAGCCGGCCCTTCTGCACCGTGCAGGCCGCCGCGGACGTGGTCGAGCCGGGGGACACGGTCCGGATCCTGGGGGACTACTCCCTGTCCCCGCACCCCGAAGCGGTGACCCTCACCCGGTCGGGGACCAGCGACAAGCCGATCACGTTCAGCGGAGCGCCCCTCCCCTCAAGTCGTCTGAGGACGGTGCTCGCCACTCCCGCCTCCGCACCGGCGCTGACGCTGAAGGGCGTGCATGACGTACGGGTCGAGTCGCTGGCCTTCACTGACGAGCACCACTCGGACGTGGTGGCGGTGACCGGGTCCGACCATGTGACCCTCGACCGGCTGACGGTCGACAACGCCGCCCCGACGGTCCCCGTCACCGGGACGGCGATCGGCGTGGACGGCACGTCCTCGGACGTGACCGTGTCACGGAACACGATCAACCCCAGCACCGCGTACGGCGTGCGGGTGGCGCCGGGAGCGGCCCGGGTCACCGTGACGACCAACGTGATCCTCACGCAGCAGCAGGCCGGCATCGCGGTGTCGGGCACAGCCGACGCGGACGTGACCAGCAACACCGTCTTCGCGCCCTGCGCCACCGCGATCTCGCTGGACGGCGGGAGCTCCGGAGTGGTGGAGAACAACGTGGCATTCAACGTCACCAACGGCTCGATGCAGACCAGCTCCTGCCAGGCGCCGACCGCTCCGTTCTATGCGGTGTCGGCCGACTCCGCGAGCCGGGTCACCGCCGACTACAACGTGGCGGCGCACGAGGTGTCCTCTTCCGCCCCCGCCCGCACCGAGTACTCCTGGGCCGGCACCTCCTACGCCACCAGCGCGGCCTTCCGGGACGGGACCGGCCAGGGCACGCATGACATCGACGGGATCAACGCGTACCCGGCGACGCCCGCCGAGCACTCCCCCCTGATCGACTCGGCCGACGCCACCGCGCCGGGCGAGCTCAGCACCGACTCCCAGGGGCGCGCCCGGGTCGACGACCTGTTGGTCGACAACACCGGGACCGGCACCACGGCCCACCCCGACCGGGGCGCCCTGGAACGGCAGGACACCCTCGCCATCGCCTCCGGCGACGTTCCGACACCCCCGAAGGGGCTCGCGCCGCTCGGCATCTCCATGAAGACCGACGCCACCAGTTCCTGGGGCGCGGCCCTCGCCTACTCGGTCGACTTCGGCGACGGCAGCGACCCGGCCACCGGCACGCCCGGCACCCCGGTCAGCCACACGTACACCACGCCGGGGCTGTACACCACGCGCATCACGTTCACCGAACCCGACGGGACGAGCGCCGAGAAGTCCTACGCCGGGGTGGCGGCGGGTACGGCCACCCCGCCCGCCGCCGCCCTGTCCGTCGCCCCGGACACCGCGACCGGACAGGTCGCCGCCGGGCTCGCGCAGTTCACGGTGCCGGCACCGGCCGACCCGTGGGAGGTCGAGTACCGGACCCTGAGTTTCGGCGACGGCACGCAGGACAACCTGCCCACCGACGCCCAGGAGCCGACGCAGCCCACGCACCAGTACGCGGCCCCCGGCACCTACACCGCCACCCTGACGCAGACCGACCTGCTCGGCCGGACCACCACCGCCAAAACCGTCTTCCACGCGGCGGACGCCTTCGTCGCCGTGACCCCGCAGTACGACACCGAGAAGACGATCGCCGCGCACGGCGTCCTGACGCTCTCGGCGGCCACGCTGCGGGCCGACTCGAACGGCGCGGACGCGGTGCAGCTCCAGCTCGTCACCAGCAACGCGAAGGCGAGCGGCGCGCTCACCCTCTACACCCACGGCACCACCCGCCCGGGCACCGCCGCCATCGCCTTCGAGCCGGGCCGTACGGCCACCGCGGAGACCACGGTGAAGGTCACCCCGACCGGTTCGGTCGACCTCTACAACGGCAGCTCCGGCGCGGTGACGGTCGACGTCGCCACGGTCGGCCTCCAGTCCCACGCCCAGTACGCCGACACCTACCACCCGGTCACCCCGGCCCGCCTGCTCGACACCCGCACCGGCACCGGCGGCACGCGGGCTCCGGTCGCCGGCGGCCACTCGGTCACCCTCGCCGTCGGCGGCACCCACGGCGTCCCGGCCGACGCGCACGCGGTGGTCCTCGACGTCACGGCGACCACCACCAAGGCGTCCGGCGACCTCACCGTCGCCACGCACAGCACCAACGACTCCGTCGTGAGCGGCCCCTACTGGACCACCGGCCAGACCGCCACCACCCAGGTCGTGATCCCCGTGTACGACGGCAAGGTCGTCCTGCACAACGACAGCAAGGCGTCGGCGAACCTCGTCGTGGACCTCGCCGGCTGGTACGGCACCGCCACGGGCGGCTCGGAGTTCCTGCCCGTCACCCCGGCCCGCATCCTCAACACCCGCACCGGAACCGGCACCGGCAAGGTCGCCAGGCTCGCCGCCCACGGCACGCTCAAGCTCAAGGTGACCGGCGCCCACGGCGTCCCCGCGACCGGAGTCACCGCCGCCGACCTGAACCTCACGGTGCCCGCCCCGTCCGGCAACGGCTACCTCGTCGCCTACCCCGACGGCACCTCGCGCCCCGGCGTCTACTCGCTGAACTTCACCAAGGGACACACCGCGGCCGGCCGCGCGCTGGTCAAGGTCGGCACCGACGGCGAGATCGACCTCTACAACGCCGGTACCACCTCGGTGGACGTGTACGCGGACCTGCTGGGCGACTACGACGTCTTCCCCGCCACGTCCTGAATCTCCTTGGCGGCGTGGCCCGCCGCCGCTAGGTTCTGGCGGGTCAACACGTCACCAGGGTGGAGAAGATGAGCCGGGATCAGGACATACAGCTGGAGAAGGACCGTGCGCGCTACGGCCTCCTCGCCATCGTCGTCAGCAACCTCGCGATCGCCGCGGTCGCGGTCTTCGGCGTCTGGCGACTCAACGGCAACGAGTCCGTGATCATCGGCGTCCTGACCGCCGCCTTCACGGCGGTGAGCAGCATGACCACGGCGTACCTGGGGATCAAGGCCGTATCGAACACGGCGAAGTCCATGGCAGCAGCCTCCGCCCCGGCCCCGGCCCAAACCCCCACGCCTCCGGCCCAGCGAACCCCGTAGGGACAGGGCCGGGAAGCGCCCCTTCAGGGGCGCGGGGCCCCAGCTGATATGCGGCTCCGCCGCGCGGGCGCGACCAGCCCCCCATGCACCCGCACCCGAAGTACTACGTCCGCCCCCAGCCCTCGGCCGAACCGCCGGAGGCAAAAGCGTTCGCCATGGATTTCCCCGAGGTGAGATCCTGGACCGCGTATGTCTACGCATCCCGCCCCCGCCCTCGGCCCCCTCGCCCCTCGCCTGACCGAGCTCTCACTGCGCGACGCGCACCGGCTCGGGCGCAGGCTGGAAGGCGCGCGCAAGATCCGTAAGCCGGAGGCCCGGGCCGCCGTCCTCGCCGAGATCGAGGCAGAGGTGGCCCGGGCCGAGGAACGGATGGCCGGCCGCCGCGCCGTCGTGCCCGCCGTCTCGTACCCCGAGCAGCTGCCCGTCAGCCAGAAGAAGAACGAGATCGCGGAGGCGATACGCGACCACCAGGTCGTGATCGTGGCCGGCGAGACCGGCTCCGGGAAGACCACCCAGATCCCCAAGATCTGTCTGGAGCTCGGCCGGGGCGTGCGCGGCATGATCGGGCACACCCAGCCCCGCCGGATCGCCGCCCGCACCGTCGCCGAACGGGTGGCGGAGGAGCTGCGGACACCCCTCGGGGAGGCCGTCGGCTGGAAGGTCCGCTTCACCGACCAGGTGAACCCCGACGCCACCTTCGTCAAGCTGATGACGGACGGCATCCTGCTCGCCGAGATCCAGACCGACCGCGAGCTGCGCGCCTACGACACGATCATCATCGACGAGGCCCACGAGCGGTCCCTCAACATCGACTTCCTGCTGGGCTACCTCGCCCAGCTGCTGCCGCGCCGGCCCGACCTCAAGGTCGTCATCACCTCCGCCACCATCGACCCCGAGCGGTTCTCCCGGCATTTCGGCGACGCCCCGATCGTCGAGGTGAGCGGTCGGACGTACCCGGTCGAGGTGCGGTACCGGCCGCTCCTCGAAGAGGACGCGGAGGACGCCGACCGGGACCAGATCACCGCCATCTGCGACGCCGTGGAGGAGCTCCAGGGCGAGGGGCAGGGCGACATCCTCGTCTTCCTCTCGGGGGAGCGGGAGATCCGGGACACCGCGGACGCGCTGGAGAAGAAGAAGTACCGGTTCACGGAGGTCCTCCCCCTCTACGCCCGGCTCTCGCACGCCGAGCAGCACCGGGTCTTCCAGCCGCACACCGGTCGCAGGATCGTTCTGGCGACCAACGTCGCCGAGACCTCGCTCACCGTCCCGGGCATCAAGTACGTCATCGACCCCGGCTTCGCCCGGATCTCCCGCTACAGCCACCGCACCAAGGTGCAGCGGCTGCCCATCGAGGCGATCAGCCAGGCCAGCGCGAACCAGCGCAAGGGCCGCTGCGGCCGTACCTCCGACGGCATCTGCATCCGGCTGTACGGCGAGGACGACTTCGTCTCCCGGCCGGAGTTCACGGACCCGGAGATCCTGCGCACGAACCTGGCGAGCGTCATCCTGCAGATGACCGCGGCCGGCCTCGGCGACATCGAGAAGTTCCCCTTCATCGACCCGCCGGACCACCGCAACATCCGGGACGGCGTGCAGCTGCTCCAGGAGCTCGGCGCGATCGACCCGGCCGAGAAGGACCCGCGCAGGCGGCTCACCGACACCGGCCGCAAGCTCGCCCAGCTGCCGGTCGACCCGCGGCTGGCCCGCATGGTCCTGGAGGCCGACAAGAACGGCTGTGTCCGCGAGGTCATGGTCATCGCCGCCGCGCTCTCCATCCAGGACCCGCGCGAACGCCCGGCCGAGAAGCAGACCCAGGCCGACCAGCAGCACGCCCGCTTCCGCGACGAGACCAGCGACTTCCTCGCCTTCCTCAACCTGTGGAGATACGTCAGGGAGCAGCAGAAGGAGCGCGGCTCCAGTTCCTTCCGGCGGATGTGCAAGCAGGAGTTCCTCAACTTCCTGCGCATCCGTGAGTGGCAGGACATCTACATGCAGCTGCGCACGGTCGCCAAGCAGATGGGCATCCACCTCAGCGAGGACGACGCCCCCGCCGACCGCGTGCACGTCTCCCTCCTGGCCGGCCTCCTGTCCCACATCGGCATGAAGGACGTGAAGGACGGCGCGAAGAACGAGTACCTGGGGGCGCGCAGCGCGAAGTTCGCGCTCTTCCCGGGCTCCGCGCTGTTCAAAAAGACTCCCCGGTTTGTGATGTCGGCGGAGCTGGTGGAGACCTCGCGCCTCTGGGCCCGGGTCAACGCGAAGATCGAGCCGGAGTGGGTCGAGCCGCTCGCCGAGCACCTCCTCAAGCGGACGTACAGCGAACCGCACTGGGAGAAGGACCAGGCGGCCGTGATGGCGTTCGAGAAGGTCACACTGTACGGCGTGCCGATCGTCGCCGACCGGAAGGTGAACTACGGCCGGATCGATCCGGAGACCAGCCGCGAGCTTTTCATTCGCAACGCACTGGTCGAGGGCGATTGGCGGACCCACCACAAGTTCTTCGCCGACAACCGCAGGCTGCTGAGCGAGGTCGAGGAGCTGGAGCACCGGGCGCGGCGCCGGGACATCGTCGTCGACGACGACACCCTCTTCGACTTCTACGACCAGCGGGTGCCCGAACACGTCGTCTCCGGCGCCCACTTCGACTCCTGGTGGAAGCACAAGCGGCACGAACAGCCGGAGTTCCTGGACTTCGAGCGGGAGATGCTGATCCGGGAGTCGGCGGAGGCGGTCACCAAGGCCGACTACCCGGACTCCTGGCAGCAGGGGCAGCTGAAGTTCCGGGTGACGTACCAGTTCGAGCCGGGCGCGGACGCGGACGGTGTGACCATCCACATCCCGCTCCAGGTCCTGAACCAGGTGACGGACGAGGGCTTCGACTGGCAGATCCCGGGCCTCAGGGAGGAGGTGGTCACGGAGCTGATCCGTACCCTCCCCAAGCCGATCCGCCGCAACTACGTGCCCGCGCCGAACTTCGCGAAGCGTTTCCTGGACACCGCGGTCCCCCTTCAGGAGCCCCTCACCACGACCATGGCGCGCGAGCTGAAGCGGATGGTCGGCGTGCCCTTCGAGGCCGAGGACTTCGACTGGGCGAAGGTCCCGGACCACCTGAAGATCACCTTCCGGATCGTCGACGAGCGGCGCCGCAAGCTGGCCGAGGACAAGGACCTGGAGGCGCTGAAGCTCCGGCTGAAGCCGAAGGCACGCCAGGCCCTCTCCCAGGCCGCCGCGGCCACCGCGGAGCGCCAGGGCGGCGAGTCCCTGGAGCGCAAGGGCCTCACGGACTGGACGATCGGCACCCTCACCCGCGTCTTCGAGACCCGCCGGGCGGGCCAGCCGGTCAAGGCCTACCCGGCCCTGGTCGACGACGGCGACACGGTCTCGGTCCGCCTCTTCGACACCGAGGAGGAGCAGACCGAGGCGATGTGGAAGGGCACCCGGCGGCTCATCCTCCGCAACATCCCGGTGAACCCGGCGAAGTTCGCGTCGGAGAAGCTGACGAACGCCCAGAAGCTCGCGCTGTCGGCGAACCCGCACGGCACGATCCAGGCCCTGTTCGACGACTGCGCGATGGCGGCGGCGGACAAGCTGATCGCCGACTTCGGGGGTCCGGCGTGGGACGAGGAGTCGTACCGGAAGCTGTTCGACAAGGTGCGCGCCGAGATCGTCGACACGACGGTCCGGACGGTCGGGCAGGTGCAGCAGGTGCTTGCCGCCTGGCAGGCCTGTGAGCGCCGCCTGAAGGGCGTACGGAGCCCCGCGCTGCTGGCGAACCTGACCGACGTCCGCAAGCAGCTGGACGCGCTCGTGAAGCCGGGCTTCGTGACCTGGGCCGGTATACGACGCCTCCCCGACCTCATGCGCTACCTGGTCGCCGCCGACCGCCGCCTCCAGCAGATGCCGACGAACGTCCAGCGGGACACCACCCGCATGGAGAAGGTCCACGAGATGCAGGACGAGTACGCCTGGCTCCTGGAGCAGCTCCCGAAGGGCCGGCCGGTGCCGCAGCAGGTCCTGGACATCCGCTGGATGCTGGAGGAGCTGCGGGTCAGCTACTTCGCGCATGCGCTGGGCACGGCGTACCCGATCTCGGACAAGCGGATCGTGAAGGCGATCGACACGGCAGCTCCGTAACCGACCGGGCACGCTGGGTGAGTTCGACCAGGGCCCACCCCCTCCTGTACAGTCCTTCTCGCAGCACAACGCAAGACAAAGTGCCGCGAAACTTGGTCCTGTGGAGCAGCTTGGAGTGCTCGCCACCCTGTCAAGGTGGAGGCCGCGGGTTCAAATCCCGTCAGGACCGCACAACCAGCAAGGCCCGCATCCCGCAAGGGAAGCGGGCCTTTTGCATGCCCGCGCGGCCCACAGGGAGCGGTCCCCGCCCTTGACGGCGTCACATTCGCTGGCTACCCAGGAGGGAGGGCTTGGTTGCTGTCGGCCCCCTCTGGAGGTGGCGTATGGCGGCTTCGGTGCGGCACGAGACGCGGGCGCTGCTGAGGGCCCACCTGGCGGCCGCCTCGTCGTACCGGCATCTGACCCGTCGCTGTGCGGTCTGCCATCAGCTGCTGCGGCTGGCCATGGACTCCGCCCCGCACACCGCGGAGGCCCCCGAGGACGCCGCGGAGGACCAGGGCCCCGCCGGCCCATGACGGTACGCGACCCGCGCCGGCCCCAACCGCCGTCCCCTCAAGGGCCGGTGGAGCGCGATACTCCTCTAGCGCACCCGGGGCAGTACAAACAACCCGTGCGGTATGTGACGGGTGTCACCGCATGAGTTTCCGAAACGGCGGTACTTACCCCCTTCCTACAACTGGTCAATTTAATATGTGCAATTGCACCACCCTGTGGACCCGCCCCGGACCCCCTCCGGGTGCCCGCACAGCAGATCCGACAGTGATCCCCAGACTCCGACAAGGCTGCTCACAGAGGCGGCGGTTACGGTGGGCGAAGCCCCCACGGGACCCCATGGACGCACAAAAAAGATCGCGCTGGACCCGGCGGAGTCCAGCGCGATCTACGACGCACCCTGTGTCGCTTGCCTGAGAAGTTCTGGTCGGCCTGGGCGTGGGCCCTGTTGGGGCAGGTCCCGCGTCGCTTGGAGCTAGGGTTTCGGGCGTCTCGGCCAGTTGGGGGACCGGTCGGTTTGCCCGCTATTCAGTTGGGTCAGGCTTCGCTGCGCTGCTGCGGGATGCCCGCCAGCAGGGCGCGCACCTCAGCCTCGCGGTAGCGGCGGTGTCCGCCGAGCGTGCGGATCGACGTGAGCTTGCCGGCCTTCGCCCACCGCGTGACCGTCTTGGGGTCGACGCGGAACATCGTGGCGACCTCAGCCGGGGTCAGCAGCGGCTCGGCATCAGGGGTGCGAGCGGTCATGAGCGGCCTCCTCGGGAGAACCGAACCTTCTCGGTTCTTTCCTCTAAATTCTGCACCTTGACCCGCGTTGCCCGAAATGGCGGACGCGAGTCGAGTCGGTTATAGGACGAACGGCTTGTCCTCGGCACTACAACTACACCATCTGTCCAGCCGCGTCGGCCAAACCGATGGAATTGCCCTCCCAGGTAGGCATCAGCCGCGGAAGCCGATGGACCATGCCATAGCGGACAGTCACGCCACTGTGACGATCAGTCACAGGACGATCAGGAGTCACCAGACCCCCCAAAGCACGTAATGCTGAGAATCCGCCCACAGTGCACCACACTTGGACGGATGGAGCCCTCCCCGGACTCCTTGTCCTATTTTGGCACGAGGAGTGGCAAGAGGCGCAAGAGCCGTGTAAGTGCTATCCGTCACCCTTGACGCAAAAGCCCGGATCGGGATCCAACGTCCAGTGCGTTCACTGAAGTGCCGTCAACGTACGTTGTTTCATGCCTTCTGGGCCGTGACGTGCATCACTCACCACACACACGTCACGCAGGTGTCATCCGGTGGTAAACCGCATCGGACGCCCCGTCAGTCAGTACGGATCACCGGGCATCCGCGCTCAGACCGGCACGCAGACCGGCACTCAGTTCGCCGAACGGCGGTCCCGTACCGTCCGCCACCGCTCCACCAGCCGCCCGTACGCCTCCCCGGCCGCGGCCCCGTCGCCCTGGCGCAGCGCCTCGATGCCGGCCGCCACGTCGGCCGCCGAATGGTCGCCCTCCAGGTCCCCGGCCGGCAGGGTGTGCACGAGACCGCCGTAGTCCAGCTCGACCACCGAACGCGGATGGAACTCCTCCAGCCAGCGGCCGACGTCCACCAGGCCGTCGATCAGCGGCCCTTCCTCCACGGTGTCCTTGAGCGTGCGCAGCGCCCGGGCCACCCGGCGCCGGGCCTGCACCATGGGCGTGCGGTAGCGCAGCATCGGCGGGATCTCGGCGGTGCCCTTCTCGTACCGGCGCTCCTCGTCGGAGACCAGCACGAACCAGTTCAGCGGCACCTGCCAGGTCGCAGTGCGGATCCAGGGCCGGCAGTCGGGGTTGCGGGCCAGCCAGCGCTCGTAGTCCGTCGTGGCCTGCCGGCGCACGACCGGCGGCAGCATCGCGTCCAGGACCGACGCCGGCAGTTCGTCGGAGAGTTCCTGCAGGGCCTGCCAGCCGCGCAGCCGGGTCCGCCACGGGCAGACGCACACGACGCCGTCGGCCTCCAGGACGAAGGCGTCGCCGCTCTCCTGCACCGGCACCGGAATCGGCGGGGTGGGCAGCAAGTCGGCCAGGGAGCGCCGGAGTTCGTCCTGGTAGGAGGGGCGCTCCGGACGGCGGGCGTAGCGCGTCCAGTGGTCGCGCTCCCGGTCCGGGAAGGCGGCCAGCGGCTCGTACACACGCAGGTACGTCGCGTAGGGGACGACCACCGAGGACACCTTGGGCACGCCTGCTCCCTCCCCATCGGACCGGGCTCGAAACCAGCGGAACCCACGGCGGAGCCATGACAGAGCCGGCCGGGGCCGGCCGCGGAAACCACAGCAAATCGTCCCACGCTCATGCGTGCGCACACGGCACGGGAGAGTGATGCTGAACACTGCGCGGATGGTGTACGGGCAATGGCTCTACGCTCATGCCAGGCCCCCGCCACCCTTACGGGAGCCCCCCGCTTCCACCCGCCGCGACACACGCGACACAACCGGGAGTCACCACAGTGACCGACGTTTCCACCGGCGTCCTGCACACCCTGTTCCACTCGGACCAGGGCGGTCACGAGCAGGTCGTGCTCTGCCAGGACCGCAAGAGCGGCCTCAAGGCCGTCATCGCCATCCACTCCACCGCGCTGGGCCCCGCCCTCGGCGGCACCCGCTTCTACCCGTACGCCAACGAGGAGGAGGCCGTCGCCGACGCCCTCAACCTCGCCCGCGGGATGTCGTACAAGAACGCCATGGCCGGGCTCGACCACGGCGGCGGCAAGGCCGTGATCATCGGGGACCCGGACCGCGACAAGACAGAGGAGCTGCTGCTCGCCTACGGGCGGTTCGTGGCCTCCCTCGGCGGCCGGTACGTCACCGCCTGCGACGTCGGCACGTACGTCGCCGACATGGACGTGGTGGCCCGCGAGTGCCGCTGGACCACCGGCCGCTCCCCGGAGAACGGCGGCGCCGGCGACTCCTCCGTGCTCACCGCGTACGGCGTCTACCAGGGCATGCGGGCCAGCGCCCAGCACCTGTGGGGCGACCCCTCGCTGCGCGGCCGCACCGTCGGCATCGCGGGCGTCGGCAAGGTCGGCCACCATCTGGTGGAGCACCTCCTGGAGGAGGGCGCCCGGGTGGTCGTGACGGACGTGCGCCGGGAGGCCGTCGGCCGGATCTCCGACCGGCATCCCCAGGTACAGGTGGCCGCGGACACCGACGCCCTGATCCGCGTCGAGGGCCTCGACATCTACGCCCCGTGCGCGCTCGGCGGCGCCCTGAACGACGCGTCCGTGCCGGTGCTGACCGCCCAGGTGGTGTGCGGCGCGGCCAACAACCAGCTCGCCCACCCGGGCGTCGAGAAGGACCTCGCCGACCGCGGGATCCTCTACGCGCCGGACTACGTGGTGAACGCCGGCGGGGTCATCCAGGTCGCCGACGAGCTGCACGGGTTCGACTTCGACCGGTGCAAGGCGAAGGCGGCGAAGATCTTCGACACCACGCTGGCCATATTCGCACGTGCGAAGGATGACGGGATTCCGCCGGCCGCGGCGGCCGACCGGATCGCCGAACAGCGGATGCACGAAGCCGTAACGGCGGGCGGCCACTGATCGAACACCGGGTTTCCGGACGGATTTCCGGTACCTGCCGGCGGGCACTTGGAGAGAACTCTCACGTTCGTCGGCGGGTCGTCCGCCAGGAAGTGGTTAAAATCGTGGTTGACCAGCGGGGACGGGGCACCTCGCGGGTCGTGCAGCCAGGCGCGTGGTGCGGGCGACGTACCGTATGGGCGCGGGCTCAGGTACCGTGGAAGCCCTACGGACCGGTCTCTCCGAGGAGAGCCCGTTCCGGATCATGAACGCGTGTCAGACTCTGGGGCCGTCGAGCCCCGTCACCGAGGGGGTCGAGCCATGGGGCGCGGCCGGGCCAAGGCCAAGCAGACGAAGGTCGCCCGCCAGCTGAAGTACAACAGCGGTGGGACTGACCTGTCACGTCTGGCCAGCGAGCTGGGCGCATCGACTTCGAGCCAGCCGCCGAATGGCGAGCCGTTCGAGGACGACGACGAGGATGACGACCCGTACGCCCAGTACGCGGATCTCTATAACGACGACGATGAGGACGAGGACGAGGACGACCAGTCCGGTCCGCACTCCCAGCATCGTCGCGGTGCTTGACGCCGGCGGCTGCTGAGCCGCTTCACTGACCCGGTCCGGGGTTCCATAGCCGGACCGGGTTTTGTGCTGGCCTCACCGAGCCTTACGCGTAGTCCCCCACCAGGTCCGCCCCGGTGGTGTGCGCGCCGCGCTCGGTGATCTCGCCGGCGACCCACGCCTCGACCCCGCGGTCGGCCAGTGCGGTCAGCGCCACGTCCACCGACTCCTGCGGGACGATCGCGATCATGCCGACGCCCATGTTGAGCGTCTTCTCCAGTTCGAGCCGCTCGACGCTGCCGGTGCGGCCGACCAGGTCGAAGATCGGACCAGGGGTCCAGGTGGCGCGGTCGACGATCGCGTGCAGGTGGTCCGGGATCACCCGGGCCAGGTTCGCGGCGAGTCCGCCGCCGGTGATGTGGCTGAAGGCGTGGACCTCCGCCGTCCGCATCAGGGCCAGGCAGTCCAGCGAGTAGATCTTGGTCGGCTCCAGGAGTTCCTCGCCGAGGGTGCGGCCCAGGTCCTCGATGTGCGCGTCGAGGGCGAGGCCCGCCTGGTTCAGCAGCACGTGCCGGACCAGGGAGTACCCGTTCGAGTGAAGCCCGGAGGACGCCATGGCGATCACCGCGTCACCCGTACGGATACGATCCGCGCCGAGCAGCCGGTCGGCCTCCACCGCGCCCGTACCGGCGCCGGCGACGTCGAAGTCGTCCGCGCCGAGCAGGCCCGGGTGCTCGGCCGTCTCGCCGCCCACGAGGGCGCACCCGGCCAGCACGCAGCCCTCGGCGATGCCCTTGACGATGGCGGCGACCCGCTCCGGGTGGACCTTGCCGACGCAGATGTAGTCGGTCATGAACAGCGGCTCGGCACCGCACACCACGATGTCGTCCATGACCATGGCGACGAGGTCGTGCCCGATGGTGTCGTACACGCCGAGCTGGCGCGCGATGTCCACCTTGGTGCCCACGCCGTCCGTCGCTGAGGCGAGCAGCGGGCGCTCGTAGTTCTTGAGGGCGGAGGCGTCGAAGAGACCGGCGAAGCCGCCGAGGCCGCCGAGGACCTCGGGGCGCTGCGTCTTCTTCACCCACTCCTTCATCAGCTCTACGGCGCGGTCGCCCGCTTCGATGTCGACGCCGGCAGCCGCGTAGGAAGCACCGGAAACAGGGCTCTCAGACATTGCCTGGGATCTTTCGGGTTGATGACGGGGCTTACGGGCGACGGATCGCGTCGGCCGCGGCCGTGGCTGCCGGACCGGCTGCCAGCTCGGTCTCCAGGAGCTGCTTGCCGAGCAGCTCGGGGTCCGGGAGCTCCATCGGGTACTCGCCGTCGAAGCAGGCGCGGCACAGGTTCGGCTTGGCGATGGTGGTCGCCTCGATCATGCCGTCGATGGAGATGTACGCCAGGGAGTCGGCGCCGAGCGAGGTGCCGATCTCCTCGATGGTCATGCCGTTGGCGATGAGCTCGGCGCGGGTGGCGAAGTCGATGCCGAAGAAGCACGGCCACTTGACCGGCGGCGAGGAGATCCGGATGTGGACCTCGGCCGCGCCCGCCTCCCGCAGCATCCGCACCAGGGCCCGCTGGGTGTTGCCGCGGACGATCGAGTCGTCGACGACGACCAGGCGCTTGCCCTTGATGACTTCCTTCAGCGGGTTCAGCTTCAGGCGGATGCCGAGCTGCCGGATGGTCTGCGAGGGCTGGATGAAGGTACGGCCGACGTAGGCGTTCTTGACCAGGCCGTTGCCGAAGGGGATGCCGGAGGCCTCCGCGTAGCCGACGGCGGCCGGGGTGCCGGACTCCGGGGTCGCTATCACCAGGTCGGCGTCGACCGGGGCTTCCTTGGCGAGCCTCCGGCCCATCTCCACGCGGGAGAGGTAGACGTTCCGCCCGGCGATGTCGGTGTCGGGGCGGGCCAGGTACACGTACTCGAAGACGCAGCCCTTGGGCTTCGCGTCCGCGAATCGCGAGGTACGCAGGCCGTTCTCGTCGATGGCGACGAACTCGCCCGGCTCGATCTCGCGGACGAAGCTGGCGCCGCAGATGTCGAGCGCCGCGGACTCCGAGGCGACGACCCAGCCGCGCTCCAGGCGGCCGAGGACCAGCGGGCGGATGCCCTGCGGGTCACGAGCCGCGTAGAGGGTGTGCTCGTCCATGAAGACGAGGGAGAAGGCGCCCCGGACCTTCGGCAGGACCGCGTGCGCGGCCTCCTCGATGGTCAGCGGCTTGCCGTCCTCGTCGGTCTGGGCCGCGAGGAGGGCGGTCAGCAAGTCGGTGTCGTTGGTGGCCGCGACCCGGGTGGACCGGCCGTTGTGGTCCTTGGGGAGTTCGGCGACCATCTCGGCGAGCTGCGCCGTGTTGACGAGGTTGCCGTTGTGGCCGAGCGCGATCGAACCGTGCGCGGTGGCGCGGAACGTCGGCTGGGCGTTCTCCCACACGGAGGCACCGGTGGTCGAGTAGCGGGCGTGACCGATCGCGATGTGACCCTGGAGCGAACCGAGCGAGGTCTCGTCGAAGACCTGGGAAACGAGGCCCATGTCCTTGAAGACGAGGATCTGGGAGCCGTTGCTGACCGCGATACCCGCGGATTCCTGGCCCCGATGCTGGAGGGCGTAGAGCCCGAAGTACGTGAGCTTGGCGACCTCTTCACCGGGGGCCCAGACTCCGAAGACGCCGCAAGCGTCCTGGGGGCCCTTCTCGCCGGGGAGCAGATCGTGATTGAGGAGACCGTCACCACGTGGCACGGAACCGAGTGTAGGCGAGATCGACCACTGGTCCGAATTGGGGATACACAGCCGTAATGGATCTACGGCCGCGGACGCGGTTGTGGGTTTCTCCATTCCCGCAGGTCAGCGAGGTAGGAGGTTTCTCCAGGCGGCGCCGGTTCGGGCGGACCGGTGCCCGCGCAACCCCCTCACACCGTATCTCTGAGTGAGGTGTCGCACATCATTCGGGGGGTCACGCGGGGTGTCGCGCCCGCGTCGCGGTCACGTCCTGGACAGCTGGACGCGGTCGCCGCCGGTCGCGGTGAGGGTGAGTTTCCCGCCCTCACCCGTCATGGTCAGCGGTCCGGAGGTGAGCGTGCGGGAGAGAGCGCGCTCGAAGGTCATCCGCGCGTTGTCGCAGGCCATCCGCGTGGTGCGGACGTGGCTCAGCCGGATCTGGTCGCCGGTGATCTGTGCCGTGCCACTGAACTGGTTGCACCCGAAGGTGCCGGCCGCGCGACCGTCCTCGATCTTCATGTGGGCGTGCGCCGGGGCGCGATGAATGGTGCCGTCGACGGTCACGCTGTCGACGGTCCAGTCGATCCCGGTCACGTCCGGCCCAGTCCCCACGGTTCCGCCTCTCTCACCGCCACAGGCCACCGCGAGCAGAAGCAGCAGGGCGGCGGCCACCGCCGTCGTCAGGGTCATACGGCGCGTGCGCTGTTTCAACCCGTACCCGTACATACCGTTTCGACGGTGCGCACCGGGTGATCGGTTCCCTCATCCCATGACGGGCAGGTACGCCCCGAGGTCCGCCCGCTCGCCACTGGCGCTGACCCTGGCGTCCGCCACGGCCTCCTTCCACGCCAGCCGTCCGGTGGCCAGCCGGATCCAGGTCAGTGGGTCGGTCTCGACGACGTTGGGCGGGGTGCCGCGGGTGTGCCGGGGCCCTTCGACGCACTGCACCACGGCGTACGGCGGCACCCGTACCTCGGTCGACCCGCCGGGCGCCTTGACCGCGAGCGCGTCGGCGAGCAGCCGGGTACAGGCGGCCAGGGCCTGCCGGTCGTAGGGGATGTCGAGTCCCGGGACCGCCGCGCCGAGGTCGTCGGTGTGGACGACCAGCTCGACGGCCCGGGTGACGAGGTAGTCGTCGAGGGAGAGCGCGCCGGCGCTGGTGGCGAGCAGCCGGGTGCCGGGATGCGCGTCGAGCAGGCCGCGGAGGCCGGCGTCGACGTCGGCGAGGTAGGCGTCGAGGTCGGGGTGGTCGGCGGCGAGGCGCCGGGTGAAGTCGGCGATGGCGGCGGCGTTGCCGGAGGTCCCGAACGGCCAGTCGAGCAGCACCGCGTCGGCCTTCGCGGGCTCGGGCTGGTCCAGGGCCCGGTGGACGGCGGTGACCGCCATGCCGATGTGGGCGACGAGGTCCCGCACGGTCCATCCCTCCAGCCGGGTGGGGAGTGCGAGCTGCTCGGGGGTGAGGGTGCGGGCGGCGTCCCGCACGTTCGCGAGCTGGGCGAGAACCGCCGTACGGATCTTGCCGGGGTCGTACGTCCGGGGGCGCTTCTTGGCGGGAGGCATGGCGGTGAGCGTATTGCCTCGGTCCGACAGGCGAGTGCCTGTCAGGCTGGGTTGACAAGCAGGGGACTGTCAACCCAGACTGACAGACATGGAAACGCAAGAGCTCTCGGAACGCCTCAGGTCGCACGACCCCGCGGTGGGACTGCGGGCGGTGGGTGCCCTGCACCGTCTGGCCGAGCAGGTCGAGGCGGCGGCGGTCGTGCGCGCCCGCGCACAGGGCTGGTCCTGGGAGCAGATCGGGGACGCCCTCGGCGTGTCCCGGCAGTCCGTCCACGCCAAGTACGGGAAGTGAGATGACCATGTTCGAACAGTTCGCGGCAGAGGCCCGGGCGACCGTCACGTCGGCGCTCGAAGAGACCACGCTGCGCGGCGACCGTCGCATCGGTACCGAGCACCTCCTGCTGGGAGTGCTGCACGATCCCGGCGCGGTCCGCACCCTCGGTACCGACCTGGAGACCGCACGCGCCGCCCTCGACTCCCTCGACCGGTCCGCGCTGGCCGTGGTCGGCATCGACGTCCGAGGGATCGAGCGGGCACCGATTCCCGCGTCCCGCAAGCGGACCCCCTTCACCTCGGGCGCCCGCGCCGTCCTCCCCCGCGCCCTGGCCGAGACGAAGAAGTCCCGCAGCCGCCGCATCACCCCGGAACACCTGCTGCTGGCCCTCCTCGACTGCGAGCGCCCGGATCCGGTGGCGGAACTCCTGGCCGAACTCGACATCGACCGCACCGCGGTCCGGGCACGCATCCGGCAGCCGGGCGGCTGAGCCCGTAGCGGTCAGGGGGCGAGGTCGGAAGCCGGGGTGATCACCCGTGGGTGTGATCCGCTGCGAAACCCGCACCGCACCGCCGGAGCCTGGCGACACTGGTCTTCGCCTGGAAGGGGGTGCAGCATGACGGCCGAGCGCACATCTCAGATGTCGGTGGAGGAGTTCGAAACGATCGCCTCTGCCGCTCCCGAGACCGTCGCGTTGGAGTTCGCCAACGGACGGATCGAGGTCAAGAAGGCGGCGGACGGGGACCACAGCACCATCGTGACCTGGCTGGCCCGGCGCTGTATGCAGGCCAGGCCTGACCTGGACCTGTACCAGGGCCGAGGGCTACGGGTGGAGGCATATCGAGAAGGCAGGGCGAAACCTGATGCCGTGCTCGCGCCCGAGGCGCACTTCGCGGGGCACGGCGAGTGGGCCGACCCGGATGGCGCGCTCATGGTCGTCGAGGTCACCTCGTACGACTCGGACACCGACCGGCGGGACCGGCACGAGAAGCCGGCCGCATACGGCCAAGCGGACATCCCTCTCTACCTCTTGATCGACCGCGACTCCTGCACGGTCACCGTGCACAGTTCGCCGGACCGGAAGGTCGGTGGCTACCGCGTCGTCCGTACCGCGAAGTTCGGTGAGAAGGTGCTCCTTCCCGATCCGATCGGCATCGAGCTCGACACGGAGATCCTCAAGAACTACGTCCGATGAGCCGAGAAGGCCCCGCCCGGACACATCCGGGCGGGGCCTTCGTCGTCGTGCGACCGGCTACGCCAGCAGCGCCTCGATCGTGCCCTCGTGCGCCTCGCGCAGTTCGGACAGGGTGAGGCTGAACTCGCCCTGGATCTCCACCGAGTCGCCGTCCACGACGCCGATGCGGGTCACCGGGAGGCCCCGGGCGCCGCACATGTCGTTGAAGCGGACCTCCTCCGAGCGCGGTACCGCGACGATCGCGCGGCCGGCCGACTCGGAGAGGAGGAAGGTGAAGGCGTCGAGGCCGTCGGGTACGACCAGGCGCGCGCCCTTGCCGCCGAGCAGCGCGGACTCGACCACGGCCTGGACGAGGCCGCCGTCGGACAGGTCGTGCGCCGAGTCGATCATGCCGTCACGGGAGGCGGAGATCAGGATCTCGGCGAGGAGGCGCTCACGCTCCAGGTCCACCTTCGGCGGCAGGCCGCCCAGGTGGTCGTGGACGACCTGGGACCAGGCCGAACCGCCGAACTCCTCACGCGTGTCGCCGAGGAGGTAGAGCAGCTGGCCCTCCTCCTGGAAGGCGACCGGCGTGCGGCGGGCCACGTCGTCGATCACGCCGAGGACGGCGACCACCGGGGTCGGGTGGATGGCCACCTCGCCCGTCTGGTTGTAGAGCGAGACGTTGCCACCGGTGACCGGGGTGCCCAGCTGGAGACAGCCGTCGGCGAGGCCGCGGACCGCCTCGGCGAACTGCCACATCACCGCCGGGTCCTCGGGCGAACCGAAGTTCAGGCAGTCGGAGACGGCGAGCGGCTTGGCGCCGGTCGTCGCCACGTTCCGATAGGCCTCGGCCAGGGCCAGCTGCGCGCCCGTGTAGGGGTCGAGCTTGGCGTAGCGGCCGTTGCCGTCGGTGGCGATGGCGACGCCGAGGCCGGTCGCCTCGTCGACGCGGATCATGCCGGAGTCCTCGGGCTGGGCCAGCACCGTGTTGCCCTGCACGAAGTGGTCGTACTGGGAGGTGATCCACTTCTTTGAGGCCTGGTTCGGGGAGCCGACCAGCTTCAGAACCTGCTGCTTCAGCTCCTCCGCCGTCCCGGGCCGCGGCAGCTTGTTCGCGTCGTCCGCCTGGAGGGCGTCCTGCCAGGACGGGCGGGCGTAGGGGCGCTCGTAGACCGGGCCGTCGTGGGCGACCGTGCGCGGGTCGACGTCGACGATCTTCTCGCCGTGCCAGAAGATCTCAAGACGGTCGCCGTCGGTGACTTCGCCAATGACCGTGGCGATGACGTCCCACTTCTCGCAGATCTCCAGGAAGCGGGCGACCTTGGCCGGCTCGACCACCGCGCACATGCGTTCCTGCGACTCGCTCATGAGGATTTCCTCGGGCGAGAGGGTCGAGTCGCGGAGGGGAACGTCGTCCAGGGTCACGGTCATGCCGCCGGAGCCGTTCGAGGCCAGCTCGGAGGTGGCGCAGGACAGGCCGGCCGCGCCGAGGTCCTGGATGCCGACGACCAGCTTCTCCCGGAACGCCTCCAGGGTGCACTCGATGAGGAGCTTCTCCTGGAAGGGGTCGCCGACCTGGACGGCGGGGCGCTTGGAGGGCTTGGCGTCGTCGAAGGTCTCCGAGGCCAGAATCGAGGCGCCGCCGATGCCGTCGCCGCCGGTCCGGGCGCCGTACAGGATGACCTGGTTGCCCGCGCCGGAGGCCTTGGCGAGGTGGATGTCCTCGTGCCGCATGACGCCGATGGCACCGGCGTTGACCAGCGGGTTGCCCTGGTAGCAGGCGTCGAAGACGACCTCGCCGCCGATGTTCGGCAGGCCCAGGCAGTTGCCGTAGCCGCCGATGCCGGCGACGACGCCGGGCAGCACGCGCTTTGTGTCGGGGTGGTCGGCCGCGCCGAAGCGCAGCGGGTCGACCACGGCCACCGGACGCGCGCCCATCGCGATGATGTCGCGGACGATGCCGCCGACGCCCGTGGCCGCGCCCTGGTAGGGCTCGACGTACGACGGGTGGTTGTGCGACTCGACCTTGAAGGTGACCGCGTAGCCCTGGCCGACGTCGACCACGCCCGCGTTCTCGCCGATGCCGACGAGCAGGGCGTCCGACTGGGGCGCCTTCTCCCCGAACTGGCGCAGGTGGACCTTGGAGGACTTGTACGAGCAGTGCTCGGACCACATGACCGAGTACATGGCGAGCTCGGCGCCGGTCGGGCGGCGGCCGAGGATCTCCACCACCCGCTCGTACTCGTCCTTCTTCAGGCCGAGTTCGGCCCAGGGCAGCTCGACGTCGGGGGTCGCGGCCGCGTGCTCGACCGTGTCCAGAGGCGTCCGGCTCATGCGTTGACCAGCTTCTTGAGGATCGAGGTGAAGAAGGGGAGGCCGTCCGTGCGGCCGGTGCCGATCAGCGGCTCGACGGCGTGCTCGGGGTGCGGCATGAGGCCGACGACGTTCCCGGCCTCGTTGGTGATGCCGGCGATGTCACGGAGCGAGCCGTTCGGGTTCAGGTCGAGGTACCGGAACGCCACCCGCCCCTCGGCCTCCAGCTTGTCGAGCGTGTACTCGTCGGCGACGTACCGGCCGTCCATGTTCTTCAGCGGGATGTGGATCTCCTGGCCCGCGCTGTAGTCCGTCGTCCAGGCGCTGGAGGTGTTCTCCACCCGCAGCTTCTGGTCGCGGCAGATGAAGTGGAGGTGGTTGTTGCCGAGCATCGCGCCGGGGAGCAGGTGCGCCTCGGTGAGGACCTGGAAGCCGTTGCAGATACCGAGGACCGGGAGGCCGGCCTTCGCCTGTTCGATGACGGTCTCCATCACCGGCGAGAAGCGGGAGATGGCGCCGGCCCGCAGATAGTCGCCGTAGGAGAAACCACCGGGAAGGACCACCGCGTCGACCTGGTGGAGGTCCTTGTCCTTGTGCCAGAGGGCGACCGGTTCCGCGCCCGCGAGACGGATCGCGCGCTGGGTGTCACGGTCGTCGAGGCTTCCCGGGAAAGTGACGACGCCAATACGAGCGGTCACTTCGCCGCCTCCGCGACTTCGTCGACGTGAACCGTGAAGTCCTCGATCACGGTGTTGGCGAGGAAGGATTCCGCAAGATCGTGGATGCGGGCGAGCGCGGCCTCGTCGACCGGCCCGTCAACTTCCAGTTCGAATCGCTTTCCCTGACGTACATCGGAGATGCCTTCGAAACCCAGGCGCGGCAGCGCACGCTGGACCGCCTGGCCCTGGGGGTCGAGGATCTCCGGCTTGAGCATGACGTCGACTACGACGCGTGCCACTGGCACTCCCGGTGTTGTGGTGCTGACTGCTGAGCAGATACCCGTGATACCCGTCGGTGGTCTCCGACCGGTGTCTTCAGACTACCCGCACAAAATTTCTACGCGGGTAGAGTTGTAGGAAACTACGTGAGCCGCATCACGATCGGGTGACAGTCGCAGATCCTCACGAAAAGTTCTGGGAAAGTTCCCCGGGTTCGTCCACGACATCTATTGCGCTGGGGACACGCGGACGGATTTAGTCGGGCTTCACTTTGTATTGCCAGGCACTGTACAAATGAATTGGCAATAGCCGATACTCGGCACGTCATCTTCCGCCGTCGCGGTCATCGCCGATGAGCTGTCGATGAGCTGTATAGACGTGCCACACGAAGGGACCGAATATTCGTGGCGCAGAAGGTCGTGGTCACTCTCTTTGACGACATCGACGGCTCGGAAGCGGCGGAAACGATCGCCTTCGGACTCGACGGCAAGTCGTACGAGATCGATCTGAATCAAGCCAACGCCAAGAAACTGCGCAGGGCCCTGGAGCCTTACGTGGTGGCCGGCCGCAAGCGGTCGAAGTCGGGCAAGGCGTACAAGCAGACGGAGGTCGCCCCCGACCCGGCGGCCGTCCGCGCCTGGGCGCAGGCGAACAAGATGGATGTCCCGGCCCGCGGCCGCATCCCGAAGAAGGTGTACGAGGCGTTCAGCGCCGCCCAGTGACAAGGGCGGCCGGCTGCCCTCAGGGTGCGTCAGCCACCCCTGGGGGCAGCCGACTTGCGCTACCCCCCTGCTGATCAGCTAATGTCTGGAGCACGCCGACGGGCCCGGCCGAAAAGCCGAAGCCCACGGAGTACATGCGGGTGTAGTTCAGTAGCAGAACATCCCCCTTCCAGGGGGAAGGCGCAGTGTGCAATTCCTGTCACCCGCTCTGCACCGCCGGTCCTGAGCATGCTTGTGGATCAGGTAGGCTGGTGCTCGCACCGATCGGTGGGAGCCGGTCGGGAGCAGTGCGGACGTAGCTCAGTTGGTAGAGCGCAACCTTGCCAAGGTTGAGGTCGCGAGTTCGAGCCTCGTCGTCCGCTCCAGCTCATAGAGGAAACCCCAGTCATATGACTGGGGTTTTTTCGTGCGCCCACGTGCAGCTGCCGGGCATCCCTCTGACATTTGTCATGGCGAGTGATGACACCGCGCACTGCTCCCGGGATCCGGCTGCCGGGACGCTGGAGTCATGGACGACGAACACGTGATTGAGGTCACAGATCTCCGGCGTGTCTACGGGGGCGGGTTCCAGGCGGTCCGCGGAATCACCTTCTCCGTGGGCCGCGGGGAGATCTTCGCGCTGCTCGGCACCAACGGCGCCGGAAAGACATCGACGGTCGAACTGCTCGAAGGACTCGCGCCGCCCGACGGCGGCCGGGTACGGGTGCTGGGCCACGACCCGCACCGGGAGCGGGCCGCCGTACGCCCGCGCACCGGCGTGATGCTCCAGGAGGGCGGCTTCCCCTCCGAGCTGACCGTCGGCGAGACGGTACGGATGTGGGCCGGCTGTACGACGGGAGCCCGGCCCACGGCCGAGGCGCTCGGCCTGGTCGGGCTCGGCGGCCGGGCGGACGTCCGGGTCAAGCAGCTCTCCGGCGGCGAGCGGCGCCGCCTCGACCTGGCACTCGCGCTGCTCGGCCGGCCCGAGGTGCTGTTCCTGGACGAGCCGACGACCGGACTCGACGCCGAAGGCCGCCGGGACACCTGGGAGTTGGTGCGCACACTGCGCGACGACGGGACGGCCGTCCTGCTCACCACCCACTACCTGGAGGAGGCCGAGGACCTCGCCGACCGGCTCGCGATCCTGCACGAGGGGCGCATCGCGGCCGCCGGGACACCGGGCGAGGTGACCGCCGGCCGGCCCGCGCGGATGTCCTTCGAACTGCCCACGGGCTACTTCCTCGGAGACCTGCCGCCCCTCGCCGCGATGGGCGTGTGCGGACACGAGCTCCACGGCAGGTTCGTACGGCTGCGGACCCGCGAGGTGCAGCGGACCGCCGCCGGGGTGCTGGGGTGGGCCGAGCGGACCGGGGTCGAACTGAACCGGCTGGAGGTGCGGTCCGCCTCGCTGGAGGAGGCGTTCCTGGGGATCGCCAAGGAGGCGGCCGCATGAATGCCATGGTCACGGCGCGGCTGCGCGCCCTCTCCCGCGCCGAGCTGCTCCTTTTCGGCCGCAATCGCAGTGCCGTGCTCACCGCGCTGCTCATGCCGCTCGTACTGCCGATCACCGTGCGGCCCGCGATCGACCAGTTCGACCTCAAGGAGAAGGGGCTGAACATCGGCACGCTGACGCTGACCGCCGCGATCGGGTTCTCCTTCCTGTTCGCCGTCTACAGCTCACTGGTCGGCGCGTTCGTCGCCCGCCGCGAGGAACTCGTCCTCAAACGGCTGCGCACCGGCGAGCTGTCCGACGCGGAGATCCTGACCGGCACCGCCCTGCCCGCCCTCTGTCTCGGCCTGGCCCAGGCGCTGCTGCTGGCCGTCGGCTGCACGGTGCTGCTCGACGCGGGCACGCCCGAAGCGCCGTACCTCACCCTGCTCGGACTCGTCCTCGGCCTGCTGCTCAGTGCCGTGCTCGCCGCGCTCACCGCCGCCGTCACCCGGACCACCGAGAGCGCCCAGATCACCGCGGCGCCCCTGGTCCTCGTGTCCATGATGGGCTCGGGCATCGCCGTTCCCGCGGACGTCCTGCCGCACCGGGTCGCCGCGGTCTGTGAACTCCTCCCGCTCTCGCCGGCGGTCCGCCTGGTCCGGGCCGGCTGGACCGGAGAGCTGAGCGCGTACCAGGCCCTGGGCACCGTCCTCACCGCGCTGGCCTGGACCGTGGTCGCGGTGTTTGCTGTACGGCGGTGGTTCCGCTGGGAACCCCGGCGCTGAGGGGAACGAGGGGAACGGGACCGGGATGAGCGGGGCAGCAGGCGGCTGGTGGCGGGGGAAGACCACGCCGGCCAAGGTCGAGACGTACACGCGCTGGTCGTTCCACTTCTTCGCGCTGATCGAGGTCACGGCGATCGGGCTGCCGGTCTTCGCACAGACGGGGGCGGACGTCGCGGGCCCGCTGATGGCGCTGGTCGTCGTCCACGCGCTGCTCTGCGCGGTGACCGCCTCCCGGGCGCTGGACTGGACGCGGGGCCGCCGGGAGCAGCCGGTGCGGCTGCTCTGGACGCTCGCCACGGCGACCTACCTCATCGCCGTCGTCGCACTCGTCCTGCGCAGGCACGGCTCCGGCCCGGACCTGGACGCCGCCGCCGGCAGCGTCTTCACCGGGGTGCAGTCCTTCGGCGCCGGGACCATGACGCTCGGCGTGCGCAACCGCAGACGCGTGCTGTCGCTCGTCGCGGGCTTCGCGTGCGCAGCCGGGGCCATTTCCTTCCCGCTGGGTTATCCCGTCCCGACCGCGCTGGTCACCGCGCTCGTGGTGTTCCTCGGCAGCGCTTTCCTCGCCGTCACCGCGATCTTCTCCGTCTGGCTGCTGGACGCGGTCTACGAACTCGACGAGGCCCGCGAGACCCGCACCCGGCTCGCCGTCGCCGAGGAACGGCTGCGGTTCGGCCGCGATCTGCACGACGTCCTCGGCCGGAACCTCGCCGTCATCGCCCTCAAGAGCGAACTGGCGGTCCAGCTGGCCCGGCGTGAACGGCCCGAGGCCGTCGACCAGATGATCGAGGTGCAGCGGATCGCGCAGGAGTCCCAGCGGGAGGTACGCGATGTCGTACGGGGCTACCGGGACGCCGACCTGGGCGCCGAACTCGCTGGTGCTCAAAGCGTGTTGACGGCCGCGGGATTCACCTGCGAGGTGACAGGCGACGCCGCCGGGCTGCCCGCCGAGGTGCAGTCGGCGCTCGGGTGGGTGGTGCGGGAGGCGACCACCAACGTGCTGCGGCACGGGGACGCGGGACGGTGTGCGGTGGGGCTGCGGGTGCGGGAGGGATGTGTGGTGCTGACGGTGGAGAACGACGGAGTCGTGGTGCACGGGAGTGGCGGGAGTGGAGGAAGTAACGGAAGTGGCGGAGGTGGTGGGTCCGGGCTCGCCGGGCTGCGGGAGCGGCTCGCGGTGGTCGACGGGACGCTGGAAGCCGGGCCGGTCGGGGCGGACGGGTTCCGGGTGGTGGCCTCGGTGCCGCTGACCGGTCGTACGTCGGCTGATACGAGTGTGAGTGGAGTCACTTCATGACGCCTCCGGTACGGCTGTTGCTCGCGGACGACGAGCATCTGATCCGGGGTGCGCTGGCCGCGCTGCTCGGGCTCGAGGACGATCTGGTCGTCGTCGCGGAGGCGGCGAGCGGGCCCGAGGCACTGGCCATGGCACAGGCACACCGGCCCGATGTGGCGGTGCTGGATCTGCAGATGCCGGGCGCCGACGGTGTGAGGGTCGCCACATCGCTGCGGACCGAACTGCCTGACTGCCGGGTGCTGATCGTCACCGGGCACGGGCGGCCCGGTCATCTGAAGCGGGCGCTGGCCGCCGGAGTGCGGGGGTTCGTCCCGAAGACGGTGAGTGCACAGCGGCTCGCCGAGATCATCCGGACCGTGCACGCGGGAAACCGGTACATCGACCCGGAGTTGGCCGCCGACGCGATCTCCGCCGGTGACTCGCCGCTGACCGCGCGGGAGGCGGAGGTGCTGGAGCTGGCGGCCGACGGGGCGCCGGTCGCGGAGATCGCCGAGCGGGCCGCGCTGTCGCCGGGGACCGTGCGGAACTACCTCTCCTCCGCCGTCACCAAACTCGGTGCGGAGAACCGTCATGCCGCAGTGCGTCTCGCGCGGGAGCGAGGTTGGGTATAGTTGCTCTCGCGCCACGGCGCATGCGGACGTAGCTCAGTTGGTAGAGCGCAACCTTGCCAAGGTTGAGGTCGCGAGTTCGAGCCTCGTCGTCCGCTCAGGAGAGAAGGCCCCCGGCTTGTGCCGGGGGCCTTCCGCGTACGCGGCCTTGCCTGTTCCCGGGCCCGGGGGCCCGGGAGAGACGCCTCCGTCAGGACCAGGTGTTGCCCGTCAGCCGCTCGTACGCCTCGACGTACTTCGCGCGGGTCGCCTCGACGACCCGCTCCGGCAGCGGCGGCGGGGGCTGCTCGCTCTTCCGGTCCCAGCCGGACTCGGCCGAGGTCAGCCAGTCACGCACGTACTGCTTGTCGAACGACGGCTGGGCGCGGCCCGGCTGCCACTCGTCGGCCGGCCAGAACCGGGACGAGTCCGGGGTGAGGACCTCGTCGGCGAGGACCAGGCTGTCGCCCACCCGTCGCCCACCACCACCCTCGTCCGAGGGCCTTCGGCCCGCCGTATTGAATTCCAAGCCGAACTCGAACTTCGTGTCGGCCAGGATGATCCCCCGGTCCCGGGCGATGTCCCGCGCCCGCCCGTACACGGCGAGGGTGGCCTGGCGCAGCTGGGCGGCCGTCTCGGCGCCGACCTGGCGGGCGACCTCCTCGTACGACACGTTCTCGTCGTGCTCGCCGACCTCGGCCTTGGTGGCCGGGGTGAAGATCGGGGCGGGCAGCTCGGAGCCGTCGACCAGACCCTCGGGCAGGGCGAGGCCGCAGACCGTGCGGGACTCCTGGTACTCGGCGAGGCCCGAGCCGGTGAGGTAGCCGCGGGCCACGCACTCGACCGGCAGCATCTTCAGGGACTTGCAGACGAGGGTGCGGCCGGCCCAGTCGGCGGGGGCGCCCTCGGGCAGCTCGGTGCTGATGACGTGGTTGGCGGCCAGATCGGCGAGCTTGTCGAACCACCACAGGGAGAGCTGGGTGAGCACCCGGCCCTTGTCGGGGATCTCGGTCGGCAGCACCCAGTCGTACGCGGAGATGCGGTCGCTGGCGACCATCACGAGGTCTCCGGCCGCGTTCTGGTACAGGTCGCGCACCTTGCCGGTGTGCAGATGCACCAGGCCCGGCACCTCCACGGGCTCGGGCTTTTCGACGAATCCGGACACGGTTCCTCCCCGTGGTTCTGTACAGGTGCCCTCGATTCTCCCGTATGCCGGGTTGCGCATGGACAGCGGGGCCGCGCGGACACCTGTACGGGGCGGTCGCGCTCGCATCAGTCGTGTTTGCAGATGCGGTCCAGGAGGTTGGCGGTGGCGCGCTGGACACGGGGGTCGATGTGGCCGGGGCGGTCCAGGGCCGGGGACCAGGCGAAGGTGCCGGCGGCGAAAACAAGGGCGCCGGAGGGGGCGCGGTAGAGGGAGGTCTCCTGGTGGCGCAGGGCGCCGTCGTTGTCGGTGTAGGGGGAGTGGGCGAGCAGGATGCGCGCCTCGTGCTCGGGCAGCGCGGTGCGCGGGAAGTAGCGGTCGGCCTCGCCGGCCACCAGGCCCGGGAGTTCGTCGCCCTCGTGCGCGCCGGTGGCCTCCCAGAGCCAGTGCCCCGCGTTGCGCACGATCAGGGGGTACGGCTCGGGCACCCGGCCCGCGTACTGGATGCCGACCGTCTGCTGTTCGGGCCGGTCGATCTCGCGCCAGAGCACGGGCTTTCCCGGGCCCCTGCGTTTTCGGCAGGTCAGCAGGCGGTCCGCGACCCCGGACGGGGAGGGGCCCAACTCCACCTGCCAGTACATGGTGTTGGCGGAGAGGAAGACGAGGCTCGTGCCGCTGTCGCGGGCCAGCTCGACCGTGCGGCGCATCTGCGGCGACCAGTACTCGTCGTGGCCCGGGAAGACCAGGCCCCGGTAGCGGGCGGGGTCGACGCGGCCGGCGTGCAGGTCGCGGGCGTCGGCGTAGGCGAGGTCGTAGCCGTAGCGCTCGGCCCAGCGGATGAAGTCGTAGGCGTGGCCGACGTGCAGGGGCAGGCCGGCGCCCGCGTACGGCCGGTCGAAGGAGACGGTGGTCGCCGCGTCGGCCTCGCCGAGCAGCCGCCCCCGCTCGTCCCAGGCGTGGTAGAGGCTGGCGCCGGTGCGGCCGTCCTCCGGGTAGAGGTTGTACGCCTGCCAGGTGACGTCCGGCAGCAGGAGCAGCAGGTCGGCCGGGTGGTTGTCGCGGATCGTGAAGGGCACGTGGGACCGGTAGCCGTCGGCCGTGGTGAGCACGGCGACGTACGCGCCGACGCTCCAGTACGACGGGACCTGCAGCCGCCAGGACAGCCACCAGTGGTGGCAGGAGACCGTGCGGTCGGCGGCCAGCGGCGGGGGCTGGACGATGCCGGACAGCCGGGGGCTGGTGGTGATCTTGGATGCGCCGTCGCCGCCGTAGTGGCCGATGCGGTAGATGTCGACGCTGAACTCCTGCGGCGGGTCGACGGTGATGTGGAAGTCGACGGCCTCGCCCGGGGTGACCGCGCCGGTCGAGGTGAACCCCTTGATCTGGCGGTGCACGTCGTCCGCGGAGCGCGGGCCGCCGACGGCGGTGCGCGGCGCCGGGACCCGGGGGTTCTCGCCGGTGGGCTGTGGCCGGCTGGGGTCCACGTACCAGGGGACGACATGACCGGTGTCGTCGAAATAGGTCTCGCTGCCGCGCAGCCAGGGAACGGGCCCCTGGCCGAAGGGGTCCGTGACGGCGTGCGCGAGTGCTCCCGACTCCCAGCGGCGGATCTGGTCCGATGCCATGGTGGCTCCCCTCCCTCGTGCCCCCGTGAAATGTGCTGATACGAGCCGATGTGCGATGTGTGTCCTGCCGTGCTGCGTACTGCCGCGCTGTGCCGTGCCGCGCCGCGACTGTGGCGTCTGTCTTATGTCGGATGCGCTTGCCACATCCGACAACGGTCCCAGCACATCACATAACGCACGCGTCCGGTCACGGTTCGTTGCGAATTTGCCTGAAGTGGAACAGTTTGCTCCGCGAAAGCGCCGAAACAGCGAGGTCAGACGAGTCGGACCGGTTTCTCGGGACGTATTCCGGACTCGACCAGCCAGGCCCGCAGCGGGGCCGGGTCTCCCTCCTCGATGAGGCTGAGGACTCTGGGCGTCAGGTCGGCGGCCCGCTCGCCGTCGACCAGCAGGGCCGGGCCGTCGAGCCAGTCCAGGCCGGGGGTGGCTCCAGCGGTGTCCACGGCCGCGCAGCACACCATCGCCTTGACGTGGTCGGCGAGGAGTTCGCGGGCGGTGCGCGGGGGCTGGAGCGGGAAGAGGGGCAGTGCGCCGTCGTCCCAGAGGGGGCTGCCGGGGCCGCCGCCCTGTCCGGCGGCCTGTCCGGCTGCCGCGGGGCAGCCGGGGCGCGCGGTGTCGGCCGTGCTCGCGTGCGCTCCCTCGTGCTCCTCGCGGGCGAGGGCCGCCGTGAGGCCGGCGGCGAGGGCGGCGCTGCGTTCGGTGCCGGTGGGCTCGCCGTCCGCCTCGTCGTCGTAGCCGGGGGTGCGGGGGTCGTAGCCCGGGGTGCGGGGGTCGTCGTCGTACGCCGGGAGGCGCCGGCGCCTGCCGGGGGCGGTCGGGTCGGTCAGGTGGTCCAGGACCCGGGCCAGGGTGGGGCCTCCGGGGTCGGGGGCGCCGGGGGCGAGGGTGGCACGGACGCCGAGGGCGTCCAGGACGCGGTGCAGGCGGGCCGCCTCGGTGCGCCAGGTGCGGTCGACGACCTCGTCCGGGTACTCCTGCCAGGCCACCGGCGACCAGGCCGGGCCGGGCTCGGCGGGGCCGCCGTGGAAGAGGCGGGCGGCGAGCAGCGAGGCGGCCTCGTCCACAACACCCGGCTCCTCCAGCAGGTCGCAGGCGGGCCGCTCGCCCAGCCGGGAGGCGAAGCCCTCGGCCAGCCGGTCGCGCCGGGAGAGCTCGGTGAGGGCCGCGACCACGCCCGCGTCCAGCCGGGAGGGCCAACGGCCCATCCGCCAGGCGGGCAGCGCGACCCGGGTGAGCAGCCGGTCCCAGCCGGCGTAGGCCAGGCCGACCTGTTCCTGGGCGACGATCCGCAGTCCGTAGTCCACGGCCTGGGCCCGCTCGGCGGCCGCGGCGGCGACCCCGCGCTCCATCAGCGCAGCGTGCTCCCGGCAGCCCCGCAGCAGCAGCCGGGCCACCCAGGCGACGCCCGCGCACACCAGGCGGGTGGCCGGACATCGGGCGGGCGCCGCGGAGACCGCCACCGCCGCGTCCAGGCCCCTGACGAACCGGCGGGCGGCCGCTATGTCCGGGTGCGCCGAGGGTCCCGTACCGGCGACGACCGGGGCGAGGACCGCGCGGAGCTCGCCGACGCGCATCCACCACAGGAACGGGGAGCCGATGACGAGGACGGGGGCGGCCGGGGTGCGGCGGTGCGAGCCGGGGGTGCCGAGCTCGTCGCCGCCCTTGGGCGCGGGCGGGCCGTGGGCCGGGTGGGTGCGGTCCTCCAGCCAGCTGTCGCAGTCCGGGGTGAGCGCTATGGCGGAAGGCGCCGGCACGTCGAGGCGGTCGGCCAGGTCGCGCACCATCCGGTACAGGTCGGGGGCGGACTCCTCCGTGATCGCGACCGTGGGGCTCACGGCCGGGCGGGCGCGGGCCACGACCAGGGCGACGCCGGCGGCGGCCAGCAGCACGAGTACCGCGACGGCGCCGACGATCCAGCGGGCGGTGTCCCAGCTGCGGCCGACGAAGTGGCCGGTGGAACCGCCGGTCAGCAGGATCACCGTGGCCGCGGCGGGCAGCAGCGCCACAGCAAGAGCCCGGCCGCGGATGCGCAGCACGGCGAGGGCCCGGGTACGCGCTGCCTGCGCTCCCGCCTCCGCACCGATACCGGTACTGGTCACGTCCGGACCTCACCCCCTCCCTGCTGTCCTCGGCCTGTCCTGGCTGTTGCTCACTCCCCCACTGTGGCACCCGCCACCGACATCGCAATGCCGGTGGGCCAAGTGCCGGAACGCCTGCGCCGCACCCTAGTTGGGGCCTCGGCCCCCGTCAGCCGGATACGGCATCGGTCACTCGATGGAATGGCTTTGGTCAGAGGTGATCGACAGACAGCAACGATCAGGCCCCGGATTTCGGGTCCGGGGCCTGATCAGGGACGGGTCTGCGGGGAAAGAGAGGTCAGGCCTCCGCCGCCGCCTTCGCGGCGATGTCCGTACGGTGCTGGGAGCCGTCGAGGCCGATCCGCGCCACCGCCGCGTACGCCCGCTCACGGGCCTGGGTCAGGTCCGCGCCGGTCGCCGTGACGGAGAGGACCCGGCCGCCCGCGCTGACGACGTCGTCACCGGCCCGCTTCGTCCCCGCGTGCAGGACGTAGGCGTGCGGCGCGTCCTCGGCGGCGATGGCGTCGAGGCCGGTGATGGGGTCGCCGGTGCGCGGGGTGTCCGGGTAGTTGTGCGAGGCGACGACGACGGTGACGGCCGCGTCGTCGCGCCAGCGCAGCGGCGGAAGGTCGGCGAGGGTGCCGTTCGCGGCGGCGAGCAGGACGCCGGCCAGCGGGGTCTTCAGGCGGGCGAGGACCACCTGGGTCTCCGGGTCGCCGAAGCGGGCGTTGAACTCGATCACCCGCACGCCGCGCGAGGTGATCGCGAGGCCGGCGTAGAGGAGACCGGAGAAGGGGGTGCCGCGGCGCCGCATCTCGTCGACGGTCGGCTGCAGGACGGTCTCCAGGACCTCGTCGACGAGCTTGGGGTCGGCCCAGGGCAGCGGGGAGTAGGCCCCCATGCCACCCGTGTTCGGTCCCTCGTCGCCGTCCAGGGCGCGCTTGAAGTCCTGCGCGGGCTGGAGCGGGAGGACCGTCTCGCCGTCGGTGATGGCGAAGAGGGAGACCTCGGGGCCGTCCAGGAACTCCTCGATGACGACGCGGTCGCAGGCGGCGGCGTGTGCCTTGGCGGCGTCCAGGTCGTCCGTGACGACGACGCCCTTGCCGGCGGCGAGGCCGTCGTCCTTCACGACGTACGGAGCGCCGAAGGCGTCCAGCGCCTCGGCGGCCTCCTCGGCGTTTGTGCAGACGTACGAACGGGCGGTGGGGACTCCGGCGCCCGCCATCACGTCCTTGGCGAACGCCTTGGACCCCTCGATCTGCGCGGCCTCCCCGGAGGGGCCGAAGACCGGGACACCCGCCTCGCGCACGGCGTCGGCGACCCCGGCGACCAGGGGGGCCTCCGGGCCGACGACCACCAGCTCGGCACCGAGTTCCAGGGCCAGCGCGGCCACGGCCCCGCCGTCCAGGGCATCGACCCGGTGCAGCTCGGCCACCTCGGCGATGCCGGCGTTGCCGGGGGCGCAGTGCAGCGCGGTGACGTCGGGATCGAGGGACAGAGAGCGGCACAGGGCGTGTTCGCGGGCGCCGCCGCCGATGACGAGGACCTTCACGGGGGCCAGCGTAGCCGGGCGGGCCGACTGGAGGTTCCTCCAAGGGGTTCGGGGGAGCGCGGGGAACTGCGCGGGCAACCCCCGCCGGCCCGCAGCCGTCCGACAAGCGGACCCTCGGCCTCCGAGCCGTCGGCGCTCGCCCGCGTCACTCGTTCTGGATCTCCTCCACCACCGTCGCGCCCAGTTCCTTCACGATCAGCTCGTGGCCGGAGAGGGCCGACTCGTCGAGGTCGGGGTCGTCCTCCTCGGGGATGTCGTCCTCGGGGGACACCGGCGGCGGTTCCGGGGCGGCGGGCGCGGGGGCCGCCGGCCTCTGGGTGGGCGGCGGGCTCTGGGCCGGGGCGGCCGCCGGGGCCTGCTGGGCGGGCGCGGGACGGGCCGGGGCCGCGGGGGCCGCGCTGCCGTAGCCGGGCGTCGCGGGCGCACCGTAGCCGCCGGGCGTGCCGCCGCCGTACCCGGTGCCGGGCGGAGCCGCGCCACCGCCGCCCGTCGGGTCGACGACCGCCTCGATCCGCCACTGCACGCCGAACTGCTCGCCCAGCGCCTGCCGCAGCACGTCCTCGCTGCCGCTGCTCGCGAAGTTGTCGCGGGCGCCGGCGTTGACGAAGCCGATCTGGAGGGTGGTGCCGTCGAAACCGGCGACCTGGGCGTTCTGGCTGAGCAGGATCCAGGTGAAGCGGCGGCGGTTCTTCACCGCTTCCAGGATGTTCGGCCAGAGCACACGGGGGTCGAGGCCACCGGCTGGGGTGGCTGCGGGTGCCGGGGCGGGAGCGGCAGTCGGGGCCGGAGCCGGGGTGGCTGCCGGAGGCGCCGAGGGTGCCGGGGCCTGCTGGGCCGCCGGAGCGCCGCCGCCCGTGGCCGTGGGCCAGCCGCCGGGGCGGCGGGTGCCGCCGCCACCTGCGGGGGCCGCCGTCGGCCAGGCACCGGGCGCGGGAGCAGCCGGAGCGGCGGCAGCGGGCGGTGCGGCCGGAGGCGGGGTGGGCACGGCGACCGGAGTCGGGGCCGGAGCCGGAGGCTCTGGAGTCTGCGCAGGTGCTGGCGCTGGGGCCGGTACCGGGGCCAGGGCCGCTCCCCCTCGTACGGCCGCCCGGGCCGCCGCCGGACCGGTTCCCTGCTGCACGGGCGCCGGAGGCTGCACGTGCGCCTCGGGCCCGGGGACGTACCCCATGGCGGGCGCGCCGGCGCCGCCCGAGAAGTTGACGCCCCGCTCCAGGCGGTCGAGGCGAGCCATCACGGACCGCTGGTCGCCGTACGCCGCCGGGAGCAGCACGCGGGCGCAGATCAGCTCCAGCTGGAGGCGCGGGGAGGTGGCGCCGCGCATCTCGGTGAGGCCCTCGTTGACGAGGTCGGCGGCGCGGCTGAGCTCGGCGGCGCCGAAGGTGCCGGCCTGGGCCTGCATCCGTTCGAGGACGTCGGCGGGGGCGTCGAACAGCCCCTTCTCCACGGCGTCCGGCACGGCGGCGAGGATCACCAGGTCCCGCAGCCGCTCCAGCAGGTCGGCGACGAAGCGGCGCGGGTCGTTACCGCCCTCGATGATTCGGTCCACGACCTCGAAGGCGGCGGCGCCGTCCCCGGTCGCGAAGGCCTCGACCACGGAGTCGAGCAGCGACCCGTCGGTGTAGCCGAGCAGCGAGGTGGCCATGGCATACGTCACACCCTCCTCGGTGGCCCCGGCGAGGAGCTGGTCCATGACGGACATGGAGTCACGCACGGACCCGGCACCGGCCCGCACGACGAGCGGGAGCACGCCGTCCTCGACGGGGATCTTCTCCTTGCCGCAGACCTCGCCGAGGTAGTCCCGCAGCGTGCCCGGCGGCACCAGCCGGAACGGATAGTGGTGGGTCCGCGACCGGATGGTCCCGATGACCTTCTCGGGCTCGGTCGTGGCGAAGATGAACTTGAGGTGCTCCGGCGGCTCCTCGACGACCTTGAGCAGCGCGTTGAAGCCGGCCGACGTGACCATGTGGGCCTCGTCGATGATGTAGATCTTGTAGCGGCTGGCGGCGGGCCCGAAGAAGGCCTTCTCGCGCAGCTCACGGGCGTCGTCCACACCACCGTGAGAGGCCGCGTCGATCTCGATGACGTCGATGGACCCCGGGCCGTTGCGCGCGAGGTCCTGGCAGGACTGGCACTCCCCGCACGGGGTCGGCGTCGGGCCCTGCTCGCAGTTCAGACACCGGGCGAGGATCCGCGCGCTGGTCGTCTTGCCGCATCCACGCGGGCCGCTGAACAGGTACGCGTGATTGACCCGGTTGTTCCGCAGCGCCTGCTGCAGCGGGTCGGTGACATGCTCCTGCCCGATGACCTCGGCGAACGACTCCGGGCGATAGCGGCGGTACAGCGCGAGAGACGACACGCATACGAGGTTATAGGCGCCCACTGACAACCCGACCCGCCCGCAAACGCAAGCGCCCCCCACGCACCCGCCAGAGCCAACCTACCCTTGCTGCCTTCCGGCCCTGGGGGAGTTCAGTCAGATAGCGCCGCGTGAGGGGCTCTGCACAGAGTACCCGACGTCAGCGGGTGGGAACGAGTTCGCGAGCACTCCTCTCGGTCATGTAATGTTCCCAGCGGAGGATTCGCCTAGAGGCCTAGGGCGCACGCTTGGAAAGCGTGTTGGGGGCAACCCCTCACGAGTTCGAATCTCGTATCCTCCGCCAGTGCCTCACCGGGCACGATGTCGAAGGGCCCCACCATTCGTGGTGGGGCCCTTCGACGTTGTCCGTCTCAGTTTCCGTCTCAGTTCGCTTTCGGGAGCTCCCAGAGCGCATCGCCGACTTGCTGCGCGACCTTGCGGAGCATGGTCCCCGTCACGTGCATGTACCGGGCGCGCATCCGGGCCGCTCCCCCGGGCTCCCAACCCGTGATCGAGTCGATCACGACGTCCGGGACACCGAGGATCAGGAGGACGGTCGCGGCGGTGTGGCGAGCATCATGAAGACGGCCGTTCCGGACACTGGCATCCCGAAGCAGCCGCTTCCAGGTGTGAAAGTCGGTGTTCGGGCTCAGGGGCCCGCCGGTCGGTGAGGCAAAGACGTACCCCTTGCCCTCCCAATCGGTACCGGCCGTGATCCGCTCCCGCTCCTGGGCTTCCTGGTGCTGGCGGAGAATCTTGATGAGCGGATCGGGCAGGCCGATGGTGCGCCGCCCGGCGCGGGACTTGGTGGACTTGTGCTCGCGGCGGGTCTGCTGCTTCTGAGGGCAGTAGCCGGCCTTCCGACCGCACGGGTTGTCTCCACAGCCGTGGGCGTACTTGGGACGCAGCCGGTTCTTGCGGATCCGGACGTATCCCGCGTCGAGGTCGACGTCCTCCCAGTGCAGACCGAGCGCCTCCCCCTGGCGGAGGCCCAGGGCCAGGGCGACGACCCAGCGAGCGCTGTTGCGAAGCTTGGCGGCCTCGACGAGGAGGCTCTGAACCTCTTCGATCGTGTACGGCTCGATGTCCTCCTCTTCGAGACGCGGCGCCTTGGCGATCTCGGCCACGTTGGCGGCGACATGCCCACGTCGCACGGCCTCACCGAGGGCGACCCGGATCGTGCGGTGCGCGTGATGAGCGGTGCCGGCGGAGCTCCCGGAAGCCTGCATCTTTCGATAGAAGCGCTCCAGGTGCTCCGGTTCCAGGCGGTCAAGCTTGTGGGCCCCCAGGCCAGGGACGAGGTGAACACGGACGTCGACCTCGTAGCCGTCGTACGTGTTCTCGGAGACGTACGGCTTGGCGATGTTTTCAACCCAGTGCTCAAGCCGGCTGCGCTCCGCTCCGCCGGGCCATGAGTCGATCACCGTAGAGAAGCGGCCACGGTCAGAACCAGCCTCCGGCGGGGGCGCTCAGGCTCCGGGATGGCGGGGGCGCCGTTCGCGAGTGCCGGCGAGCGGTGGGTTGGGCCGGGTGGAGATGCTGGGGCGCGGAGCGTCTGTGCGCGTTCGACCGTGACCTCCCGTCCTTGTGTCTCCAGACCGCCGATGGCAGGGTCCTGGTCCAGGCAAACCGACCCATCCCTGGGAGAGAGCCACGATGACTTACGGCTACATCGCCTCGATGAAGACCCAGCCCGGTTCCCGCGACGAAGTCGTCTCCATCTTGCTGAGTGGTGTGGACGGTCTCCGCGAGGCGGGATGCCACCTCTACGTCGTCAGCGTGTCCGCCGACGATGACGCGACGATCTGGGTGACCGAGGTCTGGGAGAGCAAGGGGCATCACGATGCTTCGCTAGAGCTGCCGGAGACAAAGGCTGCCATCGGCAAGGCAATGCCGATGCTGACGGGAGAGTTCACCAGGCAGGAGTTGTCTGTTGTGGGCGGGCTGGGACTTTAGACGTTGTCAAGACCGCATCAGTCGCTGACACCAGCGGCTGACACCAACAAGCACGAACAGCAGCGGTCGGCGCTGGACCTCAGTGGACGATCGACCGAGGCGCAGGGGCCGTTGGTCGACGTTGATAAGCCCCTGTGATCGACCTGATAAGGATGAGGCCAGACCGGCCTCATCCCGCCTGCCCCCAGTTCTAAGCTGACCAACAGAACCGGGAGGTACGGAGGGGGAGCCATGTCGTCGTCGTTCGCAACAATGCTCCTGCCGCTGATTGTGATCGTCGGTGGGCTCTGCCTCACCGGCACTGTTCTCGGCATCCACGCCCTTCTACTCGGACGCCTGCCGGGCCAACGCCTCGCAAGGTGGGTCCGACAGCCCAGACTCTGGGGAGTCGGCGTGGTGCTCGTCTCCTGTCTCGGCTTCGGCAGCGGCACACTGTTCGTGATCGGGCTCGGGTTGGTCGCCCTTGGCCACACCGTTAAGCCCGCGTCCTGATCCCCCGCACGGCCGTGCCACAACCGTGCCAGAACGAGCGGGGAGCCACGGGGAACCGCAGACGTCGGCGGTGCATGCACCCCAAGTCTGTCGGATTGGCTCCTACCGCAGGTCAGCGGCCGGATCACCCGCCCTCGCTCCTAAAACGGGGATCGCGGACCTCTGGTCTGGCTGTACAGCAGCGAGGTACAGCAACCATCGCGACCGGACCTAACCGTCAGCAGCCCCACATGACCGTCTGACCAACCGAGCAGACCTCACCGACCGTCCCGCCCATAGTTCACATCGAGGGGTAGCGTGACGCAAAGAGGCAGAGGGCCGTCCTCAACCGCTGAACGGCCCCCTCGCCTTGCCACGGTCATTGAGACTCCATCGATCACATGGCCAGGTGCCGGCGCAGGCGGGTGCGGACGAGGTCAGCGGTGGGCGTCTCGCTGTGTTGCTCAGAGGCCGCCGATCTTTACCGGAAGCTTCTGGAGCGTGGCGACCACGGTGTCAGGGTCCTCCAGATTGACCAGGTTGACCGGCTCCACCAGTTGGTACATGTCACCCTTCGGCGGGTACTGGGTGAGGTTGCCGACGAGCTTCGCCGAGTCCTTCGTCGTCAGGATCAGCGGCTCGTCGCCGTTTCCTGATTGTTCGATGACCATGGTGAAGTCCAGGACCATGATGTGCTCGTACTTAGGCGGGAAGCTCTGGGTCATCCGCAGCAGACTCTTCGCATCTACGTCGATATCGTTCTGCTCGATCACGATGCTTCCGCGGCCCCCGTTCTCGCTGGGCAGTTCGGCGCTGAGCTTGAAGCCGACCACCCTCATCCGCACGCTGTTGATGGGGTCGTTGGGGTTGACGTCGATGCGGTGCTTGATGCCGCCTCTGAAGTCCACGGTGTGCAGCGAGGTCCGGATCTGGAGGGGGCTGTTGATCGCGAGCATGCTGCACGGGATTTCAGCGCCGATGGGGGGCAGCTGGGGCATGTGGGTCCTTTGCCGAATGGGAGATGCCTGTCGAACGCACCCACCCTCGGATGGCGCCCACATCGGAACGCAACAACCACACCGTGCGAACACCCGATCTCACACGCTCAGCCCAGTTCGAAAACTAGGGCCTTGAGTGGCCGTCTGACGCGCTCGGCAGACCTCAGCAACCACCCTGCCGATATTCGCGTCGAGGAGCTGTGGCACGGTCCGCGGGCCGTGCCACTCTCGTGTCAGAACAGACGGGGACTCACGGGGAATCGCGGTACGGCACGTCACTCAGCGCAAGACCCGCCCGACACGGCAAAGCCGCTGGTCACCCGAGCATCTGCCCAACATCGCTCCCAAAGCGGTGCTCACTCTCTAGATCGCTCAGTACCCGGGCGTGAAGCCGGTGGACTGGTCGAGGCGGAATGCGGAGCCAGGAGCCGTCGGAGTCCAGCCCGCTCGCAGGGCGAGCCGAACAGCCGCAGCAACACCGGACGGCAGTACAGGCTCGGCCTCACGACCGATCCAGTTGCTCGGATGCGGCTGATTGGTGGTGACCACAAGGGTCGTACCCGGGTTGTCCGCATGCTCGACCGCGAATGTGCACGGCGACCAGGCCAGGCCCTCGGGGTACGTCGGCCTGCCTCGCAGCCGCCAGCGATAGGCCCTGCCATCGACAACGATCCGTCGTGATCCCTTGCGGACCAGCGCCATGACACCCCCTCCAATAGCGAAGATGCTAAGGAGCCCAGCCGCGCCGTCCGTCTCAGTTTCCGTCTCATTCAGCGCCGTTCGCGGCCGTTCAGACAGGACCGGAGGCGGTAGCCGCCCAGATGACTGGCCGTCCATGAACGCAGGTGAACGGCCCCGAACGTTACGCACCACCCCACCACCACAGTTGGAAAGCGTGTTGGGGGCAACCCCTCACGAGTTCGAATCTCGTATCCTCCGCCAGTGCCTCACCGGGCACGATGTCGAAGGGCCCCCTGGAAACAGGGGGCCCTTCGACGTTGTCCTCAGACCCCCCGTTGTCCTGGTTTTTGTTTGCTGTTCCGGACCGTCAGTACAGCGCTTTGTAGCCGCCCCAGCCGCTGCCGATCTTCACGCGTGCGCCGAAGCCGCCCTTGCCGTTGCCCGCCCAGCGGTACAGGTTGCCCGCGGTATCGCGGGCGACGAGGTCGTTGCGCCCGTCCTGAGTCAGGTCGCCGACACCGACCAGGGCGTTGTAGGCCTTGAAGCCCGAGGCGATCTTCACGCGACCCCCGAAGCGGCCCTTTCCGGTGCCGTACCAGCGATAGAGGTTCCCGGCCTTGTCCCGGCCGAGAAGGTCTCCGGTTCCGTCGCCATTGAGGTCGCCCACGCCCACCAGCGCCGTATAACCGGACATCCCGGTGCCGATGCGCACCCGGGCCTTGAACGTGCCCTTTCCGGTGCCGGCGTAGAACCACAGGACTCCGGACCGGTCACGGGCCAGCAGGTCGGACCTGCCGTCACGGTTGAGGTCCCCGGACGACGTCAGCAGGTTGTACGTGTTCCAGCCCTTGCCGATGACGGTGGACTTGTTGGTTCCCCGGGCGAAGTACACCTGCCCGAAGCCCCAGTACGCACGCAGTTCGCCGGTGGAGTTGCGGACCAGCATGTCCGCGTACCCGTCGCCGTTGAGGTCGCCGGCCGGCACCAGGGTGGAGGAGGTCGGCCAGTCCGCGGTGTAGCTGCGGTTGTAGAAGTACCCCTTGGAATGCCCCTCCCATGAGTCGGTCCGGCCGTCCTTCCGGACCGCCACCATGTCCGGAAACCCGTCGCAGTCGTAGACATGGGTCGGCAAGGCGCCGCACATCACGTCCAGGCCGCCGCTTCCCACCCGCACCGGCACGGTTCCACCGTTGAACTTGGCGGTCAGCTGCCAGGTGTAGAGACCGCTCGGGGCGGGAGCACCGTTCGACTCCCGGCCGTTCCACGAGGCCGAGATGCCGTTGAGACCGCGTTCGGCCCCACCGCGCACCACAGCCACCCGGCGCCCGGTCGCCTTCTGGACGATGCCCAGCTCCCAGGAGTCCACGGGGCGGCTCAGCAGCAACGAGGCCGTCCAGGTCGAGTAGATGGACGAAGTGGTCCTCGGCGCGACGCTCCCGGAGGTGTACGCCTCCCCTATCACCGGAGCGGAGTCCGGTACCCCGTCCGCGCTCACATGCACGCGGCGATCGGCGTCCACGTAGGCGATGTGGCCGCTGTACTTGTCCACGGTCCACGTGATCCTGCGGTCGTCCGCGAGCGTTCCGGCCGGGAGGGCGGCTATGGAGCGCTCCGCGAGCGGGCTGCCGGTGTGGAAGTCCGTCAGCTTGAGCTCGCCCGCGTCCCGGTCGTGCCGGACCACGTAGCCGTCACCGAGCATGGCGGGGCCCGACGGCACGGCGAAGCCGCGGTTGTTCGTCAGGTCGTACACCCCGGCCTGCTTGTCGGCACCGCAGGACCAGTAGAGCCAACGCGCCGTCGCCTGCAGTTCGGTGGGCACGCAGGCGGCACCGGTCCGCACGGTGCGGAAGGGTTTGCCGGGAGTGGCCGCGTTTGAGGTCAGCCGCTCCGCGGTCAGCGTGCCGGGGCTGCCGGGGGTCGCGCTCCACAGGGTGGAGTACCAGAGCGCCGCGGCCTGCACCGGGCGGCTGCGCACCACCTTCTCGTAGCCCGGATCGATCAGGTACTGGGTTCTCGGGGACCCGCCGTCCACCACCACGTACGAGGAGGACGCGTCCCTGACCTCGCCGCCGCTGCCGGGCAACGGCACCTGCACGTGCGACGTGTAGGCGTCCACGCGGGTCTCCAGGTACGTCCGCCCTCCCGTCTCGGACAGGAAGGACAGGCCGTACCAGTTGCCCTCCACGATCCGCACGCAGTCCTCACCCGTCGCACAGCGCACGGCGGAAGGGGGCATGCCCGCGGGGGGCTTGGCCGCTCCCGCGACGGGGACCGGCCCGGTACCGACGTCCTGCTGGTAGAGGGAGAGCTTGCCCTCCATGCTGTCCACCCGATTGAGGGTGCCCCGGTACAGGTTCAGTCCCACGACCTTGGCGATCACCGAGGGCAGCGGCTGGACCACCTCGTGCGCCGGCGACCCGTCGGAGCCGGCGGCGAAGCGGTGCACCGCCCAGTCGCCGGTGCCGGAGCCGCCGACGAGCAGGGCGCTCCCGTCCGCCGTCTGCGGTGGGTCGTCCGACACGAGCGCGATGTGGTCGAGTGCGGTGCTCGGCTCCCCGCCGTCGAGCGGCCGGGACGTCAGCCGCCGGCCGAGCGTGGTACCCGAGGTGGCGTCGGGTTCCGAGGTCAGGAGGGTGCCGCCGAGGAGGGTCACGGGAGCCGCGTCGTCGGGGAGCGGGAACTCCTGCGCCCCGGAGGAGACGTCACCGCGGGGCAGCCAGCGCAGCCCGGTGAAGCCCTGCTTCCACCAGGCGACGCGGTCGGCGCTCAGCAGGATGCGCAGGCCCTGGCCGCTCATCGTCTCGGGGAGCGGGGTGATCTCGGCGGTGGCCGGGTCCAGCAGGCCGTAGCGGTACGCGCCGTCCTGCCGGAAGGAGATCACCGCGCCGCGGTCGTCCGTGGCGCCCTGCTGCAGGGAGAGGCTGTTCAGCTGAGCGCCCGCGGGCAGGCCGTTGATCTGCAGCGGTTGCGCGGGATCGGTGCCGGTGTCGAGGAGCACACCGGCGGAGCTGGTGGTGCTGGTCGCGGACTCCAGGGCCAGCACCTTGCCCGCGACGGTCCCCCGGAACGTGTAGCCGGCCGGGAGCTGCGCCTCCCGGCGCTCACCGGTGTGCGGATCGAGCAGGGTGTACCAGGCGGTGCCGCGGGCCGGGCTCGGTGAGACGGCGAGCAGGTCTCCGTCGGCACCGACGGGGCGTACGAGCGCGTTGGCCGGCAGGGTCTGCAGGCCGGGCACCTGCGTCGAGGTGCCGCTCGCGAAGTCGGTCCAGGTGTAGCCGTCCCGGCCCTCCTGCTGGTGCAGGAAACCGGTGCTGCCCACCGCCAGCGGGGTGTCCACACGGGGTGTGGCCCGCTCGGCGGGCGGGATCACGACCTCCTGGGACGAGTCCGCCGCGGCCGCCGCCTGAGCGGCCCACGCGGGCGGCGCGTCCACGGCGAGCGGGACGGCCGTTCCCGCGACCGCCAGAATCGTGGCGGCCGCACCGGCCGCGAGGCCCGCGCCACCTCTGCGGCGGCGGCCTCCGCGCAGTGGTTCAGTCGACGTCCGGGTCAATGCCCTCACGTCTCCCCCTCATTGATGTGATGATCTGCCGCCACGCGGCGCCCCGCCGTGGCCGGACGCGCTGTCGCGTCACCCCCGGTGGCCGCGGTGGATCTTGTCGGCCGCTTGTGCGGTAGACGCTAGCCGATCAACGAAGTCCCGGTCCGCCCCGACGGGATTACGATCAGACAACCCGACGACGCCCCTGCGGGGCGGCCAGGGAGCGACCATGCGAAGGCGCGGCCGGAGCCCGACTGCGTACCCCATGGAGGAACCTCGTTGTCCTGGTTCTTGTCCACAGCGCACTGATCGCGCCCGCCGCCTAGGGTCCGCCGTCGAAGAAGCCGGACTTCAGGTCCCCGACGATGGCGTCGAGCGGATGCCCACTGACGATGAACGGTCCGCTCCAGGGCGCGCTGAGTGCGAAGAGCAACGCCAGGCTCAACCCGACCACACTCGCGACCCCCACGATGAGCAGCGACGTTCGCAGACTGCTGCGGAAGACGAGTGCGCCGGAGTTCACGATCAGAGCCACACCGCTGACCACGAGCGTGACGACGTAGAGCGCGGGAACGTCGCGCGAGGCGGCCGCGACGCGGGCGCGACGGCTACTGGTGACACCGTCCAGGGAAAGCACCAGCTCCGCGCCTGTCGGGATACCCACGGCGGGCCGGGCCGCCTCGGTCCGCACACTCCGCTCCAACCGTGCGATCGCACGAGCGGTGGCCGGGTCGTCACCGGACGCCGCTGCCGTACCTTCCCACTCCCTGGCCCGCGTGGTCTGCAAGTAGTCCAGCAGTGCCGCATGAATCGGCTCCGACTGGACCTGCGGACTTGTCGCCGCCCATGCCAGGCGGGAGGCCGCGGCCGCCTCATCGCTCACCAACCCCTCGGCTGCGCGCAGGTAGCCGGCCTCGCTGGCCAGTGAGAGTGCCGCAAAGATCGCGAAGGCAGCGCCGAGTGTCGGCATCAGGGGCGTGGCGATCTGCGGCACCCGATCCCGTTCCCCGACCGGTACGAGCGCCCGGACGCCGACCCGCGCCACCGCCGCAACCAGTAGGGCAAGTAAGAGTCCGCCCACAACCAGCACCGCCGCCGGCAGCGAGGTCAACCAGTTCACCACATCACCTACAGCGCGTTCCCGCGAGCGTCCCACGGCGGCGGCACATCGGGCACCGCGACCTGGAGCTCCACATCGATCACTTTTAATGACCGCTCCATGATCACAGGGCGAAGACCTTTGACGCTCGCGACGCCCGGCACGGCATCTCTTTTCGTCGGCCGAACAGCCGATGCGGCCCGACCTGACGTCCGGGAATTTCTCCGCGACGCGCTGGACAATCCGATCTCGGCGCTGCTGGTCTCCGCCGGCATGAGCAGGCAGGTGCAGGAGCGGGTGCGGTGGACTGGATACTGCTGCTGCGCCCGGATGCCGGAGCGGACGAGCGGAACGGATGAGGAGTACGGCCAGTGACCAGCGACGACCGCACAGGACCGCCCAGCTTCGGCAGCGAACGCGACATGCTGCGGGCTTTCCTCGACTACCACCGCGCGACCCTCGCGATGAAGTGCGAAGGGCTCACCGACGAGGAGCTGCGGCAGCGGTCGATGCCGCCGTCCACGTTGTCGCTGCTCGGTCTGGTGCGGCACATGGCGGAAGTGGAACGCGCTTGGTTCCGCCGGGTGTTCGAGGACAAGGACGCGCCCATGGTGTGGTCCGACGAGATCGACTTCCAGGCGGCGTACGACGCGAGCGGGTCGACCAGGGCAGAGGCGTTCGCCGCCTGGGAGGCCGAGGTGGCGGCCTCGCGCCGTATCGAGCGCGCGGCCGGCTCCCTGGACCAGGCCGGATACCAGCCGAGGTGGGAGGAGGAGGTGTCGCTGCGGATGGTGATGCTGCACGTGCTGCTGGAGTACGGCCGCCACAACGGGCACGCCGACTTCCTGCGCGAGGGCGTCGACGGGACCGTGGGCGCCTGAGCGGCCGGGCCGGCTGCCGCGTTCCCGGGCCCGCTCCGCGCGGTCGAAGCCCGCGGGGCGGGTGCCGTGACGGTCAGCAGCCGGGTGTCGGCGGTGCGGGGTGCGCCGCGGCGGCCCGGGTGGGCCGGCTGCCGAGGACGGCGGCGCAGAGGCAACCGGCGGCGCCGAGCAGGAGCGCGTAGCGGGCGCCGGCCGCGTCGGAGAGCGCGCCGAAGATCGCGCCGTAGAACAGGCCGCTGATCATCAGCACCAGGACGTGATGGTTGCCCGCGGCGAACAGCGACAGGAGCAGGCCGACGAGCAGCCCGAACCAGGCACCCGAGCCGGCGCCGGCCAAGGCGGCCCGGCCGCGGGTGAGGCGGCCGAGCACCGTCTCCACCATCCGCAGGTCGGAGCCGATGATCGCGGTGTGCTCCACCGGGAACTTGCTGTCGGAGAGGAAGTCGACCGCACGCTGCGCGCCCTCGTAGGTCGGATACGAGCCGACCACCGGCCGGTCGAGCGGCGCCGTGGGCGGTTGCTGGGTCATCGCGGGACTCCCTTCCTCGCCGCCCCCGTCGAACAGCCTGCTGCGAGGCGGTGGTCCCCGCAAGGCGGAACGCGCCGGACGCACACGGTGACGGGCCGAGGGCTCGGCGGCATCGAGGCCGGCTCCGCCCGCGCCGAGAAGCAGCCGGTCTTCCGACCCTGGCACGAGGTCTGCAGCACGAGGTCTGGCTGGGGGAGGAACTGCGCGACCAGCCACGACGGCGCCGCACTCGGCAGACGACACATCGTGGCACTTCCAGCGAAGCTCTCAGGCGGCGATCCGTACCTTCTTCGTCACCGTCACCTGGTCCAGGTCGGACACCCGTACCGTCACCGTCATCGTCCACTCGCCCGCGATGGGGAGGTTGACGGAGTCGGCGGCCCAATAGCCGCCGCGGTCGGTCACGTTGGCGGGGAGCGGACCGATCTTCTGGGCGGCGAGGGTGAAGGAGAGCCGGAGTTCGGGGACGGTGGAGATGCCGCCGTCGGGGCCGAAGACGACCGCCTGCACGGAGTTCCCGCCGACCCGGCCCGGGTCCAGGGTGATCTGCACCTTGCCGTGGCCGTTCGGGGTGCCGACGTCGAAGGGGACCATGGAGACGGAGGTCGCGGGGATGCCGACCGCGTCCGACGCCGTTCCCGACCCGGCCGCCTCGGCCGCGGCCCGGCCGGGCAGGGTGCCGGTGAGGATCGTGGTGATGCCCAGGACGGCGACGCCGACGGCCACTTCGGCGAGGACCGAACGGCGCAGGGCGGCCTGGTGGCGACCGGCCGGGGTGGCGGGGGGCTCGTCGAGGGGCGGTGCGTCCTCCCCCTCGGCCGGTGGGTCCGCCGGGCCCCCGACCGGCAGGGGGACCCGGTCGGGGGCCGTCACGGCCGGGGCCGGCGCCAGTTTCGCCGTCCAGCGGCGGGACTGCGAGGCGGCCGCCAGCAGCAGGGTCACCGCGGCGAGTTTGACGAGGAGGAGCCTGCCGTACGACGTGTCGGTGAGGGCCTGCCAGGAGCCGAGGCCGCGCCAGGACTGGTAGACGCCGGTGACGACGAGGATTGTCACCGAGGCGAAGGCCACGCGGGAGAAGCGGGTGACGACGGCGGCGGGCAGCGGCGTCGCGGAGCGCTGGAGGGTGATGAGGAGGGCCGTGAGGCCGCCCATCCAGAGCGCCATCGACAGGAGGTGCAGGACCGACGACGTCATCGCCAGCGGGACCTGGATGCCGGCCGAGGCGTGTTCCGCCGCCGCCCAGGTCAGGGCCAGGGCGACGGAGAGGGCGGCGGCCGTGGCGAGCAGGGGGCGGGACGGGCGCTCGCGGCTCACGCGCTTGCGGAGGAGAAGGTGGAGGGCCGCGGTGAGCGCCAGCAGGGCCACCCTGGCCAGCAGGGCCAGGCCGGGGCGGCCGGTCGCGGACTTGGCGAGGGCGGAGAGGTCGAAGGCCGTCGCCGGGGAGGTGCCCTCCTCGTACGGGGCGCGCAGGACGAAGAGGAAGAGGGTGGCGGCGAGGAGGGCCCACCACGCCGTGCGGACCGGGGTGCGCAGGGGGGCGGGGTCCGGCGGACGGCAGACCGCCATGAAGGCGACGGCGCCTATCAGCAGGGCCACGGCGAGGTAGGCGACGTAGCGGCCGATGTTGTAGAGGCTGCCGGTGACCGGGTTCTCGACGGGGCCGGTGGAGACGGTCGCCGTGGTCGCCGACGGCTTGCCCACGGAGAAGGTGAGGGCGCCGGAGACGGGGTGGCTGTCCGCCGAGACGACCCGCCACGCCACGGTGAAGGTGCCGGTGCCCAGCTTCTTCGGGAAGGTGATCCGGGCGGTGTCCGAGCCGGCCGGGCCGTGTTCGGCCTCGCTGGTGTCCACCCGGTGGTTGGTGGGGTCGTACACCCGGAACGAGTCGTCGAGCAGGCCGACGGCCTCGGTGAAGGTGAGGGTGACGGATCCCGGCGACGACTTGAGTACGGCGCCGTCGGCGGGGTCGCTGCCGCGCAGGGCGGCGTGCGCGGAGGCGGGGGCGGCCGACGCGAGGAGGAGGGCGGCGAGGAGGGTGCCGAGGAGTGCGAGGGCGCGCAGGGCCCTGTGGTTCCTGTGGTTCCTCTGGTTCCTTTGGTTCCTTTGGTTGCCGGTCGGCACGTGCCGCTTGTCGTGTCCTTCGCTCACGTCACCCGCTCCGAGTTCGGCAACACGCGTTCTTGGGTCATACGGTTGGGAAGCCTGTAGCACTCATTTTGTCTGCGGCTGGGTGGGGGCTGATCGCGCAGTTCCTCCCCCAGCCTTCGGCGGGGGGGGGTACCCCCCTACCACGTCGGACGCGCCGATACCCCGCCGTCTACCACCAGGTCGTGGCCGGTGATCCAGGACGCGAGCGGCGAGGCCAGGAAGACCACCGCGTTCGCCACGTCCTCCGCGCTCCCCAACCGGCCCGTGGGCACCGCCTCCTGCCACCTCCGCACCCCCTCCGGCCAGGCCTCCGCCAGCCCTTCCCGGTCGATCAGCCCCGGGGAGACGGAGTTGACGCGGATGCCGGAGCGGCCGTACTCCAGGGCCGCCGCCCGCGCGTGCATGACCACCGCCGCCTTCGCCGTGCTGTAGTGGGCGTGGCCGACGGCCGGGTGGGTCGCCTCGATGGAGGCGATGTGGGTGACCGTGCCGCCGCCGGGCTGGTCCCGCATGATCTCGGCGGCGGCCTGGGTGCAGGCGAAGACGCTGGTGAGGTCGGTGTCGACGACCGCGCGCCAGTCGGCCGCGGTCATGCCGGGCAGGGGCTGTACGGGCTGTACGGCCGCGTTGTTGACCAGGGCCGTCAGCCGTCCGCCGCCCCACTCCGCGGCCTCCCGGACGACGCGGTGGCAGGTCTCCTCGTCGCTCAGGTCTCCCTGTACGACCGTCGCCCTGCCGCCGAGCGCCGCGATGCCCGCGGCCGCCTCCCGCGCCGCCCGTACCGCCGTACGGCAGTGCACGGCCACCGCCGCGCCCTCCTCCGCCAGGCGCCGGGCGATGACCCGGCCGATACCGCCGCTCGCGCCCGTGACCAGGGCGGTCTGTCCTGCCAGGAGGTGGTTCGTCATGGACGGCAGAGTTCCGTGATGCGGGCGGCCTCGGACGGGTAACGCGCCGTGAGGTGGGCCGCGTTCCCGTGCTCGTACCCCTCGAAGGTGAATCCGGGGGCCATGGTGCAGCCGAAGAGGGTCCAGGCGCCGGGGGCTGCCACCCGGGCGCCCATCCAGGTGCCGGCCGGGACGGTCAGCTGGATGTGCTGGCCGCCCCGGAGGTCGGGGCCGAGGACGGGGGTGCGGGTGGTGCCGTCGGGGGCGAGGAGCAGGAGGTCCAGCGGGTCGCCCAGGTAGAAGTGCCAGATCTCGTCGGTGGGGAGGCGGTGCAGGGCCGAGTAGTCGTCGGCGGTGAGGAGGACCACGATCGCGGTGCCCTCGGGGCGGCCGTCGGCGCGTGCGGGACCGGCCCAGGTCTCCCGGAAGAGGCCGCCCTCGCGGGGGATCGGCTCCAGACCGTAGTGGGCGATGAGGTCATCGGGGGTCGGCTTCGGGCTCGGAATCGGGCTCGGGGAGGACATTGGGGAAGGCTACCGGTCGGGGGAGAAAAGCCAGTTGAGCGCGCTTTTCGGGCAGGTGCACGTCGGGGAGGCCGACCTCGGGGAGGACGACGGCCGGGCCGAGTTCGAAACCCTGGCGCCGGAAGCGGGCGATCGCCTTCTCGTTGCGGACGTCCGGGTCCACGACGATGCGGTGGCGGTCGGGAGCGCGCAGGACGTACGCCGTGAAGGCGGTCAGCAGGGCCTCCGTCCAACCGGGGCGGGGGCCTTCGGGTCCGGCCGGGGCGAGCAGGACGTGGACGCCGATGTCGCCGGGGCGGACGTCGTAGCACTCGCTCACCCGGTCGGCCTCCGGTTCGTACGTCTGGAGGAGCCCGACCGGGGCGCCGTCCTTCTCGGCGAGGTAGGCGTGGTGGGTGTCGAGGGTCGCCATGTGGGCGTAGATCTCGGCGACCTGGGCGCGGGTGAGGCCGGTCATGCCCCAGAAGACGGCGCGTTCCGCGTCGACCCAGGTGTGGACGACGGCCGCGTCGCGCCCGGGGTCGAGGGGGCGGAGCCGGACGGTGCCGAAGCCGACGAGGGTGTGCTCGAAGACGGGGTGGTGCTCAGCCATCGGTGTCCTCCGTGAGGTCTGCGCGTTCCAGTCGGGCCCAGTCGGTGACGACCGGGGCCAGTTCTCCCCTGAGCCACAGGGGGAGTTGGTCGGTGTGGTGGGGGGCACCGGGGACGCCGTCCGCGCCGAGCGGGACCACCCAGAGACTGTCGTCGCGACGGGCCAGGTCCCAGACGTAGCGGGCGGCCGGGCCGCGCGCGGAGCGGTCGGTGAGGCCGGGGACGGCGGAGGTGCACAGCACGCAGTCGTGGTCGCCGGACAGGGCGGGTCCCTCGTACGACGGCTCGGGCAGCGCCTGCCAGGTGGCGAGGCGGTGGGTGTCGCCCCAGGTGCCGGCGGGCGGGTCGGCCGCGACCTCCTCCACGGCCGCGCGGACGACGGCAGGACGGTCGACGCCGTACAACTCCGCCGCCCTCAGGAGGTGTTCGAGGGCGAAGGCGATTCGGGGGGTGAGCTCCAGCCAGGGGAGCAGGACCTCGGGGTGGGCCGGGGGTTCGGCGAGCGCGGCGAAGGCGGGGTGGGCGGCGAGCTGCCGTACGACGGCGGAGCGTACGGCCGCGTAGGCGGCGGCGTCGGTGCTGTCGGCGTCCATCCGGCGGTCCCAGGCGAGGAGACGGTCACGGAGCTCGCCGGCCTCGGGGGTGAGGTCGTGGAGGGCGGCCAGGTAGTCGAGGAGGGGGGCGGCGGAGGCGAGGTGGGTGTCGGTGTGGATCGCGGGCAGGCCGGCGGCGGACCAGGTGCGGCGCTCGTCGAGGAGGGCGCGGATGCGGTCGGCGCGGTGGGGCGGGGCGAACTCGACGCCGAGGGGGGGCGGCGGGGCCGCGCTGGTTCGCCATCACGGCCACGCCGTCGGTGAGGTCGCCGTACGGCATCTCGTGCCAGCCCTGCCAGTCGTGGCCGGGGAGCCAGGCGGGGGCGAGGCGGGTGCGGTTGGTGTGGGAGCGGACCGGGACGCGGCCGGCGACGCGGTGGAGGAGGCCGCCGTCGGTGTCGGCGGCGTGCACGACGTTGACGGGCTCGGCCCAGGCGTCGAAGGCGCGGTCGACATCGGCGGTGTCGCGGGCGCGGAGGAGCGGGAGGAGGGCGCTGAAGCCGAGGTCTTCGGTGACACGGGGCGGGTACCTGAGCGCCAACGCCTCGGCTTCGCCATCGGCGTATGTTGTCCCACCCGCACCACCTTCCTCCCCCGGCCCCCCGGCGATGACCGGGCCCCGGGGTGTTTCGAGCACCTCGATCCGTACCGGGGGGTTGCCGGAGACCTCGATCGTCTCCGTGTGGCGGTCGGCCGGGGTCCAGGTGCCGTCCGGGGCGAGGGCCTCCACGCCGGTCTCCGTGCGCCGCAGGCGCTCCCGGTAGAGGTCCTGGTAGTCGGCCATCGCGTTGGTGATGGACCAGGCGACCGTGCCCGTGTGGGCGAAGTGGGCGATGCCGGGGACGCCCGGGACCGCCAGGCCGATGACGTCGAACTCCGGGCAGGAGAGGTGGACCTGCTGGTAGACCCCGGGCGCTTCGATGAAGCGGTGCGGGTCACCGGCGAGGAGGGCGTGGCCGGTGGTGGTGCGGGGGCCCGCGAGGAGCCAGCCGTTGCTGCCTGCGGTGGTGGGGCCGTCCGTGGCGAAGAGCGGGATCGCCTCCTCGCCCAGGTGCCGTATCGCCTCCTCGCGCCACAGCTTGGCCGGGAAGCCGGCGAACAGGATGTGGGTGGTCAGCCAGACGCCCAGGGGGTGCCAGGGCTCCCAGGTGCCGGGGGCCAGGCCGGTGCGGGTGAACTCGGGCGTGCGGGCGGCGCCGGCCGGCAGGCCCTCGTTGACGCCGGCCACGTACGCCCGTGCCCACTGAGCCGTCTCCGGGTCCCGTCTCTCCAGCGCCCCGAAGCAGCGTCTCGCCGTGTCCGCCAGGCGGGCCCGGCGGGCGAAGACGTCCCAGGCGACGGCCGGGGCGCCGAGGAAGGACGCCGACGTGCCCTGCGCGCGGTGCCGTTCCACCTCCAGCTGCCAGGCCCGGTCCCGGGCGGTGACCCGGCCCTGCGCGCGGGCGAGTTCGAGGGCGTCGGCCGCCCGCAGATGCGGGATGCCCCAGGCATCGCGGTACGTCTCGATGGTCACCCGGTGACCCCCTTGTCTGAGGTTAGCCTTACCTAAGTCAAATCGCGGAGGAATCGTACGTGAGGGGTGAGAGAGCCGAGGAGGCCGGGGGAGCGCGGGCGGGGCGGCGAGCGCGCGGTGCCGGTCCGGGCGCGGGATCATCGAGCCATGGACGCCAACGCCGACTCCCCCGCCCTGCACCTCGCCCAGGACCCCGAGGCCGACCGACTCCTCAGCCGCAGCAGGCTCGCCGCGCTCACCGGCATGCTGCTCGACCAGCAGGTGCCGATGGAGTGGGCGTTCAAGGGGCCGGCGACCATCGCGCGGCGCATGGGCACGGACGACCTGGACGCGCACGAGATCGCCGCGCAGGACCCGGAGGCGTTCGCCGCGCTGCTCTCCGAGAAGCCGGCCGTGCACCGGTACCCCGGCTCCATGGCCAAGAGAATCCAGCAGCTGTGCCAGTACCTCGTCGAGCACTACGACGGTGACGCCGAGGGCATCTGGCGTGACGTCGACAGCGGGGCGGAGCTGCTCGGACGGCTCCAGGAACTGCCCGGGTTCGGGAAGCAGAAGGCGCAGATCTTCCTGGCGCTGCTGGGCAAACAGCTCGGGGTGACGCCGACGGGGTGGCGGGACGCGGCAGGCGCGTACGGGGAGGCCGCGGCGTACCGGTCGGTGGCCGACATCACCGGACCCGAGTCGTTGGCGAAGGTGCGGGCCCACAAGCAGGAGATGAAGGCGGCGGCGAAGGCCGCGAAGGGCGGGGCCAAGTAGCCGGTGGGTGCCGCGTAGTAGCACTTACGCGTAGGGGCACGCAGGGGCACGTGACGGGCAGGGCGGCCGTGGTTCTCGGGGCGTCATCCGATCAGCCCCTCCCTGCTGGCACGTCCGCCTCCCTCGGTCTCAGCTGGAACCATGACCGAGCCCCCCAGCACCGGCCCCGCCGACGACGACCGGAAGGCGCACGCCACCGGCACCGCTCGGCACGAGCCCGAACCGCCCTTCGAGGGACCGCTGCACGCCCTCTCCCAGGCCGCCTGGCAGATCGTCCTGCTCACCGGGATCGCCTCCCTGATCCTCGGCGTCCTGGTCCTCGTCTGGCCCGGCGCCTCGCTGCTCGCCGCCGGCGTGCTCTTCGGCATCTACCTGCTGATCGCCGGCGTCTTCCAACTGGTCGCCGCGTTCGGCACGCACCGGGCGACCTCGCTGCGCGTGCTGGCCTTCATCAGCGGCGCACTGATGATCATGCTGGGCCTCTTCTGCTTCCGCGGCCCCCTGGAGTCGATCCTGCTGCTCGCCCTGTGGATCGGCATCGGCTGGCTGATCCGCGGGATCACCCAGACCATGGCCGCCGTCTCCGACTCCCGGATGCCCGCGCGGGGCTGGCAGATCTTCCTCGGGATCGTCACGTTCATCGCAGGCATCGTGCTGATCGTCTCGCCGTTCAGGTCGGTCGCGGTGCTCACCCTCGTCGCCGGTATCTGGCTGGTGGTCGTCGGCATCGTCGAGATCGTCACGGCGTTCGGCATCCGCGGCCGCGCCAAGCAGATTCCGCAGGCCCTGTGAACGCCGGCCTCGTCAGCGCGAGCCTCGTGGACGCGGGCCTCGCGTGCGCGGGCCTCATGGGGGCGGGCTTCGTAAGCGGAGCAGGCCTCGCGAGCGGCGCGGGCTTCGCGAGCAGCGCAGGCTTCGTAAGCGGCGCGGGCTACGCGAGCAGCGCGGGCTGCTCGGTGGGCGCAGGCCCCGTCGGCATCACCCCGTCCCCGTCCGCTTCGTCAACCTCGCGCCCCGCAGGTACGCCGAGCGAGCGGATCTCGCGCCCCGCACGATGAACAGCGCCCACTCCGTGGGGAGATGACCGGCATGAGCAGCGGTCCCTCGACCGGACGTCGCCCGCGGTCAGGCCCCGCCTGGCCGCGGGCGCTCGTGCTGCTGCTCGTCCTGCTGCTGGCCGGCGTCCCGACGGCGGCCGAGGCGCTCGCCGCGGCCGCCCCGGCCGTCTCGGCGGAGACCGTCGAGCACGACGTCCTCGACATCCCGCTACGGCCACCCGCCCGCACCGTCCACCGCGCCGACGTACCCCAGCGCCCCGCGCCGCTCCCCGACCCGGCTCCCGCCGGCCCGTCGGACCGCCACCGTCCCCGCCCGACGGCACCGTGTCCGCCGTACGCCACGCCCCTCCTGCGCACCGTGGTCCTGCGCTGCTGACCGACCGGCCTGTCCCGCACTCCCCCAGGTCAGTCCAGCTCAGTCAGCTCTACGCAAGGAACACAGTCATGTCCTCAGACCCGTACGCGGTCCTGCGCGCCCTGCTGCGCGCGGAAGCCGTTCGCAGCACACCGAAGCCGGAGACGAAGACGGCCGAACCGCCACAGCCGCGGCCGCAGGAGCAGAAGCGCGGCTGATCCCGCGGAGCTGAGCCGGGTGCCCCGTGCGGGCGCCCGGCTCACCTGCGTCGGCGGGCCGTGCCGAACAGCGACCGGGTGATCTCACGGCCGAGTTGCGTACCCACCGACCGGGCGAGGGACCTGAACATCCCGCTGCCGACCACCTGTTCGACCAGCGACGGTTCTTCTCTGCGGACTTCGGGGGCCTGCGGCTCGGCCGGCGTCCGCTGCAGCTTCTCGTACGCCGACTCCCGGTCCACAGCCTGTGCATAACGTCCGTGCAGCGCGGACCCGCGCACCGCCGCGTCCAGCTCCGCCGCGTCCACCGGCCCCATCAGCGACTCGGGAGCCCGCAGCCGGGTCGCCGCGACCGGCGTCGGGGCGCCCGTCTCGCCGAGCACGGTCACCACGGCCTCGCCGGTGCCGAGCACGGTGAGCAGTTCCTCCAGGTCGTACGACGACTTCGGGAAGGTCTGCACGGTAGCGCGCAGCGCCTTCTGGTCCTCCGGCGTGAAGGCCCTGAGCGCGTGCTGGACGCGGTTGCCGAGCTGGCCGAGGACGTCGGACGGTACGTCCTTCGGGGTCTGCGTGACGAAGAAGACGCCGACCCCTTTCGAGCGAATGAGGCGCACGGTCTGCGTGATCGAGTCCAGGAAGGCCTTCGAGGCGTCGTCGAACAGCAGGTGCGCCTCGTCGAAGAAGAAGACCAGCCTGGGCCGGTCGGCGTCGCCGATCTCGGGGAGGTCGTGGAAGAGGTCGGCGAGCAGCCACATCAGGAAGGTGGAGAAGAGGAGGGGCTTGTCCTGGACGGTGGGGAGTTCGAGCACCGAGACGATGCCGCGGCCGTCCGGTGCCGTGCGCAGGAGGTCGGCCGTGTCGAACTCCGGCTCGCCGAAGAAGTCCGCCATGCCCTGGGCCTCGAATGCGGTGAGCGAGCGCAGGATCACCCCGGCCGTGGCCGTCGAAAGGCCTCCGATGTCCCTCAGCTCCGCCTTGCCCTCCGCGGAGGTGAGGAAGGCGACCACCGCCCTGAGGTCCTTGAGGTCGATCAGCTCCAGGCCCTTGGTGTCGGCGTAGTGGAAGATCAGGCCGAGGGACTGTTCCTGGGTCCGGTTGAGCTGGAGCACCTTGGCGAGCAGCAGCGGGCCGAAGCTGGTGACCGTCGCGCGGACGGGGATGCCGTGGCCGAGGCCGCCGAGCGCGAGGAACTCGGCGGGGAAGCCGGTCGCCGTCCACTGCTGGCCGACCTCGGCCGCCCTGCCCTCGACCCTGTCGTTCGCCTGCCCGGGCCTGGCGACACCGGACAGGTCGCCCTTGACGTCCGCCAGGAACACCGGGACGCCGTGCGCCGAGAGCTGCTCGGCGATCAGCTGGAGCGTCTTGGTCTTGCCGGTGCCGGTGGCGCCGGCGACCAGGCCGTGGCGGTTGAGCATGGGGAGCGGGATGCGGACCTGCGCGCCGGGAAAGCACCGGCCGTCCCGGAGAACAGCGCCGAGATCCAGCGCCTGACCGGCGAAGGCGTACCCGGCGGCGATCTCGGCGACCACGGGATCGGCGGCGCCCGCGGGGTCCTTGGCGCCCGCTTCGTCGGCGTCACCGGCACTCATCATCGGACCCCCTGTTCCCGTTTAGCCCACTTGATGACCTTTACGGTGTCTTTTCCAGCGTCGCACTCGGTCGCCATGGCTGCGCCCGGAACGTCTGGACCGGTAGGCTTTCCGTGTGATCTTCAAGCGCATCGGAAACGGCCGACCGTACCCCGACCACGGCCGGGAGAGCACCCGGCAGTGGGCGGACGTCGCACCGCGCCCGGTCCGCCTCGATCAGCTCGTGACGACCAAGGGGCAGCTCGACCTGGAGACCCTCCTCGCCGAGGACTCGACGTTCTACGGCGACCTCTTCGCGCACGTCGTGAAGTGGCAGGGCGACCTGTACCTGGAGGACGGGCTGCACCGCGCGGTCCGCGCCGCCCTGCAGCAGCGTCAGGTGCTGCACGCGCGCGTGCTCGAACTCGACTGACACCCGTAGGCCATCGGGCATTTGCCGCCGGTTGGCCCTTTCGGGTTGGACCGTGGACCGTCAGATGATCATCTATTAGTCAACGCCCCCGTGGCGCACTACGCTGCGCTCATGAGCATGCTGACTCCCCCCGGCATGGGCGGCCAGTACCGGATCACAGGGGACAAATACCCTCGCATGCGCCCGCGCCGGCGGCGTGCCCGGCTCGTCCTCTCCGTGGTCGCCTCCGTCACCGCGCTCGGCCTGGTCGGCTGGGGCACCCTGCAGCTCATCGACGTCTTCACGGGCGACGGCGGGACGGCCTCGGCGGCCGGCGCGGCGGGAGACTGCGTCAAGCAGGCCGCCGCCAGCGCGAGCCCCGCGGCCGGCGCGTCCGCCGGTACGACGGCCGCGGTGTTCCCGAAGCCGGCCCAGATCACGGTGAACGTCTACAACGCCACGACCCGCACGGGCCTGGCCAAGGACACCGCGGACGAACTGAAGAAGCGCGGCTTCAAGATCGGCGACGTCGGCAACGCGCCGGCGAAGTTCGACCAGAAGGTCAAGGGCACGGCGATACTGCTCGGCCCGGCCACGGCCCTGAAGACCTCGCTCCCGGTCCTCGCCACCCAGGTGACGGCGGCCGACCAGCGCACGGAGGCAGGCCGCAAGGGCACCGCCGTGGACCTGATCATCGGCAACGCCTTCAAGACCCTGACCCCTCAGGCAACGGCCGCAAAGGCCATCACGGCCCTGTCCGCCCCCAGGCCAACGGCATCGACGTCGAAGAAGACCTGCTGAGAGCAGGTCACCGCCGAACTCCGCCGTCGTGGCTGATCACCCTGGCGGCGGTCAAAGACACGAGACTCCACGGCGTCCCAAAGGGGCGCGGGGAACAGCGCGACCAGCCACGACGAACCCGCAGCCGCCGACGCACCCACACCGCCACGGCGCCCCAAAGGGGCGCGGGGAACTGCGCGACCAGCCACGGCGAACCCGCAGCCGCCGACGCACCCGCACCCCTACGGCGCCCGGGCGAACGCCCCACAGGGACGAACCGTCGGCTACTCGGCCGCCCCGTACAGCCGGTCCCCCGCGTCCCCCAGCCCCGGCACGATGTACCCGTGCTCGTTGAGGTGGTCGTCCACCGCCGCCGTCACGACCGTGACCGGAGTCCCCGCCAGCTCCCGCTCCATGAGCTCGACGCCCTCGGGCGCGGCCAGCAGGACGACCGCCATGACGTCGTCCGCGCCGCGCCTGATGAGCTCGCGGATCGCCGCGACCAGCGTGCCGCCCGTGGCCAGCATCGGGTCCAGGACGTACACCTGGCGCCCGGAGAGGTCCTCCGGCATCCGCGAGGCGTACGTGGACGCCTGCAGCGTCTCCTCGTTGCGGATCATGCCCAGGAAGCCCACCTCGGCGGTCGGCAGCAGCCGGACCATGCCGTCCAGCATGCCGAGCCCGGCCCGCAGGATCGGCACCACCAGCGGGCGCGGACGGGCGAGCTTGACGCCGGTCGTGGCGGACACCGGGGTCTGGATGTCGACGGCCTCGGTCCGCACGTCCCGCGTCGCCTCGTAGGCGAGCAGGGTGACCAGTTCGTCGGCGAGCCGCCGGAACGTCGCGGAGTCGGTGCGCTGGTCGCGCAGCGTGGTGAGCTTGTGGGCGACCAGGGGGTGGTCGACGACGTGGAGACGCATGTCCACAACAGTAACCGCGCCCCCGCACACCTCGCGCAGGCCGGCGCCTCCCCAGCCTGGCATCAAACCCCCCATCCGGGGGAAAGTGGAGGTGTCGGACTGGGGGTGATGCGACCGTGCCCGAGCTTCGTGAGCCGCCCGAACGGCCGGACCGTGCGTACGGCGCGCCCGAGGGTGAGACGGAGGCCGAGCGGCGGCGCCGCCGGGCCCGGTTCCTGCGCGAGCTCGCCGAGGCGCGGGCGCTGCGCGACCGGGTCCAGCCCCGCCGTGCCAAGGCGGCCCGGCTGCGGCACGCGCTGCGCATGCGGACGTTCCGCTGGTAGGAATCGGTAGGCCACAAGACCGGCAGGAGCCCACAAGACCGGCAGGAGTCCGCAGGACTCGCCAAGAGTTGGCAAGACTCGGCAAGAGTCGTAAAGCCGATCCTTCGGCAAAGATCCACTCCTTGTGGCGCGTTGCGGTCCGTCATGGGGAAGGCCGTGCGTGGGCCACGGGAAAACCCGCGTACGATCCGCAGGTGGCGGCAACGAGTGCGCTGGTGACTGCGTTGACGGACGCATGGATGGCTCTTTGCATACGTGCGATCAAAACTGCCAGACACAGGGAGCCGAAGACGTCCCCTGAAGGCCTTGTTTCTGCCACGATTCCGAGTGGGCGGGGCTCGGAGCACAGCTCTCCCCGCCCAGAACCTCCGCCGGGGGGACCCCCAACCGGCACGCCTAAGACCAGTGGGAGAGTCACGGTGTACTTCGCCGCACTGCTCGCGCGCACCGAAGACGGGTGGGAAGCGAGCGACACAGAGCTCGACGATGTGGAGACCCTGTCGGACCTGGCCGACCTGGCCCGGGAATCGGCCTCCGAGGCCGACGACACGGTGCTCGTCTTCATCGAGCAGGAAGACGCGTGGTTCGGCGTCGTGCGCGTCGACGGGGAGGAGGACCCCCGGGTCTTCGTCTCCAACGCAGCCGCCGCCGCCCGCAGCTCGTACGGCGAGCTCCTGCTCACCGACGAACTGCTCGGAAGGGAGCCCAAGGACGAAGACGACGACCTGGACGCCCTCGACCTCGACGGCACCGAGGACGGTGAGCCGGACGCCGAGGAGGACGACGACGCGGACGGTTCCGCCGTGCCGGCCGGCCCGGTCGGCGACGCCGCGATCCTGGACGACCTGGGCGTGAGCGCGAAGGAGCTGCTGACCCTGGACGAGGACGCGCTCGGCGAGATCGCCGAGGCCCTGGGCGCCTCCGACGTCCTGGAGACCGTCCGCTGACCCTCCACGAGGCCCCCGGGTCCCCCGACCCGGTACGTGACCGCTGGCGGGCCGCGATGCGGCTCGCCCTGGACGAGGCCGGCCGGGCCGTACGGGGCGGAGACGTCCCCGTCGGCGCCGTCGTGCTGTCCCCGGACGGTACGACGGTCCTCGCGGCCGGGCACAACGAACGCGAGGCCACCGGCGACCCCACCGCGCACGCCGAGGTCCTCGCCCTGCGCCGGGCCGCCGCGGCGCTGGGGGAGTGGCGGCTCACCGGCTGCACCCTGGTCGTCACGCTGGAACCCTGCACGATGTGCGCCGGCGCCCTGGTCCAGTCCCGGGTGGACCGGGTCGTCTACGGCGCCCGCGACGAGAAGGCCGGCGCCGCGGGATCCCTCTGGGACGTCGTCCGCGACCGGCGCCTGAACCACCGCCCCGAGGTCGTCGAGGGCGTCCTGGCGGACGAATCCGCCCGCCTCCTCACGGACTTCTTCCGCACCCGCTGACACACCCGCCGAGGCACCCGCCGACACACCCGCCGGGGCCTTCCCCGGCCCCCGAATACCGATTTCAGAGCACGGCCCCCCGTGCTGTAAGGTCTCCCTCGGTAGCGTGTCCGAGCGGCCGAAGGAGCTCGCCTCGAAAGCGAGTGTGGCGCAAGTCACCGAGGGTTCAAATCCCTCCGCTACCGCTGTCGAAGGAAGGGCGGCTCCGCATCGGAGCCGCCCTTCCTTCGGTTATCCCAGCGGCTCGGGGCGCTTGCCCGCGTAGTTCCAGACGAGGGCCCCGAAGACCGGGGCGTGGAGCAGGAACAGCAGCCAGAGCCACTTCGGAACGTACCTGACCCGCTCCGCCGGCGTGCGGACACAGTCGAGCAGTGCCGCCACGACGAGCACGATCAGCAGGGTGACGAGCCCGAAGGCCATCGTCGTCATCAACATCCGCGTTCTCCCTCTCGCCCCCGGTCGACCCGGGTTCGCCTCCGTTGCCTCGGCCCTTCATCGGAGCGGCCCCCGCGATCGGTTCACGCGGTCGGCTCCTGCTTGGGAGATTCGGAGATTCGGAGAAAAAAATCCGGCACCCATCGCGCCGTTGGTCATACAAAACGATCGGAGGGTTACACTCGCGCCCGGCAACCGGGGGAACCCGGGGGAAGTGACAGGGGAGAGGCCAGGTGGCGGTGAACGCCAAGAAGATCGCCGTCTACGTACTCGTGATCTTCGCGCTCTATGTGATCATCACGGACCCACCCAAGGCGGCGGACTGGGTCCAGATAGTCTTTCAGGGCATATCGGACGCCGCGAAGGCCGTCGGTGACTTCTTCACCTGGCTGGCCGACGGGGCGAAGTAGACGCACCGGGAGTACTCATGATCCGCCACCTGGTCCTCTTCAAGCTCAACGAGGGCGTCGGGCGCGACGATCCGCGGGCCGTCGCGGGCGCCGAGGCCTTCTTCGCACTGGGCGACCAGATCGAGGAGCTGCGCTTCTGGGAGTGCGGCTGGAACATCACCGACCGCCCCATCGCGCACGACTTCGCGATCAACTCGGCGGTCGAGGACCAGGACGCGCTCAAGCGGTACCTGGAGCACCCGGCCCACCAGGCGGCCGCGGCGCAGTGGCGGGAGTTCGCCACATGGGTGATCGCCGACTACGAGTTCTGAGCCGCACGGCGGCTTCCGGATCCCGAGCCCCTCGCCTGTCAGGCGGGGGGCTTTTCTGCACATCATGCCCCAACTTGCCGGTATTAATACCCAACACGACGTTACCAGGTGCTTGCACACAGTGCACATGTCTTGTGATGCTATGACCGCTTTTGACGGATGATTGACCGATGAAGAGGTGGCGTTGACCGTGTCGGCCAGTTCTGCGCCGCCCCAGGAAGAGGCGCCCGCCCCAGCCCAGACTCCCGCCCAGGCCCTCCCTCAGACCCCCGCCCAGACCCCCGCCGCCCCCGCCCAAGCCGCCGCCCCCGCCCCGGAGAAGCGGCGGGGCGCCGACACCCGGGCGCTGACCCAGGTGCTCTTCGGTCAGCTCAAGGACCTCAAGCCGGGCACGCCGGAGCACAACCGGGTGCGCGCGGCGCTCATCGAGGCGAACCTCCCGCTCGTGCGCTACGCGGCCGCCCGTTTCCGCTCCCGCAACGAGCCGATGGAGGACGTCGTCCAGGTCGGCACCATCGGGCTCATCAACGCTATCGACCGCTTCGACCCGGACCGGGGCGTGCAGTTCCCGACCTTCGCGATGCCGACCGTCGTCGGGGAGATCAAGCGCTACTTCCGGGACAACGTCCGCACCGTGCACGTACCGCGCCGGCTGCACGAGCTGTGGGTCCAGGTCAACAGCGCGACCGAGGACCTGACCACCGCCTTCGGCCGCTCCCCCTCCACCGCCGAGATCGCCGAGCGGCTGCGGATCAGCGAGGAGGAGGTGCTCTCCTGCATCGAGGCCGGCCGGTCGTACCACGCGACCTCCCTGGAGGCCGCGCAGGAGGGCGACGGGCTGCCGGGCCTCCTCGACCGCATCGGCTACGAGGACCCGGCTCTGGACGGCGTGGAACACCGCGACCTGGTCCGCCACCTGCTCGTCCAACTCCCCGAACGGGAGCAGCGGATCCTCCTGCTGCGCTACTACAGCAACCTCACCCAGTCCCAGATCAGCGCGGAGCTCGGCGTCTCCCAGATGCACGTCTCGCGCCTCCTGGCCCGCAGCTTCCAGCGCCTGCGCTCGGCCAACCGCATCGAGGCCTAGGCCCGTCCCGGGGGCCCGTTACCGGTCCGAGATCCACCTTGGGCGACTTGGTGAGACCGTAACCGCAAACAGGATCGAGCCATCACCATCGCGAGCGAATCGCTCACCAGCGCACTTCCCGACAGTTGAGGGTCGAAAAAGCGTCAGACCCCCTTCTTCCAGGGCGGATTCGCGTCTCGCATGTCGACATGTCACTACAGCGTGTTGCCGACATGTGACATTCTGCGGGAAGCGCGTTTGCCGGGGCTCCGGCTCCGGTATTCAGGTGAAGGCATCGTTCCCAGCAGGGAACGCCGCCGCTACCGTCCCGCGACCCAAAGGGGGTGGCATGTCCGCAGACCAGGGCAGCTCGAAGGTGCTCACGCCCACGAAAAGCGAGGCAGCGCCCAAGGAGCTCGACGCCATCGACGTGCTCGACAGCATCGATGGCGCGATCGACGGCGCCCCGGCGCTGGAGGCCCCTCCGGCCCCGGAACTCCCGGTGGTCTCGGAGAGCCTCGACACCCGCACCCTGTCCCGCTCCCTGTTCCTGCGCCTTGCCGCACTCGAAGAGGACAGCCCCGAGCGTGCCTACGTCCGGGACACCCTGATCGAACTCAACCTCCCCCTCGTGCGCTACGCGGCGGCCCGCTTCCGCAGCCGCAACGAGCCGATGGAGGACATCGTCCAGGTCGGCACCATCGGCCTGATCAAGGCGATCGACCGCTTCGACTGCGAACGGGGCGTGGAGTTCCCCACGTTCGCGATGCCGACCGTGGTCGGCGAGATCAAGCGGTTCTTCCGGGACACCTCCTGGTCGGTCCGCGTCCCGCGCCGCCTCCAGGAGCTGCGCCTGGCCCTCACCAAGGCCAGCGACGAGCTCTCCCAGAAGCTGGACCGCTCGCCGACGGTGACGGAGCTGGCGGCCGTCCTGGGCGTCTCCGAGGAGGACGTGGTCGACGGCCTCGCCGTCGGCAACGCGTACACCGCCTCCTCCCTCGACTCCCCGGCCCCCGAGGACGACGGCGGCGAGGGCTCCCTGGCCGACCGCCTCGGCTACGAGGACACGGCTCTGGAGGGCGTCGAGTACCGCGAGTCGCTCAAGCCGCTCCTCGCCAAGCTCCCGCCGCGCGAGCGCCGGATCATCATGCTCCGCTTCTTCGCGAACATGACCCAGTCCCAGATCGGCGAGGAGGTCGGCATCTCCCAGATGCACGTCTCCCGCCTGCTGACCCGCACCCTGGCCCAGCTCCGCGAGGGCCTGATCTCGGACTGAAGTCGCGCCTACGGGTTCCTTACTGACGGAGTGTCAGCCACACTGGCGCGATGCCTCTCCGCCGGACACAGATCCCTGGGACGCAGATCCACAGAACACCGGTCCGCAGAACGCCGATCCGCAGGACACCGAGTGGCCGCGGGGCCGACGCCCCCGCGGCACCGGCGGCCGGCCCCGCGCGTCCACGCGGGGCACCGGGCGGCCGGTGGGGCGCCGTCGCGGCGGCCTCGGCGGTCGCCGCGTGCCTGGCCTCGGCACTCACGGCGTGCGCGGGCGGCGGCAACGGCGGCTATACGGCGGTGGGTGCGGCGGGCGGCGCACCGAGAACGTCGGCACGGCCGACGGGGTCGGTGACGCTGGTCCCGCTGGACGGGGCGAAGGGGGCGGACAGACCGACGGTTCCGGTGCGCGAGCCGACCCCGACCGCCACCACGGCCACCACAGCCGCCACGGCCACCTCGCCGTCCCTCACGACGAGTTCCCCCGGCGCTTCTTCCCGCCGCAACGGCGCTCAGCCGTCGCCAGGCGATCCGGCGACGCCGAACTCCCCGCAACCCGGCGCCTCTTCGGCCTCCCCCTCGCCCGCCGCCCTCGCCTGGAGCACCCCCACCCGCGAGGCCACGGACCAGCGCTGGTGCGAGAAGGTGACCGTCACCTTCGCCAACTCCGGCGGCACGGCGGTCCGTTCCGGCACGGTCACGCTCGGCACGCACATCATCGACCTGCTGGGCATCGACTGGTCGACGGTCACGTCGACGGAGCCCCTGCCGGCCCCGGTCGCACCCGGCTCCCGCATCAGCAGGACCTGGACGGTCTGCGTGGACGACTGGCGGGTGCCGCTCGGCATGCACGTCGAGACCCGGGTCGTGACCGTCGACTGGAGCTGAGCACGACGAAAGCCCGGGGCGCGCGACCCCGGGTTCTCTTCGTCGTACCGCCGGCCCGCCGGTGTGACCGCCGTACCGGCCGTCTCGGCAGCCCTCTTACCTCAGCTGCATGAGCTACATGAGCGCGAGCCAGGCCACCGCCGCCACCACGACCACCACGGCGACGACGCCGAGGATCAGGCCGAGGCGGGGGCCGGAGGAGGAGTAGGTGGTCGACGTCTGCTGAGGAGTCTGCGGGGCCTCGTCGACGAACGCGCGGAACATCTGGGTGTTGCCGGCGGGGTCGTAGTTGCCCTGGGGGCCCTGGGTGTTAGCCATGGCCCGAGACACTAGCGAATCCGGGGGTCCGGCCCAAGTGGGGGGCCTCCTGTGCACCCACCTCGTCCCACCTGCGTGTTTACGTTCGCAATACTTGCCTTTGCCAAGTTTTTATGCCCACCCCCGCCGACTTATTTGCCTGTGGCAACCAAGCAGTTCTATGGTTGCCCCAAGCAACGAATACGGTCGTGAGGAGGTGTGCGGGATGGCGAAGCAGGCGCAGTTCGAGGAGCTGGCGCGTCAGCTCAGCGCCGTCGGAGCCGTGAAGCGGGACCTGGGCCGCATTCTGCCGCCCGAGTGCCCGACCGGCTCGGCCGCGGTACTGACGCTGCTCGGCCGTCACGGCTCCATGCGCATGAGCAAGCTCGCCGAGCTGCTCGCCGTGGACATGTCCGTGACCAGCCGGCACGTGGCGCACGTCGCCGAGCGCGGCTGGATCGAGCGCTCCCCCGACCCGGCGGACAAGCGCTCCCGCATCCTGCACCTCACCCCCGCGGGCGAGGCGACCCTCGTGGACCTGTCCCGGCGCAGCACCCAGCTGCTCGCCGAGCGGCTGGGCGACTGGAGCGACGAGGAGGTCGACCAGCTGATCCGGCTGATGACCCGGCTCCGGGACAGCTTCGGCGACTGCCGGGCCACGGCCCCGCACCCCCGGCCGGCCGTCGGCACGGCGCCCGCCCCGGGCACCCCGAAGGCCACGGCCGAGGCCACGGACAAGGTCACGGTCACCTCCGCCGCCCGCGCCCCCACGCCCGTACTCGAACCGACGACCACCCGTACACCCGCATAAGACGTAAGAAAAGGAAGCCCATGGCAACGACCACACCAGCCGGTGTGCGGGCTCACGCCAAGCACGGGGGAGGCGACTCCGGCAGCAGTGCCGTCGAGCAGGCCCCGATGTCCCACCGGCAGATCATGGAGGCCATCTCCGGCCTGCTGCTCGGCATGTTCGTGGCGATCCTGTCGTCCACTATCGTCACCAACGCCCTGCCGCACATCATCGGCGACCTCGGCGGCGGCCAGTCCGCCTACACCTGGGTCGTCACCGCCTCGCTGCTGGCCATGACGGCCACCACCCCGCTGTGGGGCAAGCTCTCCGACCTGTACAGCAAGAAGGCGCTCGTCCAGATAGCCCTGGTCATATACGTCACGGGCTCCGTGATCGCCGGTCTGTCGCAGAACCCCGAGATGCTGATCGCCTGCCGTGTCGTCCAGGGCGTCGGCGTCGGCGGCCTTTCGGCGCTCGCCCAGATCGTCATGGCCGCGATGATCTCGCCGCGGGAGCGCGGCCGTTACTCCGGCTACCTGGGCGCGACCTTCGCCGTCGCCACCGTCGGCGGCCCGCTGCTCGGCGGTGTCATCACCGACACCTCGTGGCTGGGCTGGCGCTGGTGCTTCTACGTCGGCGTCCCGTTCGCCGTCATCGCGCTGATCGTGCTGCAGAAGACCCTGCACCTGCCGGTCGTGAAGCGGGACGTCAAGGTCGACTGGGCCGGCGCGTTCTTCGTCGCCGCCGCCGTGTCGCTGCTGCTGGTCTGGGTCACCTTCGCCGGTGACAAGTACGACTGGATGTCCTGGCAGACGTTCGCGATGGTCGGCGGTTCGATCGTCCTCGGTCTGATCTTCATCCTGGTCGAGTCGAAGGCCAAGGAACCGATCATCCCGCTGCGGCTGTTCCGCAACCGCACCATCACCCTGGCCTCCCTGGCCTCCCTGTTCGTCGGTGTCGCGATGTTCACCGGCACGGTGTTCTTCAGCCAGTACTTCCAGCTGGCCCGCGACAAGTCCCCGACGATGTCCGGTGTGCTGACGATCCCGATGATCGGCGGTCTGTTCGTCTCCTCCACCGTCTCGGGTCAGTTCATCACCCGCACCGGCCGCTGGAAGGCGTGGCTGGTCAGCGGTGGTGTGCTGGTGACGGCCGGTCTGGGCCTGCTCGGGACCATCCGGTACGACACGGCGTACTGGAAGATGTCGATCTTCATGGCGCTGATGGGTCTCGGCATCGGCATGATGATGCAGAACCTGGTGCTGTGCACGCAGAACCAGGTCTCCCCCGCCGACCTCGGCTCGGCCAGCTCCACGGTCACCTTCTTCCGGTCCCTCGGCGGTGCGGTCGGCGTCTCCGCGCTGGGCGCGGTGATGGCCAACCGGATCACGCACTACATCACGGACGGCATCGCCTCCCTCTCCCCCAAGTACCAGGCCGCGCTGGCCGGTTCCAGCTCGTCCACCGACAGCATCCCGGACCTGAGCAAGTACCCGAAGCCGCTGCGCACCCTCGTCGAGAGCGCCTACGGCCACGCCATCGCCGACGTCTTCATGATCGCCGGTGGCCTCGCGGCCCTCGCCTTCCTGATCAGCCTGTTCATCAAGGAGGTCCCGCTGCGGACCAAGGGCGGGCTCGCCCAGGCCGCCGAGGGCGAGAACGCGGGAAGCCCGGAGACCGTGCCCGCCGCCGTCGCCGCACCGGTCGCGACTCCCGTCGAGGAGCAGCAGGTCCCCAGCTGGGCCGCCCCGGTCGCGGGCAGCACCACGGAGGCCGCCGCCGCGCTGGAAGCCACCGATCAGTTCACCGCTGTGGCCACCATCGCCGCTCCCGCGCAGTCGGCCGGCTCCGGCTCCACCCCGGTGCACGGCTACGTGCGCGGTGCCGAGAGCGCCCCGGTCGCGCAGGCCGCGGTCACCCTGATCTCGCTGTCCGGCCGCCAGCTGGGCCGCTCGGTCGCGGGCTTCGACGGTTCCTACCGGCTGGACGCGCCCGGTGCGGGCTCGTACGTGCTGATCGCCTCCGCCGACGGCTACCAGCCGCAGGCCGCCACGGTCGTGGTGGGCGAGGAGCCGGTGCCCTACGACATTCTGCTGAGCGGCACCAGCGGCCTGAGCGGCGTCGTCCGCGGCGCCGGGAGCGCGCTCCCGGTCAAGGACGCGATGGTCATCGTCACCGACGTGCGCGGCGACCTGCTGGCCACCGCGGCCACCGGCGATCAGGGCGACTTCCGCTTCGGCGAACTGGTGCCGGGTGTCGTCACGGTCGCGGTGAACGCGGCCGGCTACCGGCCCCGCGCCCTGCCGGTCGAGATCGGCAGCACCGGGGTCACCCGGATCGAGGTCGACCTGGACGCCGGCGCCCAGCTCCAGGGTGTCGTACGGGCCCCGCACGGCCCGCTGGCCGACGCCCGCGTGACCCTCGTGGACGCGGCGGGCAACGTGGTCGGCACGTCCACCACCGGCCTGGACGGCGCGTACGCCTTCGCCGACCTGGACGGCGGTGACTACACCGTGATCGCGACGGGCTACCCGCCGGTCGCCACCGCCCTGAACGTCAACGGTGCCGGTGTCGACGGCCACGACATCGAACTCTCCCACCCGGGCGAGTAGTTCGCACTCCGGCCCGTGGCGGGCGCGCCCACAAGGAGGCGTCCGCCACGGGCCGGTCCCATAAGGCCAATTTGTAATCGTTTGACTGTCTGACCATATGAGCGTCTGAGTGTTCGCAGGGAGAAACGGGATGGGACTGACCGCGAGGATCCGCACCCGGGACGGATGGGCCGTGTCGCACGCGGTCGTCACGGTGACCGACATGACCGGCAGCCAGGTGCTGCGCGCCGAGGCCGACGACGAGGGCACGGTGCGCGACCCGAACCCCCTCGCGCCGGGGGCGTACACCGTCATCATCACGGCCCTGGGCTACGCGCCCGCCGCCTCCAGCGCCATCGTCACCGCGAGCGGCCGCGCCGAGATCGGCACGGTGACGCTGGCACGGCAGGGCGGCACCGAGCTGCCCCCGCCGGGCCCGTGGACGGTGGACCCCGCGCACTCCACCGTGGGCGCGGTCGCCCAGCACCTGGGCATCTCCAGCGTCCGCGGCCGTTTCACGGACTTCAGCGCGGGGATCGAGATCGCCCCGGACGACGTCACCAAGTCCCGCGTCCAGGCGGTCATCCGTGCCGCCTCCATCGACACCGGCAACGGCATGCGCGACACCCACCTGCGCTCCGCCGACTTCCTCGACGTCGAACGCCACCCCGAGATCATCTACACCTCGACCGGCCTGACGGCGGCCGGCTCCGACCGCTGGACGGTGCACGGCGAGCTCTCGCTGCACGGTGTCGTACGACCGGTCGACCTCGCCCTCGCCTACCTCGGCACCGGCGCCGACCCGTGGGGCGGCACGCGCGCCGCGTTCCGCGCGACGACCGAGCTGCACCGCGAGGACTTCGCCATGAACTACAACCAGGTGGTCCAGGCGGGCATCGCCGCCATCGGTACGACCCTCAAGATCGAGCTGGAGATCCAGGCGGTCCAGGGCGAGTCGCTGCCGCAGGCGTGAACATGAGCCCGGCAGGGACAGGCTGAGCGGGCCCCGCGGCCCTAGGCTGACGCCATGGCACCGAACATCGCGACGAACACCGCCGTCTCCCTCGACGAACTGCTGGACTTCGTACGACCCCGCCACCGCGCGATCCTGCTCACCCGACGCGCCGACGGCAGCCCGCAGGGGTCGCCGCTGACCTGCGGGGTCGACGACTCCGGACGCATCGTCGTCTCCACCTACCCCGAACGGGCCAAGACCCGGAACGCCAAGCGGGACGAGCGGGTGAGCCTGCTCGTCCTGAGCGACGACTGGAACGGGCCGTGGGTGCAGGTGGACGGACGCGCCGAGGTGATCGACTCCCCCGAGTCGGTGGAGCCGCTGGTGGAGTACTACCGGAACATCGCCGGAGAGCACCCGGACTGGGACGAGTACCGGGCGGCGATGGTGAAGCAGGGTAAGTCGATCATCCGGGTGACCCCGGAGAAGTGGGGGCCGGTGGCCACCGGGGGATTCCCGGCGCGGTTGGCTACGCCGGACGCGTAAGCGCAGTTCGCTTCGCAGGTCGGGCTACTCGGGGGCGACGGCGTCCGCCGCGGTGATCTCGGCAGCCGCTGCCGGTGTGCACAGAGCCCGGCGGACGGTGTCGCGGAGCCAGCGGTGGGCGCCGTCGTGGCTGGTCGCGCAGTTCCTCCCCCAGCGCCCCGTACGGGGCGCTGCCGAACCGCAGCGCCCGCAGCCGCAGCACCCTTCGCCGGACCCGCTTAGGTGCCCTTCGCCACCATCGCCTCGATGCCCGCGATCAGCAGATCCAGCGCGAACGTGAAGTCCCTGTCCAGCATCTCGGCGACGGTGTCGCCGCCCCTCGCCGCCATGAGGTCCCTGGACTCCTCGATGATCTGTGCCGTCGCCGGGGCCTCGGTCACCGCGTTCATCGCGGTGTTGAAGTACTCGTCCTGGGTCATGCCGGCCGCCGCCACGCGCTCGGCGAAGTGGCCCTCGATCGTGCCGTAGCCGTAGACGAACTGGAAGACGGCCGAGATCGCGCCGGTCACGCCGTGGGCGGGCAGGCCGGCGCGGCGGACCACCTGCTGGACCACCCGGGAGAAGGCGAGCGAGTGGGGGCCGATGTTGAGGTAGCGGCCGGCCAGCGGGGAGAGCCAGGGGTGGCGGACCAGCAGGGCGCGGTACTCCGTGGCGAGCGCCCGCAGTTGCTCCCGCCAGTCGCCGACGGCGGCATCGGGCAGGGTCAGCTCGCCGAAGGCCGCGTCCAGGGCGAGTTCGAGCAGGTCGTCCTTGGTGTCGACGTACCAGTACACGGACATGGCGGTCACGTTGAGCTCGGCCGCCAGCCGCCGCATGGAGAACTTGTCGAGGCCGTCGGCATCGAGGAGCCGGACGGTGACGGAGGTGATCCGGGCCCGGTCGAGCCCGGACGGCTGACCACTACGACCGCCCTTGCCGACCTTCTCCTCCAGCCACACACTGGCCCGCGCCATCACGACACCTTCCTCCACCATCACTTCTCAAGATGCTAAGGCTGCAGTGCGTCCCGCTTTTAGGGGCGCGGGGCTGTGTCCGATATGCGGCTCCGCCGCGTGGGCGCGACCAGCCACAATCCACCCGCACCCGCCGCTGGACAAGTACCCCCCCCCTCCCCCTCAGGCGACATTCTTCTCCGCCCTCCTGAGGAGCCCCGCCGCCACAAACCCTCCGGCCACCACCGCAGCCGCCCCCACCAACTGCCCCGCCCCCAACCCCGCCGACAACGACTTCCCCGACGCCACCCAGGAACTGAGCACCGCACCCAGCACGGCCACCCCCAACCCGTTCCCGAACTCCGCCAGCGTGCCGTTGATCCCGGCGCCCACCCCGGCCTTCTCCGGAGGAATCGCGCTCATGATGGCGTGCGCCATCGCCGGGTTGGCGAGCGCGCACCCCGCGCCGATCAGCAGCAACCCGAGCAGCGTGCCGCCGTAACCGCTCGCGTCCAGTACGGCGATGGACACCAGGCCCAGTGACATCAGCAGCATGCCGAGCGCGATCGCGACCGGCGTCCCCAGCCGCGTCGCCCACCTGGCCGACAGACCGCTGAAGTTGAGGGCGACGACCGTCAGCGCGAGCGGCGCCGTGCGCAGGCCGGCCTCCAACGGGCCGTACCCGAGAACGAGTTGCAGGTGCTGGGTGAGCAGGAACAGCGCGCCGCCCATGCCGAAGGTGATGAGGACCGCCCCGGCGACGGCACCCATGAAGCGGCGGTCCCGGAAGAAGTGCGGGTCGAGCATCGGGTACGGGATCCGGTTCTCCCAGTACGCGAAGAGGCTGAGCACCAGTACCGCCACGGCGGCCGTGCCCAGCACCCGCACCGACGTCCAGCCGTGCTCCGGGCCGGAGATGATCGCGAAGACCAGCGCGGCCATGCCGACCGTGGAGAGCAGCGCGCCGAGCAGGTCGGGGCGGTCGCCCTGGGGGCTCTTCGACTCGGGGACGAGGGCGATGACGGCCGCCAGGGCCAGCGCCGCCACCGGGAGGTTGATCAGGAAGATCGCGCCCCACCAGAAGTGGTTGAGCATGAACCCGCCGATCAGCGGTCCGGCGGCGAAACCCAGCGCGTTGACCGCGCTCCAGATGCCGATGGCCCTGGGCTGCTCGTCGGCGGTGAAGATCTGCATCGCCACGGCCAGGGTCGTCGTCAGCAGCAGCGCGCCGCCCACGCCCATGCCGGCCCGCGCCGCGACCAGCTGGCCCGTCGAGTTGGCCAGACCCGCGGCCAGCGAACCCGCGCCGAACAGGACCAGGCCCGCGATCAGCATCTTCTTGCGGCCGTAGCGGTCGGCCGCGCTGCCCGCGGTGAGCAGCAGGCCGGACTGGACGAGTGAGTACGCGTTGATCATCCACTGGATGTCGGCGGTGGCCGCGTGCAGCTCCCGGGTGAGGGAGGGGATGGCCACGTTGAGGACGGTGTTGTCGAGCAGCACGGTGAGCTGGGCGAGACAGATGACACCGAGGATCAGCCAGCGCTGGGGGTGGCCCTGAGAAGTCATGTTGTACACCGTAAGGCAGTTCCTATACGGCGTACAACGCAGTTTCCGGGGCACGGCAAAGGGCGGTGACCATGGAGGTCACCGCCCTTGCGCCGCTGTTCAGGAGTCCGTCAGCTGGTGCTCGCCTTCTGTGTGAGGTCGTAGAAGGTGGACGAACCCACCGTCACCTTCTTGAAGTTCTTCTCGACCCACGAGGTGATCTGCGAGGCCGTGCCGCTGCTGCTGCCGCCCATGCCGCCGCCTCCGGTGCCGGAGGAGATGAAGTAGTGGATCTTGCCGTCCGCCACGTACTTCTCGAACTGGGCCAGCGTCGGGGACGGGTCGGTGCCGTTGAAGCCGCCGATCGCCATCACCGCGTCACCGGTGGAGAGCTGGTAGCTCGCCGCGTTCTGGGCGCCGATGGCCGCCGCGACCCAGGTGTACTGGGAGGAGTTCTTCTGCAGCAGCGCCTTGGCCTCGGAGGTGACGGTCGCGCCGTTCAGCAGACCGCCGGCGCCACCGCCGCCGCCCATGCCGCCGCCCTCGCCCATCCGGCCACCGCCGGGGAAGCCGCCGGTGCCGTTCTGCGTGGTGCCGTTGCCGCCCTGCTGGTTCTGGCCCGGCATACCGCCGCCGAAGCCCCCGGTACCACCGGTGCCACCGCCCGGGAAGCCGCCGGTGCCGTTCTGACCCTGACCCTGACCCTGGCCCTGGCCCTGGCCCTGCGTGGTGCCGCCGCCCGTGGCGCCGCCGAAGCCGCCCCGGCCGCCGCCGGGACCGCCACCGCCGCCGAAGCCCATCATGCTGGCGCCCGCCGGACCGGCCGTCGGGATGGAGCCGGTGTGCGCGGAGTTCACCGTGCTGAGGGTGTACGCCGTCGGGCCCGCCAGCGCGGCCAGCAGGCCGACCGCGGCCGCGCCGAGGGCGAGCTGCCGCGAGATCCGGCCCGCGAAGACCAGGCCGAGCGCGGCGGCCAGACCGCCGATCAGGACCAGGTACTTCAGCCAGGGCAGGTAGGTGGAGGTGCGGTTGAGAAGGACGTAGCCCCAGACCGCGGCCGAGACCACCGCGGCGGCGAGGGTGATCGACGCCCACAGCTCGGCGCGCTTCTCCCACAGCAGTCCCGCGCCCATGCCGACCACGGCGGCGATGTAGGGGGCGAGGGCGACCGTGTAGTACTGGTGGAAGATGCCCGCCATGTAGCTGAACACGATCATGGTCATCAGCAGCGAGCCGCCCCAGACCAGGAACGAGGCCCGGGTCACCGAGGTCCGCTTCAGCTTGCGGGTCGCCACCAGACCGGCGACCAGGAGGATCAGCGCGGCCGGGATCAGCCAGGAGATCTGGCTGCCGATCTCGTCGTTGAACATCCGGTTCCAGCCGGTCGCGCCCCAGCGCCCGGTGCCGGTGCCGCCACCGCCGCCGACGCTGCCGGTCTCGTCGCCGCTGATGCGGCCGAGGCCGTTGTAGCCGAAGGTCAGCGACAGGAAGCTGTTGTCCTGCGAGCCGCCGATGTAGGGGCGGGAGGAGGCCGGCCACAGCTCGACGATCGCCACCCACCAGCCGCCGGCGACGACCAGCGCGACCGTCGCCAGGGCCAGTTGCCCGATCCGCTTCTTCCACGTGTGCGGGCCGACGGCCGCGTACACGAAGGCCAGCGCCGGCAGGATCAGAAACGCCTGGAGCGTCTTGGCGAGGAAGGCGAAGCCGATCGCCACGCCCGCCCACACCAGCCACTTCGTCTTGCCGTCCTCGACGGCACGGACGACGAAGTAGCAGGCCAGCGCCATCAGCAGGGCCAGCATGGCGTCCGGGTTGTTGAACCGGAACATCAGCGCCGCGACGGGGGTGAGCGCGAGCACGGCGCCCGCGATCAGGCCGGCCGCGGGGCTGAACCGGCGGCGCACGGAGGCGTAGACGACCGCGACCGTGCCGACGCCCATGAGGACCTCGGGGCCGAGGATCGTCCAGGAGTTCAGGCCGAAGATCCGGGCCGCGATCTCCATCGGCCACATGAACGCCGAGGGCTTGTCGACGGTGATCGCGTTGCCCGCGTCCAGCGAGCCGAAGAACATCGCCTTCCAGCTCTTGGTGCCGGCCTGGACGGCGGCCGAGTAGAAGGAGTTGGAGTAGCCGTTGACGCTCAGGTTGTAGAAGTACAGCACCGCGGTGGCGAGCAGCAGGCCGAAGAAGGCCGGGCGCACCCAGCGGGGGTCCTCGGGGCGGCCGCGCCACAGTCTCCGTACGAAGGGCTGCTTCGGCTCACCCGCCCCGGGGGCCGGTGCCGGTGCCGGTGCGGCGGCCTGGGCGTCGGGCGCGTGCTGCGGCTGCGGGGGAGCCGTGGGGGGCGCGGTCGGGGGCGGGCCCCACTGGGTCGTGTGGTCGGTGTTGGTACTCATCGGGGGTCCCCCGGCTCGGTGTCGTGGGGGCGCACCGGCTGCAGCTGCATGGTGCTGTCCCTCCAGGTGCCGTCCGCGGCTTCACCGGCGCGGAACTGAGTGGTCGTGGTGCCGTTCTGGGCGTACGGCGTCTGCGTCGGGCGCTGCGGGAGCGGGCCCTGGGGCTGGTACGGCTGGTATCCGCCGGTCGTGTACGTCGGGGACGACGGCGTGTGCTGGGCCACCACCGTCGACTCCGGCCGGCCGGTGCCGTCGCGGTCCGGGAAGACCCAGGCGCGGAAGAGCAGGAAGCGCAGCACGGTCGCCGCGAGGTTGGCGGCGATCAGCACCGCCAGCTCGGTGGAGTGCGCGGGGTCGCTGCTCGCCGCGTTCAGGGCGGCGAGGGAGCCACTGGTCAGCGCGAGGCCGATGCCGAAGACGACCAGGCCCTGCGCCTGGTGCCGGACCGCCCCGCCCCGGCCGCGCACCCCGAAGGTGAGGCGCCGGTTGGCGGCCGTGTTCGCCACCGCCGACACCAGCAGCGCCAGCGCGTTGGCGATCTGCGAACCGGAGAACTCCCGGAAGAGGCTGTAGAGGACCAGGTAGAAGAGGGTCGACAGACCGCCGACCACGCAGAACCCGACGAGCTGGCGGGCCAGGCCCTTCGGCACGTCCTGGATGTCACGGTCGCGCGGGTCGTCGCCGAACGGCCGGGCGACCCGGTCCAGCGGCAGCGAACCGGTGGCCAGGGCCTTGCCGACCCGCCACACGCCCTTGAGGTCCTCGGTCGCCGTCTTCACGATGTGCACGGTCGAGTTCGGGTCGTCGACCCAGTCGACCGGCACCTCGTGGATGCGCAGGCCCGCGCGCTCGGCGATCACCAGCATCTCGGTGTCGAAGAACCAGCCGGTGTCCTCGACCATCGGCAGCAGTACCTGTGCGACATCGCGGCGGATCGCCTTGAAGCCGCACTGCGCGTCCGAGAAGCGCGCCTGCAGCGAGCCGCGCAGGATCAGGTTGTACGAGCGGCTGATGAACTCCCGCTTGGCGCCGCGCACCACGCGCGACGAGCGGGCCAGCCGGGAACCGATCGCCAGGTCGGAGTGGCCGGAGATGAGCGGTGCCACCAGCGGCAGCAGCGCGTTCAGGTCGGTCGACAGGTCGACGTCCATGTACGCGAGGATCGGCGCGTCCGAGGCCGACCAGACGGTCCGCAGCGCACGGCCGCGGCCCTTCTGCTCCAGCCGGAACGACTTCACCTCGGCGATCTCCGCCTCAAGCTGCCTCGCCACCTGGGGGGTGGTGTCCGTGGACGCGTTGTCCGCGATGGTGATGCGGTACGCGTACGGGAAGGTGTGCTTGAGGTGCTCATGCAGTCTGAGGACGCATGGGCCGAGGTCCTTCTCCTCGTTGTAGACGGGGATCACTACGTCCAGGACAGGCGTTCCGGCGTTGCCGGCCGGGAGGTGCTCCCGCGCCGGCAGGGTGCCGGGAGAAGAGTCGGTTCGCATGGCATCGACTCTCGTCAAGCGCCCTGTTGCACCCATGTGGTGGCACTGTGCTGTGCCTGTGAGTGCGATTGCCAATTCGTTTCGGGGGAAGGCTGGGGAGCCGCCGGGGCAAGCGCGGGCAGATAGAGGGTGAACACCGTACGGCCGGGCACGCTGTCCACGGTGACGGCGCCGCCGTGTGCGGTCGCGACGGCCTGCACGATGGCGAGCCCGAGTCCGGTGGACCCCGTGGACCGCGACCGCGCGGAGTCACCGCGCGCGAACCGCTCGAAGACGTGCGGCAGCAGATCCGGCGGGATGCCCTGCCCGTTGTCCTCGACGTCCACGCACATCCACGGCCCGCGCCGCTCGATGCGGGCGGTGACGGTGGTCCCCGGCGGGGTGTGCTTGCGCGCGTTGCCGAGCAGGTTGATCAGCACCTGCTGGATACGGGCCGCGTCGGCGGCGACCAGCGCCGGCTCGTCGGGCAGGTCGAGGCGCCAGTTGTGGTCCATGCCGGCGGCACGCGTGTCGCTGATCGTGTCGACGACGAGCGGGATGAGGTCGGTGTGCTCGAACTGCAGCGGCCGCCCCGCGTCCAGCCGGGCGAGCAGCAGCAGGTCCTCGACGAGGAGGGTCATCCGCCCGGCCTCGGACTCGATACGGCCGAGGGCGTGCCGGGTGTCGGGCCCGACCTGCTCCCTGCCGCGCCGGGTCAGCTCGGCGTAGCCGCGGATGGAGGCGAGCGGGGTCCGCAACTCGTGACTGGCGTCGGCGACGAACTGCCGTACCCGCATCTCGCTCTGCTGGCGGGCGTGCAGGGCGCCGTGCACGTGGTTGAGCATCCGGTTGAGCGCGGAACCGACCTGGCCGACCTCGGTGTGCGGGTCGCACTCGGACTCCGGCACCCGCTCGCTGAGGTTCACCTCGCCGGTGTGCAGCGGGAGTTCGGAGACCCGGGTGGCGGTGGCGGCGACGCGACGCAGCGGGCGGGTGGCGACGCCGACGATGACGGTGCCGGCGAGGGTGGCGGCGATGAGGCCGGCGGCGGTGACGCTGATCTCGACGAGGATCAGCGTGCTGATGGTGTTGTCGGCGTCCGCGGTCGGAATACCGACGTAGTAGTAGCCCTTGTTCCCGTGCACGTAGGCGACCCGGTAGCTGCCCATGCCCGGGATGTCGACGGTGTACTTCTTGCCCTCCACCTGCGCGACCGAGCCGAGAACCTTGAGCTGAGCCTCCGTCAGGCTCTGCGCGTTCATCTGCGGGATGTTCAGGTCGTCGTTCGTCTTGTCACCGACCTTGGCGTCGGTGATCGAGCCGTTCTCGACGCTGGCGACGAGGGTGCCGGGGGGCTGTGGGCCCTTGGTGACGAACTGGCCCAGGTTGGTCGGCGTGGTGTCGGGCTTCTTCCTGGCGGCCGCGTCCGTGTCGGAGGAGCCGGAACTGCCGTCCGTGCCCTGCTGGCCGGGCAGCTTGCTGCCGTTCTTGATGGCGTCCGGCGGCTGGTCGCCGAACCCGCCGGCCGCTCGCGCGGACACCTCGTCGAGCTGGCCGTTGAGCTGGTCGTAGAGATGAGAGCGCAGCGCCAGCGTCGTCACCGTGCCGATCACCGCGCAGACCACGGCGATCAGCACCACGGACGCGACGACGAGCCGGGTCCGCAGGGTGCGCGGTTTTCCCGCTCGTAGCTTCTGCGTACGCGGCCGTCGTCGCCCGCTCATGACGCGGCTGGCTTGATCAGGTAGCCGGCGCCACGCCGGGTGTGGATCATCGGCTCCCGGCCGGCGTCGATCTTCCGTCGCAGGTACGAGATGTAGAGCTCGACCACGTTGGCCTGCCCGCCGAAGTCGTACGACCACACGCGGTCGAGTATCTGGGCCTTGCTGAGCACCCGCCGCGGGTTGCGCATCAGGAAGCGCAGCAGCTCGAACTCGGTGGCGGTGAGGTGGATCGACTCCCCGGCCCGCGAGACCTCGTGGCTGTCCTCGTCCAGGGTGAGGTCACCGACGACGAGCACGGAGTCGGAGCGCCGGTCGGCCGCACCGGAGCGGCGGATCAGCCCGCGCAGCCGGGCCACGACCTCTTCCAGGCTGAAGGGCTTGGTGACGTAGTCGTCGCCGCCGGCCGTGAGACCCGCGATCCGGTCCTCGACCGCGTCCTTCGCGGTCAGGAACAGCACCGGCACGTCCGGCAGTTCGCGCCGCAGGCGCCCCAGCACGGTGAGGCCGTCCATGTCGGGCAGCATCATGTCGAGAACGACGGCGTCGGGGCGGAACTCCCGGGCGGTCTGGATGGCGCCCTGGCCGTCGCCCGCACTCCTGATCTGCCAGCCCTCGTATCGGAGGGCCATGGAAAGGAGTTCGGTGATCGACAGCTCGTCGTCCACCACAAGCACTCGGACGGGGCTCCCGTCCGGCCTCAGCAGTTCGGTGCGCCCCTGGGGCGAGGTCGTGGTCATGGTGGACACCTTGTCGGGGTCCTCTGAGAACACGCTTTCACTAATCTGTGATTTCCCTAAGAAACACACAGGCGCCTCTCAGGGAACACCTGGGAATCCCATCACGCGTGCATGAACTCGTGACCGCGCTCGCGCCGGGCTGTGCGGATCATGTACGTCCGGGCCACGCCCCGGACCGTTGATGAAGCGCCGATGAGCCGCTGATGAGAGCGTACCCACGCGGAGCGGTTCCCGCACGGGGAGGGCTTCCGGGGGCTGCCGGCACTCAGAAGAGCCCGTCCTGGGGAGCCTCGAACTCCCTTACCGGCACCAGAAGTTGGCCTTCCTCCCCGACCCGGGCAGCGGTCAGTTCCCACCCGGGCAGCAAGCGCGTGTCAAGGACGACGACACCGCGCCGGGTGGCGAGATGCAGATCCGGCCCGGCCGCCGCGAGCAGCTCACCGCTCACCACGCCGCCCGGCACCAGCTGGGCCACCTCACCGACGGCGGCGGCCACCCCGTCCAGCCCGAACACCCCCATGTGATCGACGACTTGGCACGGCTCCGGGACGAGCGACTCGGGCCAGCCGCCGAGCGCGACAGCAAGCGCGTGCAGTCCCTCGATCTCGGCCGCCCGCTCGGCCCGGGCCGCCGGCAGCAGAGCCCGCACGACACGCTTGTCGCCGTACGGGATCCGGTCCGGCACCCGCAGCGCGGCCCGCAACAGCTCCTCGGCCCGCCGGGCGGCCATCAGCGGCCCGGCGCCCAGCCAGCTGAAGCACACGGCCCCCTGCTCCAGCAGCCGGGCCGACCCCCGCTCGACCGCCGTGATCCCCACCTTGACCATGCCGGGCCCGAACCACGCCAGATACACGTGGTACGGCCGGGGATCGTCGGCGACGGTGTCGGCGGCCACGGAGTGCGCCCGGTCCAGGCGCGCACACTCCTCGCACCGGGCTCCGGTACTCCGGCCGGAGACGGGGGTCCGGGTCGGACAGGCATGCCCACGCGCCCCCACACACTCCCGCACACCCCCTTCCGCGATCCCGAAGGCCACCCGCTTCCCCCGGGCGAGCGGACTGCACCGCCCGCCGCTCCACCACAGCACGGGTCCGTCGTCCGACCACCGCAGCCCCGAGCACTTCCACACCTGTGCCATCACTCGCGAGGGTAGACGGCGGCACTGACAACGGCCCGGGCAGCCGACGGCGGCCGGGGATCCTCAGGCCGGTTGGACAGGGAGGATCCCCAGGCCGGTTGGGCGGGGGGATCCCCAAGCCAGTCGGACAGGAGGGACCCCCAAGCCAGTCGGGCAGGAGGGACCCTCAGGCCGGTTGAGCGACGGGATCCTGAGCCCTCCTCCCGATCAGCCGCCGGCCTCCGCGGTCGCCGGCTCCGCCTCGCCGGTGACGGACACCGGCTGGAGCGCGGACGCGGTACGCCGTCCCCGGCCCGCCAGCCGGCACGAGACGCATCCGGGGTGGCCGTCGCGGGCGCCGGCGTCCCGCACCCGGAGGGGCCACTGCGCCCGGGGCCGCGGGCCCGGCGGCTTGCCCCACCCCGCGAGATGCAGATACCAGGTGACCAGGACGCTCACGGCACACACCGCGAGCCCCGCGATCAGGGCGGCGGCCGAGACCGTGCAGACGCCCAGTCCCAGCAGACCGCTTCCGACGGTCGCGATCGCGGTACCGGTCCACCCTGCCACCGTGTGGCCTTCGTCGTGCTGACTCACGTACCCGTCTCCCCCTCATAGGCAGCGGAAACACCCAGTCCGACGCGAGGGCGACTAGAATCCCTCACCGAGTGAGAAATTTACTCCCCATACCTCTCACGCGCTAAGGGAATCCGCGGATCTCCAGGGAAACGGGAACGACCATGCACGGCAAGCCGCGACCTCCCGCGGACCCGGCCCGGGCGCTGTCCGCCATGGACCACCTCATCGCGGCCCACGTGATCGGCCAGCAGGAACTGGCCCGGCGGCTCGGGGTGAACGTCACGGACCTCACGTGCTTCGCCTTCGTCCTGGAGGCGGGCGACGACCTGCTGACCGCGGGCGACCTGGCCGCCCGCGCCCACGTGACGACCGGCGCGGTGACGGGCATCCTCAACCGCCTGGAACGCGCGGGATACGTCACCCGCCGCCCCGACCCCGACGACCGCCGCCGGGTCCGCGTCGCCGCGGTCCCGGAAGCCGTCACCCGCGTCGAGGCGGTCTACGCGGGCCATTACGCCCGCCTCACCAACCTGTTCGCCGACTACACCCCCGACGAACTCGCCATCCTCACCGACTGGTTCACCCGCGCGACCACCCTCGCCCACGCATACCTGGAAAAGCTCAACAGGAGCGACCCGACGGAACCCTGCTGAGCCCGCACGAAGCCGTTCGCCGCCCAGAGCCGCCTCAGATTCCGGTCCAGGACGGCCCGGAGCCGGTCCACGTCCGGGACGTCCGCCGTCGCGGACGCCGTCTCGGCCTACGCGCCGGGAGGGCGGAAGGTGACCTGGCGGCGGGCGGCCTCGTCGATCTCGTCGAGAGTGAGGAGGGGCGTGGCCCGGGTGCGGAGCGCGCCGCTGGCCTTGACGCCGAGACTGACGGCGGCCATGGAGACCGCGTCGGGAAAGTCGAGGATGCACACGAAGTCGTCCTCTCCGAAGGAGAAATACATGGCCTCGACCGTCCCCCCGAGGCCGGCGACGACATCCTCGACGGCGGCGCGACGGCCGCTCCCGCCTTCCTTGAGCAAGCCCTTCGTGCCCTCGGGCGTGTAGGTGGCCTGGATGAGGAACTTCGGCATGGGGCGCTCCCTGCCCGTGATCTGTCCGGTGTGCAGAAGGGCCTTCCCGCCACTGCGCCGCAGGCCGACCGGCGAACGGCTGAATTCACTCGTAAGCCACATCGGCACGTGCGCGTGCCGCCTCGCCGGCTCACGGGGCTGTGCGGCGGATGGTCGACACCCGACTCCACGGCGGACAACCGCTTGAGGAGAAGAGAGGCGGCGGAATGAAGGCGTGACCATCGACGACGTCCGCAGGGCAACCCTGTCCCCGCCTCATGGGTCACACAGGCGCCACCTGTTTCACATGCTTCTCACAGGCCCGAAAGGGGCCCACTCCCTGTGATGACTCGTACCCGGCTGACCGTGCTGGCCGCGACGGCCGCGTTCGCCGCTACCGGCGGCCTGATCACGGCCTCCCCCGCCTCCGCGGCCGTCACCTGCGCCTCTCCCGTCTGGAAGGCGCAGTACTTCGGCAACTCCACCTTCAGCGGTACGCCGAAGCTGACCGCCTGCGACTCCGCCATCGCCGAGAACTATGGCTACGGCGACCCGCCCGGCGTCACGCTCCCCAAAGACAACTTCTCCGTCCGCTGGTCCCTCACCCGGGACTTCGGATCCGGCGGTCCCTTCCGGCTCTCCGCCGCCACGCAGGACGGCATGCGCGTCTACGTCGACGGTGTGCGGAAGATCGACCTGTGGAAGAACGTCTCCGCCACCGCCCGCAGGACCGTCGACCTGACCGTCCCGGCCGGCAAGCACACGCTGCGCGTGGACTACATCGCCTGGACCGGCACCGCCAACGCCGCGTTCACGTACGCTCCGCGCACCGAGGCCGCCGTCGACACGGTCAAGCCGCTCGCCCCGACCGGCTTCACCGCCGCCTACAACCGGGGCACCGGGAAGACCACCCTGCGCTGGGCCGCGAACAAGGAGATGGACCTCGCCGGTTACCGCGTCTACCGCCGGCTGAGCACCACCCAGTGGGCGAAGGTCAGCGGTTCGTCGCTGCTCACCTCGCCCTCCTTCGTGGACGCGACACCCGCCACGGGCCAGACCTTCCTGTACGAGGTCCGCGCCGTCGACAAGGCGGGCCGCGAGTCCGCCGGCAGCCTCGACGCCGCCGCCGTGACCGTGGACCGCACGGGGCCGGCGACGCCGACCGGCCTCACGGTCACCGGCGACGCCTGGTGGGCCACGCTGGCCTGGCAGGGGGTCGCCGACGCCGCGAAGTACGAGGTGTACGCCGCCTCCGCGGCCACCGGCCCGTTCACGCCGCTGGGCACGACGACCACGACGTCGTACCGCACCGGCGCACCCGTGAACACCGTCCGCCACTACCGGGTCCGCGCCCTCGACGCGCTCGGCAACCCGTCGGCGTACGCCGATGTCACCGGCGACGGCGTCGACCGGACGCCGCCGAAGTCCCCGACCTCGCTGGGCTCCGTGGTCCGCATCGGCGACACCGAGGTGTACTGGAAGCAGCCCGACGGCTTCGACGAGGACTTCGACAACGGCGGGACCTACCACGTCTACCGCTCGCCGGGCAGAACCCTCGACCCCGCCTCACTCACCCGGGTGACCTGCGCGGAGGAGAGCGATGAGACCAGCACCGGCGGCATCTGCCACGACCTGGACATGCCTGCGGGCACGTACGTGACGTACGCGGTCGCGGCAGTGGACCCGGCCGGCAACGAGTCGGCGCTCTCCGCCCCGCTCGTCGTCCGCACCGGCGACCGCGTCGCGCCCGGCCCGGTCACCGGCGTGCGGGCCACCCCGCGCGCCGACGGTGTGCTGCTGAGCTGGGCGGCCTCGGCCGACGACGACGTCGAGCGCTACGTGGTCTGGAACGGCGCCCGGCAGGCGGACGGCACGGTCAAGTGGCTCAGCTCCACCTCCTGCTGGGAGGGCACGAGCGACCCGCTTGCGGTGCTGTGCGGCGACCTGCCGGACGGCGAGACGTACGTGTACGCGGTCGTCGCCAAGGACCGCTGGGGCAATGCGCTGCCCCCGAGCGACCCGAAGGTCGCGACCCTCGATGCCACCGAGCTGGACGTCCGGCCGTCCGTGACGGTCACCCGGGACTGGGACCTCGGCAGCATGGGCTACGACACCCTGACCGGCGGCCCCGGCGTGAACGGGCCGCACATCAGCTGGGGGTGCGACAAGACGGCCGAGTGCGACACCGTCGCGGGCTACCGGATCAGGCGGTGGAACGCGGCCACGAAGGCGTACGAGCCGCTGCACGCCGGACTGCTGCCGGCGGATACCCACGCCTACACGGACACCACGGCCGTCCGGGGAACCACGTACTTCTACACGCTGGAGGCGGTACACGCCGACGGCAGCATCGCGGGCACCCACGTGTGGAACTGCGTCTTCCAGGACCGTGTCTAGCCGCCCCCTCCCCAAGCACGACACACCCACGCGGGCCGCCCCGGGACCGGCCCGCGCACCTGGCTGCTGTACACCCCCGAAACGCAAAAGGCCCCGGATCTCTCCGGGGCCTTTGACCTGTGTGCACTCGGCAGGATTCGAACCTGCAACCTTCTGATCCGTAGTCAGATGCTCTATCCGTTAAGCTACGAGTGCTTGTTCTTTGGTTTTTTGTCTTCGCTCCCGGCTCTTTCGGCCCGCTCGCGGCGACAGGAAGAACATTACATGACTGCCGCCGCCATGTGAAATCCGTTAGCCGCACCCCTTGTGAGCTGCGGAAACGCCGTATCTGGTGGTTCCGGGCGTCGCGTGGTGCGGGTGGCGGGGCCGTGAACGCGACTCAGGGAGCCCAGACCGAAACGGTTGGACTCCCTGAGTCAGGTGCGGAGGCGGAGGGATTTGAACCCTCGATGGGCTTTAAGGCCCAAACCGCATTAGCAGTGCGGCGCCATAGACCGGACTAGGCGACGCCTCCAGCACAGCCGCCCGCGTGAGCGCGAGTGGTGCGTGCAGATGATGACACAGTCGAGCGCGCTGTCACCAATCGACTCCCACGGTACTAGGCAGCCGGGCCGCAGGGCAAAGCCCTTCCCTCCGGCGGGGGCGCCGCGCAACGTCCGGGCGGGGCGCGCGTTGGGCAGGGCATGTCGCACTTCGCCGTGCGGGGCGCCCTCGGGGCCGTCGCCGCCGTCCTCGGGTCCGCCCCCGCCCTGCCCGCCTCCGCCGCCGTCGCGGCCGACCACCTCACCGTCACCGTGCTGCACGCCGGGGACGGGCGGGACGGGACGTACGAGCTGTCCTGTCACCCCGGCGCCGGCAGCCATCCGGACGTGGGCGGGGCCTGCCTGGTGCTGGACCGGAACACCCGCTGGGGCCGGGACACCTTCGCGCCGGTCGCCCCGGGCACCGCCTGCACCATGATCTACGGCGGCCCGGCCACCGCCCATGTCACCGGGACCTGGGCCGGCCGCCCGGTCGACGCGACGTACGACCGCAGCAACGGCTGCGAGATCGGACGCTGGGACCGGATGGTGCCGCTGCTGCCGGATCTCGGCACCTCAGGTCGTCTCGGCTGACGGACGGACCTCGGCCCCCAATGGCGGGCACAGGCGTTTCACGGCCGCGACCCCGCTTCCGTAAAAGTCTCGCGAAGGTACGGCGGAGGTGAGGCGTGTCGGTCACATGTTCGCCGTCACTTCGTCGTGCGACCTCCCTCTCATCCGGCGTCGCGAGCGCAACCGGTGCCTTTAGACTCCCTCGCGTGACACGCCGCGGGCCGGTTGGCAAGATGGCCCGAGCGGTCGGCAAGGTGCGGTAACAGGGAGGAAGCGTCTCGTGAGCAGCAGGCCATCCCGAGGCGCTGCTCGCCTCGCAGCCATACTGGACGCGCTGCCGGATGCGTTGGTACTGGTCAACGCCAACGGCACCGTCGTCAACGCGAACACCATCGCCCTGGAGGCCTTCGAGGCCCCGGGCACCGCGCTGGTGGGACGCGGGCTGCTCGATCTGCTCCCGCAGTTCGACTCCCGGCTGATCCCGGGGTCGATGCGGCGGCCCGATCACATGGACCCGCGGGGGCGGACCAAGCCGACCCGGATGATCGCGCGGCGCACCGACGGGACCGAGTTCCCGGTCGAGGTCACCAGCGCCAACCTGGAGAACGGGCAGCAGGCGTACGACGGTTACGGCTACAGCGGCGACGAGCTGCTGATGCTCGTCGTCCGCGACCTGACCGGGACCGTCGACACCGAGGCCGAGCTGGCCCGCTCGCAGCGGCAGACCGAGATGATCCTGCGGGCCGCGAGCGAGGGTGTCGTAGGGACGGACACCGACGGGCGGATCGTCCTCGTGAACCCGGCCGCCGCTCAGATACTGGGGTACCGGGCCGGTGAGCTCGGCGGCAAGGAGCTGCACGACCTCGTGCTGCACTCGCGCGCCGACGGCTCCCCCTTCCCGTACGCCGAGTCGCCGCTCGCCGACACCCTGCGCTCCGGGCGCAAGCACCGGGTGCGCGGGCAGGTGCTGTGGGCCAAGGGCGACAAGAAGGTGCCGGTCGACCTGACGACCGCGCCGGTGCGCGACGGCGACCAGCTGGTCGGCGCGGTGATGACGTTCGCCGACCGGCGGCCGTACGACACCGTCGTCGACGAGAAGACGGCCCAGGAGAAGGCGCACGCCGACGAGCTGGAGCGGCTCTCCGAGGAGCACGCCTCCGACCTGACCGCGCTGCGCCAGAAGCACGTCACCGAGGTCGAGGAGCTGCTCGAACGGCACGCCGAGGAACTGGCGGCCGACGAGGACCGGTACGCGGCCCTCGGCGAGCGCGAGAAGGACCGGTACGAGGCTCTCTCCGGGCGTCACGAGCAGCTGCTGACGCTGCTCGCGCAGTCGCTGCGCGGCCCCCTCGACGAGTTGCGCCGGGAGCTCGCGGCACTCGCCGCCGACGACGCCGGGCAGCTGTGGCCCGAGGCCAACCAGGTGCTCCACCACCTCTCGGCCGGTTACTCGCGGATCACCCAGCTCATCGACAACGTGCTCGGCTATCAGCGGCTGGACGCGGGGTCGGAGGACATCAACCGCACGAAGGTCATGCTCGACGCCGTCGTCTCCGCCGGTGTGGACGGGGCGGTGGAGCTGATCGGGCCCGGGCGGGTGCAGTTCGCCGTGCACGCGCCGCCCATCGAGGCCGAGGTGGACCCGCAGCGGCTCGCCGTCGCCCTCGCGCATCTCATCGCGGACGTGGCAGGAGTCGACGCGACCGGCAACGCGCCCGTCTCCGCGGGCGGCTACATGGACAACACCGTCGTGGTCGCGGCGGCGCAGCGCGGCGAGGTCGTCCGTATCGAGGTGCGCGGGCCGTACGCCGGGGGAGACCCGGTGCACGAGCCGATCGTGCGCGGGATCGTGCGCGCCCACGGCGGGGTGCTGCAGACCCACGAGGTGCCGGGCATGAGCGGCAGCGCGTTCGTGCTGGAGGTGCCGATCGGGGGCGGCGCCGGTGCGGTGCCCCCGCCGGCCGGTACCGAGGTGGCCGTCATCCCGGCCGCCGACGAGACCGGTGCCGGTGGGCGGCGGCGGGCCCGGCGGTCCTCCGTGGACGCCTTCCTGGAGAGCGACGTGCCCGGCGAGGCGGGCGGCGAGGGCGAGGCCCCGGCCGCACCGACCGGGCGGCGACGCCGGCGCACCGCCGAGGCGGCGGGCCCGGAGAGCGGGCCCGCGGCCATCGAGAGCGCGGAGCCGGCGTCCGGCGGTACCGGACGGCGGCGCGGACGCCCGGCCGACGCCGGCGGAGACCCGGGGGTCGCCGAGGGCGCCGTGGTGACGGCGGCCGAGCAGGGTGCCGGGGCGGCCGCCTCGGGTACGGGACTGGGCGGCACCGTTCCGCCGCAGGGCGTGCCCGTGCCGGCGTCGGGGCGGCGCGCCCGGCGTGAGCCCGACGAGCGGCAGGCGCTGCCGCCCGCGCTGCCCTCGGCGCCGTCCGAGCAGGCGGCCGCGCCGGCAGCCGAGCCGGTGTTCGACGAGAGCCAGTCCGGCGGGCGGCGACGACGTGCGCTGGCCGCCGCGGCCGAGCGGGCGGAGCAGCAGCAGGCGGGGCCCCGCCCGGTCTTCGCGCTGCCGCCCGCCGAGGCCGACCGCACCCCCGAGCAGCCGGTCCACGCGATGGAGGCGGCGGGCGACGAGGGCCGGCACGACGCCGTGGCGCACGACCAGGCCGAGGACCACACCCCGCCGCAGCCGCACCCCACCAACGCGCCGACCGGCCGTCGGCGGCGGGCGGTCGGCCAGCCGCAGGCCGAGAACACCCCGGCGGCCGCGGCGGTACCGACGGTGCCCGCGCAGGCGGCCGCTCCCGGACAGCCGCCGGTGCAACCGGTGCAGCCACAGGGCGTCCCCGTCCAGGCCGGGCAGCCGCAGAGCATCCCGGCGCAGGCCGGGCCGACGGCGGCCCAGGTCGCCGCCCCGGCCGGTATCCCCGTCGCCCCGGCGGCAGGGACCCCCGTCGCCCCGGCGGCCGCTGGGCAGCGGCCCCTGCCGGCGGGCCAGGGCCAGCCCGGTCTTCCGGTCCCGCAAGCGTTGCCGGGTGCTGCCGTACCGGCGCAGGCATCGCCGCAGAACCAGCCACCACCGCAGCCGCCGGGTGCTGCTCCGGTGGCCCCCGGGCAGGCCGCCCCGGCCGCTGACGCCGTCCCGGCTCCCGCGCGGCCGCTTCCGCTTCCGCTTCCGGCGGAGGCCGCGCCGGTGGCGCCCGTACCGCAGCAGTGGCCGGGCGCCGACGACGCCCCCGCCGCCGCCCAACCGGCGCGTGCCGCCCAGCCGTTGCCCGCCGAGGCGGCTGCGACGACTCCGGCACCGGCACGGATCGACCCGGACTCCACGCAGGGCCGGGCGTTCAGTGTGCGGACGCTGGGCCAGGGGGTGCCGTTCTCGCGGCAGGCCGCGCAGGTGCAGCAGCCGACGCCGACCCCGCCCCCGCACCAGCCGAACGGCAACGGACGGCGCCGCAAGCTGGGCACGCGCCCCGACCCGGGTGCCGCCGCCGAGCAGCCGGGGGCCGAACAGTCCGCGCAGTCCGGGCAATCCCCGCAGTCCGCCCGTCCGCATCCGCCGGCCGAGCAGCCGGTCGCCGCCCAGCCGCTGCCGCAGCCGTCACTGCCGCAGCCCTCACTGGCCGGGCAGTCCCGGCTGGTGGGGGCCACCGAGGGCGGTGGACGGTCGTACGCGATAGGCGCACCGGACGTGAACGCCGCCGAGGGCCCGGAGCCGCTGGACGGTCCGGGCGGGGCGGTCGAGGTCGCGGACCCGCCGCGCCCGCAGCCGATGGACGACGAACTGCCCCCGGAGCCGCTGGACAACCCGCGCCGGCTGCTGGTGTGGCCCGCGCCGGACGTCACCACGCAGCAGGCGCTGAGCGACCGCGGCTACCGGCCGGTGATCGTGCACTCGCGTGAGGAGGTCGACGCACAGATCGCCGCGTTCCCGGCGGCGCTGTTCGTGGACCCGCTGACCGGGCCGATCACCCGGACCGCGCTGCAGTCGCTGCGGCAGGCGGCGGTGGCGGCCGAGGTGCCGGTGATGGTCACGGCCGGGCTGGGACAGGCGACGCGCGAGGCGGCGTACGGCGCCGATCCCGCCGTACTGCTCAAGGCGCTCGCGCCCCGGGACAGCGAGCAGCATCCGCCGCGGGTGCTGCTCATCGAGGAGCACGCGGAGATCGCGCTCGCCCTGACCTCGACGCTGGAGCGGCGCGGGATGCAGGTGGCGCGGGCGGCGAGCGACGCGGACGCGGTGACGCTGGCCGGGCAGCTGCGGCCGAACCTGGTGGTGATGGACCTGATGCAGGTGCACCGCCGCCAGGCCGGGATCATCGACTGGCTGCGGGCGAACGGGCAGCTGAACCGGACGCCGCTGGTCGTCTACACGGCGGCCGTCGACCAGGCCGACCTGCCGAGGCTGGCGTCCGGGGAGACGGTGCTGTTCCTGGCGGAGCGGTCGACGAGCAACGAGGTGCAGAGCCGGATCGTGGACCTGCTGTCCCGGATCGGGACGAACTGAATCCAGGAAGCGCCGTGGGGGAACTGCGGACCTTCGGCCGCGGGTTGAGCGTGGCTGGTCGCGCAGTTCCTCCCCCGGCCTTCGGCCGGGGGTACCCCCAGCGCCCCTGACGGGGCGCTTCCGTGCGGGGCGCCTACAGGCTGGTGACGTCCAGCTCGCCCTCGGCGTACCGCTTCCTGAGCACCTTCTTGTCGAACTTGCCGACGCTGGTCTTCGGCACCGCCGCGATCACCGTCCAGCGCTCGGGGAGCTGCCACTTGGCGATCTTGCCCTCCTCGGCGAGGAAGATGCGCAGGGCCTCGAAGGTGGCCGTGGAACCCTCGCGCAGGACGACCGTGGCCAGCGGGCGCTCGCCCCACTTCTCGTCCGGTACGGCCACCACCGCGGCCTCGGCGACGTCCGGGTGGGACATCAGCGCGTTCTCCAGCTCCACCGAGGAGATCCACTCGCCGCCGGACTTGATGACGTCCTTCGCGCGGTCGGTGAGGGTGAGGAAGCCGTCGGGGGAGATGGTGCCGACGTCGCCGGTCTTCAGCCAGCCGTCCTCGCTGAACTTGTCCTCGGGACGCAGGGGTTCGGCGTCGGGGCCGTTGTAGTAGGCGCCCGCGATCCAGGGGCCGCGCACCTCCAGCTCGCCCGCCGACTCGCCGTCCCAGGGGAGGCGTTCGCCGCCGGGGCCGCTGAGCCGGGCCTCGACACTGGCCGGGAACCGGCCCTGGGTGAGGCGGTACGCGAACTCCTCCGCGGTGCCGACCGCGTGGGCCGGCGGGCGGGCGATCGTGCCGAGCGGCGAGGTCTCGGTCATGCCCCAGGCGTGACAGACCCGCATGCCCAGCTTGTCGAAGGCCGTCATGAGGGAGGGCGGGCAGGCGGCACCGCCGATGGTGACCTGGGTGAGGGAGGAGACGTCCCGGGGGCGGGCGGTGAGCTCGCCGAGCAGGCCCTGCCAGATGGTGGGGACCGCGGCCGCGTGCGTGGGGCGCTCGCGCTCGATCATCTCGGCGAGCGGGCCGGGCTGCAGGAAGCGGTCCGGCATCAGCAGGTTGACGCCGGTCATGAAGGTGGCGTGCGGCAGACCCCAGGCGTTGACGTGGAACTGCGGCACGACGACCAGGGAGATGTCCTGGTCGGTCAGGCCCATCGACTGGGCCATGTTGACCTGCATGGAGTGCAGGTAGATCGAACGGTGGCTGTACACCACGCCCTTGGGGTCGCCGGTGGTGCCGGAGGTGTAGCACATGGCGGCGGCCCGGCGTTCGTCGAGCTCCGGCCAGTCGTAGCCGGTCGGCTTGCCGGCGATGAGCTCCTCGTACTCGTGTACGGCCACGGTCGCGCCGTCGAGGAGCGAACGGTCGCCCGGGCCGGAGACCACGATGTGCTCGACGGTCGGCAGCTTGGACAGCAGGGGCGCGATCATCGGGATCAGCGAGCCGTTGACGAGGACGACCTTGTCCGCCGCGTGGTTGACGATCCAGACCAGCTGCTCGGCGGGCAGGCGGAGGTTGAGGGTGTGCAGGACCGCGCCCATGGAGGGGATCGCGAAGTACGCCTCGGTGTGTTCCGCGTTGTTCCACATCAAGGTGGCCACACGGTCGTCGCCCCGGACCCCGAGGTCGTCCCGCAGGGCGTGCGCCAGCTGGGCGGCGCGGTCGCCGATCTCGGCGAAGCTGCGGCGGTGCGGCTCGCCCTCGCCGGTCCAGGTGATCACCTGTGATGCGCCGTGAACCCTCGACCCGTGGGTCAGGATCCTTGAGATCAGCAGCGGTACGTCCTGCATGGTGCTCAGCACGGCGTCCTCCCGGGGCGACATTGCCTACTCGGTGGTAAAGGGGCTGCGCTGATTCTGCTCACATACCGGGCGGTATGTCACTAGGAGAAAGCCAACAAAGCCTGTTCGGATGCTTCGAACACCCCGGTCGCCCCGGTCGCCCCGGACGCCCCGCCGGCTCGTCGGCTCGGGCCGCTAGCGGGCGAGGTCCAGCTCGGGGTCCTCGCGCAGCTTGCCCAGCGCACGCGACACGGCCGACTTCACCGTGCCCACCGAGACCCCGAGCACCTCGGCCGTCTGCACCTCGCTCAGGTCCTCGTAGTACCGCAGCACCACCATCGCCCGCTGCCGCGCCGGGAGTTTCATGATCGCCCGCCACATCGCGTCGTGCAGCGCCTGCCGTTCGGCCGGGTCGCCCTCGCCGGGCACCGGCTCGGGCTCCGGCATCTCGTCGCAGACGAACTCGTCGACCCGGCGCTTGCGCCACTGCGAGGTCCGTGTGTTGAGCAGCGCCCGGCGCACATAGCCGTCGAGGGCCCGGTGATCCTCGATCCGCTCCCAGGCCACGTACGTCTTGGCGAGCGCGGTCTGGAGGAGGTCCTCGGCATCGCTCGGGTTCGCGGTCAGCGACCGGGCGGTGCGCAGCAGCACGGGCTGGCGGGCCCTGACGTACGACGCGAACGACGGGTAGGAGGGGCGGGCGTAGGGGCGGGTCTGCCTCGCCGAGACAGTGGCGTCCGAAGCGCTGGTGCAGACGGGTGTGGTCATGGCTCCACGCTATGAGCGAGCGGTGTCACGGCGGATCGGCCGCAGGTCCCGAAGCCGAGTCCCCCTCAGGTTGTAGGGGTGGGGCTGCCTACACCTCCTGAAGGTGGAGTACGGGCGCGGAACTCCTGCGGGTTTACCCCTGAGGGGGGAGGACACCGGGGGACGCGACCTCACCCGTCCGAGGTCAGGACCAGCCCGGACGTCGGTACGCCCGTGCCCGCCGTCACCAGGACCCGGCCCGCCCCCGGTATCGGGTTCACGGCGGTGCCGCGCAGCTGGCGCACCCCCTCCGCCACCCCGTTCATCCCGTGCAGGTAGGCCTCCCCGAGCTGGCCCCCGTGCGTGTTCAGCGGTAGCCGCGCCTCGGCCACGAAGTCCGCTGCCTCCCCCTGCCCGCAGAACCCGAACTCCTCCAGCTGCATCAGCACGAACGGGGTGAAGTGGTCGTACAGGATGCCCACGTCGATGTCGGCCGGGGCCAGTCCGCTGGTGCGCCAGAGCTGGCGGGCCACCACGCCCATCTCCGGCAGCCCGGTCAGGTCGTCCCGGTAGAAGCTGGTCATCTGCTCCTGGGCCCGGCCGGCACCCTGCGCGGCCGCCGCGATCACGGCCGGCGGATGCGGCAGGTCGCGCGCCCGCTCCACCGACGTGACGACGAGGGCCTGTCCGCCGTCCGTCTCCTGGCAGCAGTCCAGGAGACGGAGCGGCTCGACGATCCAGCGGGAGGCGGCATGGTCCGCGAGGGTGATGGGGCGACCGTGGAAGTAGGCGGCCGGGTTGGTCGCCGCGTACCTGCGGTCGGTCACCGCCACGTGCCCGAACGCCTCCGGGGTCAGCCCGTACGTGTGCAGGTAGCGCTGGGCCGCCATCGCCACCCAGGACGCCGGGGTGAGCAGCCCGAACGGCAGCACCCAGCCGAGCGCCGCCCCCTCCGCCGACGGCTCCCGGTGCTGCACGCCCGAGCCGAAGCGGCGGCCCGATCTCTCGTTGAAGGCGCGGTAGCAGACCACCACCTCGGCGACCCCGGCCGCGATCGCCAGCGCCGCCTGCTGGACGGTCGCGCAGGCCGCGCCGCCGCCGTAGTGGACGCGGGAGAAGAAGGACAGCTCGCCGATCCCGCAGGCCTGCGCCACGGTGATCTCCGGGCTGGTGTCCATCGTGAACGTCACCATCCCGTCCACGTCCGCCGGGGACAGCCCCGCGTCGTCCAGCGCGGCCCGCACCGCCTCCGCCGCCAGCCGCAGCTCGCTGCGCCCCGAGTCCTTGGAGAACTCGGTGGCCCCGATGCCGACGACCGCCGCCCGCCCGCCGAGCGAGTCCCGGCCCCGCACGCTCATGAGTCCGCCTCGTCGGTGACGGTGACGGTCACCAGGCGCCCGGTGAGTTCGACGGTCACCGTGCCGGTCACGTGGTTGCCGATGCTGTTGGCGCCGACCACCCGGATCGTCGCCCTGCGCGTCTCGTCGTCCAGCTCCTCGATCCTGCCGGTCAACACCATGCTGTCCCCGGGGTAGTTGGGCGCGCCGAGCCGGATGGCGACCTTGCGGAGCTCTGCCGTCGGGCCGAAGTAGTCGGTGATGTACCGGCCGACCAGGCCGTTCGTCGTCAGGATGTTCATGAAGATGTCCGGCGAGCCCTTCTGCCGGGCCAGTTCGGCGTCGTGGTGCACGTCCTGGTAGTCCCGGGACGCGATCGCCCCGGCCACGATCAGCGTCCGCGTGATCGGGATCTCCAGCGGCGGCAGCTCGGTGCCCACGCCCGGCCGGGTCGTCTCAACTCCCACTCGCGATCAACTCCCCCAGTTCCTGGAGCACTTCGCTCCCGCTGCCCAGATACGCGTCCAGTTGCCGGCCCCACAGGAAGTGCCGGTGCACGGGATGGCCGAGGTCGGCGCCGGTCCCGCCGTGCAGGTGCTGGCCCGTGTGCACGACCCGCTGCCCGGCCTCGGACGCCCACCAGGCCGCGGTCAGCGCCTGCGCGGCGTACGGCAGTCCGGCGTCCCGCCGCCAGGCCGCCTCGTACGCCGTCACCCGTATCGCCTCGGTGTCCATGTGGGCGTCGGCGGCGCGGAGCTGGACGCCCTGCCGGGTGGCGAGCGGGCGCCCGAACTGCTCGCGGGTGTTGGTGTGGGCCACGGCCCGGGCGAGGGAGCCCGCGCAGACGCCCGCCTGGAGACCGGCGAAGGCGGTACGGGCGGTGGCCAGGACGTCGGGGCAGGCGTCCTCGCCGCCCAGGATCTCGGCGGGAGCCTCGTCGAGCGTGAGCCGCCCCGCCGACCAGGGCGCGGTCAGCTCGACCTCCTCGACACCGGTGCCGGTGCCCTCGCCGAGCGGCACCAGCCACAGCCGCCGGCCGGCGTCCGCGACCAGGACATGGGTGGCGTCCCGCAGCCACGGGACGACGGGGACGGTGCCGCTCAGCCCGCCCCGCGCGGAGGGCCGTACCCCCTGCTGGGCGGGGAACGCCCCGGTCACCACCACCGACCCGTCCCCGATCCCCGGCAGCAGCCGCGCCCGCTGTTCGTCCGTGCCGTGCGCGGCGATCGCCAGCTGTCCGTACACACAGCTCGCCGCGTACGGCACCTGGGCGGTGGTGCGCCCCTGTTCCTCCAGGAGGAGCACCAGACCCAGCAGGCCCAGCTCCGCCACCGCGGCCACCAGTCCCGCCCCGCACAGCGCCTTCCACAGCTCCGGGTCGCTGCCGGTGCCGGCCGCCCGCAGCCGCTCGTGGGTGGCGAGGTCGGCGAAGATCCTGGCGGCCAGGTCACGGGCCTCGGCCTGGGCCTCGGTGGGCGTGAAGTCCATGTCAGGCCTCCCCGCCGGGAGCGCCGAGCGCGTCGACGACCCGGAAGACGGGCAGGGTCATGGCCCCGCCCTCGTCGTCGTACCGGCGGAACTCCACCCGTACCGGCAGCCCGATCCGCACCTTGTCGTACGGCACCCCCACCACGTTGCTCACCATCCGCACGCCCTCGGTGAGCTCGATCAGGCCGACCGCGTACGGAGGGTCGAAGGCCGGGAAGGCCGGGTGGTGCATCACGACGTACGAGCAGACCGTGCCCTCGCCGGACGACTCGACCGTGTCCCAGTCGAGGGAGCCGCAGGTGTTGCAGCCCGGCAGCCAGGGGTGACGCAGGGTGCCGCAGTCCGCGCACCGCTGGACGAGGAGGCGCTCCTCGGCCACGCCCTCCCAGAAGCCGGTGTTGTCCCGGTTGACCACCGGGCGGGGGCGCGGTGGAGCCTTGGCCGGCTTCCTCGCGGGCGCGTACTTGAGGACGCGGAGGCGGTGGACGCCCACCAGCTCCTCGCCGACCCGGATGTCCGTCCGCGTGGTGACGAAGTAGCCCGTGCCCAGCTTCGTCGTCTTACGCCCGGACACCGACTCGATCACCGTGTCGAAGACCAGTTCGTCGCCCGGCCGCAGCGGGCGCAGGTACTCCTGCTCGCAGTCGGTGGCGACGATCGAGACACAGCCCGCCTCGTCGAGCAGGGCGGACATCTCGTCGTACGCGCCGGTGCGTGCCGTGTTCCCGGAGAGGCCGCCCATCGTCCAGGCCTGGAGCATGGTGGGCGGGGCGATCGCGTCCGGCCCCTCGTAGGCCGGGTTCGTGTCGCCCATCGCCTCGCACCAGTGCCGGATCATGGGCAGGTTGACCGGGTCCTTGCCGGTGCCCGCCCGGGAGGCCGGCTGCCCCTCGTACGCCTTGAGCCGCGCCCCCAGCTCGTCAGTCCCCACGGCCACGGCCACCCCTCCGCATCCCGAGCCGCATCGTCGCGACGATCTCCCGCTGCACCTCGCTCACCCCGCCCCCGAACGTGTTGATCTGCGCCGCCCTGTTGAGCCGCTCCAGCTCGCCGTCCCCGAACACCCCCGGCGAGCCGGACCGGACCAATGCCGCCTCGCCGACGATCTCCTGACACATGCGATACGTCGCGACTGCCGATTCCGTTCCCGCGAACTTCACCCCGCTGGCCTCCGCGGGGGCCACCCGGCCCGCCCCCGCATCCCCCACCAGACGCCAGCTGAGCAGGCGGTTCGCCGCCAGCCGGGCATGCGCCTCAGCCAGCCGAAAACGAATCCACGGCTCGTCAACACGGCGCCGTCCGGTCACCGGATCGGGGGTGCGGGCGGCGGTGAGCGCCGCCGCGTAGAAGTCCTCGGCCTGCATGCCGGTCGCGGCGAGGGCGACCCGCTCGTGGTTGAGCTGGTTGGTGATGAGCGACCAGCCGTCGTGTTCGGTGCCGACGAGGTTGCCGGCGGGGACGCGGACCCCGTCGTAGTACGTCGCCGTCGTGATCTGGCCGCCCACCGTCTCGATCGGCGTCCAGGAGAACCCGGGCGCGTCCGTGGGGACCAGCAGGATCGAGATGCCGCGGTGCCTGGGCGCCCCGGGGTCGGTGCGGCAGGCCAGCCAGATCCAGTCGGCGTGCTGGGCGCCCGAGGTGAAGATCTTCTGCCCGTCGATCCGCCAGCCGTCGCCGTCCCGTACCGCCCGGGTGCTCAGGGCGGCCAGGTCGGTGCCGGCGGAGGGTTCGCTGTAGCCGATGGCGAAGACGAGTTCGCCGCGGAGGATGCCGGGCAGGAAGCGGGCCTTCTGCTCCGCGCTGCCGTACTTCATGAGCGTCGGCCCGACCGTGTTCAGGGTGACCATCGAGACGGGGGCGCCGGCCCGGTACGCCTCGTCGAAGAACACGAACTGTTCGTCGGCGCCCCGCCCTTGACCGCCGTACTCGACGGGCCAGCCGAGACCGAGCAGGCCGTCCGCGCCGATGCGGCGCAGCAGGGCACGGCGCTCGGCGGGGTCCTCGGGGGCGGGGGACGGGACCAAGGACCCGAAGTAGGCGCGGAGTTCGGCACGCAGCCGCTGCTGGCGTTCGGTGGGAGCCAGATGCATGGTTTCTGACTGTCCGTCAGATATGGCTCGCTGTCAAGGTCGAGAGGGGTCGGCGGAGGGGGCCGCCGAATCGGCAGAGGGGGGCCACAGAAGGAGTCGGAAACGCCTGCGCGGCGGTGCCGAAGCACCGCCGCGCGGACGCACTGCCCATCCCCACAGACCACACCCCACCAGGGCTCAGGCGGGGCTTACCACAGCTGGGTGAAGTGGACGGCGACGTTGTCGTTGCCCTGCTGGATCGCGGTCCACACCGAGCCGTTGACCTGAGCGGTGTTGCTCTGGTTCGAGGCGCCGTGGCCCACCGCGTTCTGCTGGGTGGTGGAGGAGTTGCCGTTGTTGTCGTGACCGACCCCGCTGCCGATGATGCCGGCCGTGCCGACGTTGGCGCTCGATCCGTTGTCCGCGATCGCACCGTTGTCCGCGGCCGCGACACCGGTGAAGAGGGCTGCGGCGAGCGGAAGGGCGGAGACGGCGGCGAGAACGCGGGCGGTACGGATGCTTGCCATGTTGTTTCCTCTCAGAGCCCGGCTGTGCCGGAAGTACGTCAAGTAAGGCTTTTTCCGGGGCAGTTGGCCGACCGCCTCGGTGGGTGTCATCGACGTCGCGAGACCAGAGTTGCCCACCGAATCCCCGGCGAACCACCCCGGAAGCCCTCATTCGCCCTCAAGCGTGATGACAAGTCGATAAACCCCTTTCACCATCTTTGATCCACTCCCGCCCCAGTCGTGACCAGTCAGGACATCAGCACCCATCAGGCCCCCCAAGGGAAAAACCGTTCCGGCCCCGATCCAGGACCAAGTCGCCGCCCTCGGCGTGTCACACCGGCACCCCCTTCCCTTTTTCGAACATACGTACGAACATGGATGCATGGCCACCACCGATCGGCAGGCCACGACGCTGGCCCTCGCACACGCCCTGTCAGCCGCCGAGCGCGGCCTGGCCGTCATCCCCCTGTCCCGCACGAAACTCCCGGCTCTGCGCTCCCCGCACCGCCACGACCCCGAACCCGCGCTGCCGCCCTGCCACGGCGAGTGCGGCCGCCCCGGCCACGGGGTGTACGACGCCACCACCGACCCGTCCCGCATCCGCGACCTGTTCGCCGCGGCGCCCTGGGCGACCGGCTACGGCATCGCCTGCGGGCTGCCCCCGCACCGCCTCATCGGCGTCGACCTCGACGTGAAGTGCGGTACGGACTCCACGGCCGCCCTGCGCGAACTGGCCCTGCGGCACCTGTTCACCATCCCGCCGACGGTCGTCGTCCTCACCCCGAGCGGCGGCCGCCACCTCTGGCTGACCGGACCGCCGGACGCCGTCGTCCCCAACTCGGCCGGCCGGCTCGCCCCCGGCATCGACATCCGGGGCGCCGGCGGCTACCTGGTCGGCCCCGGCTCCCGCACCGACCACGGCGTCTACGCCACCGCCCCGGGCACCGAGCACCTGGTCCCCGCGCCCTGTCCCCCGTCCCTCCTGCGCCTCCTGCTCCCGCCGCCGCGTCCGCCCCACCCCGCGACCCACCCCTCGGTCGGCAACCGGGGCCAGGGCCTGGTCCAGTTCGTCCTCTCCGCCCACGAGGGCCAGCGCAACACCCGCCTCTTCTGGGCGGCCTGCCGCGCCTACGAGAACGGCATCGGACGGGCCCTGCGGGCTCCGCTGATCGACGCGGCGGTCCACACCGGCCTGACGGAACAGGAGGCCCGCGCGACCATCGCATCGGCGGCCCGCATGACCGGCCGCCGGCCTTGAGAAGCCCTGAAAATCGAACGCACCCAGCTGCCCGCCCGCCTAACCTGCCCCTCATGACCCTGACCCGTGTCGTCCTCGCCTCCGGCCGCACGGTCGGCCTCTCCCACCTCCGGCTCTCGTCGACGTACGACGGGCTGCTGGAGGGCTATCCGCACCAGGCCCTCAACGACCGCCGCGTCAAACGCCTGGTGGCCGCGGCCACCGCCGAGTACCCCCGCACCCCGACCCATCTGGTCCCGCCCCCGCGCGAACACCCCGACGACGGCCGCGCCGGCCGCACCCGCCCCTTCGGCCCGGTGGAGATCCTCCCGCCGGTCGCCTGCATCGGCCTGTTCGAATCCGCACCCGTCGCCCCGGACAACGACCCGGTCCTGCACGGCTCGTCCCTCACGATCGTCTGGTTCCAGGCCACACCTCAGCCGCCGTCGGGCCACGACGCGGACCAGGGGCTGCGGGAGGTGGCCTGGGAAGAGTTGGCGGAGGACTACGAGATCTGAGGGTCTGATCTCTGCGCTCTGCGACTTGGGGCTGCCGAGGCAGCTACGAAAGATGCGCGGACGCAGACTTTCGGGAACTGATCCGGGCGGGGCCGGCTCGCCATGCTGGCGGTATGGATCAGGCGAAGATTTCCCGGCGTGCGCTGGTGGGCGCCGCCACCGCTGCCGCCGCCGCTGCCGCCGTGACGACCGGGGCAACCCCGGCTCCGGCCGCGGCCCCGGCTGCACGGGAGACGTCGGACCGCCGACGGTCAGGCGGCTCGGCCTCCCGTCGCGTCGAAGCCCTGCTGGCCCGTATGACGTCGGCCGACAAGATCGCCCAGTTGAACATCCCGGTCTGCCTCCCGCAGGAGCTGCTCGGCGATTCCACGGACCCGACCGGCACCGCGGAGCACCGGGAGGCGTACGTGCGCGGCCGGACCGTGGTCGGTACGGGGGCCGGGCAGCTGCGGCTGGGCCCGGGCGGCGGTTTCTTCGGCCTGGTCAACCAGACCCTGTCCGGTTCCGTCGAGGTGCCGCATCCGCTCACGCCGCGTGAGCAGGCCGAACAGCACAACCGGCTGCAGCGCCTCGCCCGTGACACCGCACTCGGCATTCCGCTGCTGCAGATCAGCGAGGGCACGCACGGTTCCGTGGGCCCCGGCTCGACGATCTTCCCGGAGGGGCTGGCGCTCGGCGCGACCTTCGACCCGGAACTGATCGGCCAGGTGTACGCGGCGGTGGCCCGGGAGGCCCGCGCGGTGGGGATCCACGCGCTGAGCACCATCACCGCGGAGCTGAACCGCGACCCGCGCTACGGACGGGGGATCTGGGCGTTCAGCGAGGACCCGTATCTGACGGCCGCCATGGTCGGTGCGGTGGTGCCGGCCATGCAGGGCGCCGACAACGACCTCACGTCCGACGAGTCGGTGGTCACGTCCCTGGTCACCTTCCCCATGGAGTCCCCCAACGTCGGCGGCCTGGAGACCAGTTCGATCGAGATCGGTGAACGCGCCTTCCGCCAGACCCACCTGGAGCCGTGGCGGGTGGGCTTCGCGGAGGCCGGGGCGCTGATGACCGAGGCGAGCGAGCAGACCATCGACGGGCTGGTCGTCCACGGCTCACGCGCGTACCTCACCGACCTCCTGCGGGACGAACTCCGCTTCGACGGCGTGGTGATCGGCAACGACCTGCGCAGCCTGATCCGGGAACACGTGGCGGGCACGGCGCAGGAGGCGGCGGGGCTCGGGCTGCGCGCCGGGGTCGACATCAGCCTGGCCTGGGACGAGATCTACCTCGACCAGCTGGCCGCGGCCGTACGGGAGGGACGGGTCGAGGAGGCGCTGCTCGACCGTGCCGTACGACGCGTCCTGACCCTGAAGGAACGCCTGGGCCTGTTCGAGGACCCGTACGTCGACGCCGCCCGGGCGGAACGGGTGGTCAACTCCGCACCGCACCAGGCCCTGGCGCTGCGCGCCGCACGCGAGTCGACGGTGCTGCTGAAGAACGAGGGCGGGCTGCTGCCGCTGGCCGCCGACCGGGTCCGTACGGTGGCGCTGATCGGCCCCGACGCCGACGACGAGCTCAATCTCCTCGGCGAGTACAACGCCTACCCCGCACTGCACGAGACCCCTTCGATCCGCGAGGCGTTGACCCGCCTGCTCGGCGACCGGGTCCAGGTCCGGTACGCGCGCGGCTGCGACGTCACCGGCACGGACACCTCCGGCTTCGACGCCGCGCGGGCGGCGGCGAAGGACGCGGACGTCGCGGTGGTGGTCGTGGGCGAGCAGACCAAGGGCGGCTACTTCTCGCCGGACCGTACCGACGGCGAGCTCAAGGACACCGCGTCCCTCGCCCTGACCGGCGTACAGCAGCAGCTCCTCGAAGAGGTCCACGCCACCGGTACGCCGACCGTCGCCGTGGTGGTCACCGGCCGCGCCCTGGCCCTGCCGTGGGCCACGGCTCACCTGCCGGCGCTGCTGATCGCCTGGCTGCCCGGCGAGGCGGGCGGCCGAGCGGTGGCGGAGGTGCTGTTCGGGGAGACCGAGCCGACCGGCCGCCTCCCCGTCACCTTCCCCCGCGCCGTCGGCCAGCTGCCCCTGACCTACGACCAGAAGCACGCCCGGGCCGACGCGGACGCGTACATCGACATGCCGTCCACGCCTCTGCACGCGTTCGGTTCGGGCCGCGGTTACACGACCTTCCGGCACAGCGGTATCCGGCTGGACGACACGCACATCACGCGGGACGGCCGAACCCGCCTCCACGTCGACATCACGAACACGGGCGAGAGGGACGGCACCGAGGTCGTACAGCTGTATGTCACCGACGACCGGGCGAGCGTCTCCCTGCCGCGTATCCGGCTGCGGGGCGTGGCCAAGAGGCGGGTGGCGGCGGGAGAACGGGTCACGGTGTCGTTCCCCGTGACGGCCGCCCGGGACCTCACCCTCGTCGACGAGCGGCTGCGCACCGTGGTGGAGCCGGGGACGTTCACCCTCAGCGTCGGCAGCGCCTCGGACCGCCTGCACCGGCGCATCTCCCTGACCGTGTCCTGACCAGCCCGTCCCGACCCGACCCGACCACCATTGGAGAACCCCATGAACACCGCCGACACCCCTCTCGCCGAGGCCGACTACATCGCTGCCACCGCCGACGAACTCGGCCGCAAGCAGGGAGCCGACAAGGCCGCGGCGCTGGTCAGCCAGAAGGCCCTCTTCCAGCGCCGCGGGCGGATCGTCCTCCACCCCGACCGGCTCGTCCTCACGGACTGGTCGGACACCGGCTCCCTCGTCCTGACCCGCACGGACATCACCGCGGCCGAAACCCGCTTCACCGAGCTCTACGGCCGCTTCCTGGGCGGCCTCCTCAACGCCGGCAAGCCCCTCATCCTCACCACCGCGGCCCCGTCCCCGGGCGACATCTACCTGCTCGTCAACCGCCGCGAGTTCATGGAGACGACGGACGACCGGCAGTGGGAGAAGCGCATCAACGACTGGCTCATCGGCTGATCCCGGACCGTTCTCAACCGATGCGGGTACCCGTCCCCGTCCCCGCACCGGTTTCCGTACCCGCACCGGTTTCCGGCACGGCTGCCGAGAAGTCGTACCCGACCCATTCGCTGAGCCGGACATATCCGAGACGCTGGTAGAGGGCGTTGCTGGTGGGGTTGGACAGGTCCGCGAACAGGACGACGTCCTGCGCGCCCGCGGCCAGCGCGGCCCGGCTCACCTCCGCCGTCACGGCCGCCGCGTAGCCGCGGCCGCGCAGGTGGGAGGGGGTGTAGACGACGTCCACCTGGATCTGGCCGCCGATCAGCGGGTTCATGCCCGCGACGGAGACGGGAGTGCCGTCCGGGGTCTCCCAGAGCGTGTAGGTCTTGTCGGCGAAGCGCGTGCCGGCCCAGGTGCCGGCGTCGATGACGATGTTCTCCCCGACGGCCCTGGCGAACTCGGCGCACCAGAACATGGTCTGCTCAAGGTCCTGCTCGCCCAGGACGCGGCCCCGGCCCGCCGGCAGCGGGTCCGGTGGGGTGAGCGTGCCGAGGCGGTACAGGCACAGCCGCGTGTCACGGAGTCTCGGCATCGCGCCGGTGCGCCGCTGCCAGGCCTCGGCGAAAGCGGTGGCCGTGCCGTGGTCCGCGCTGACGGAGGGAAGGGAGTCCCCGAGGTCGGCCAGACGGGCGGCGAGGGAGTCGGCCTGCTCGGGCGTGAGCGGGGAGAGGCCGTAACCACGGGGCGGGAGGCGGTAGCAGGTGGCGTGGACCTCGCCACCCCGCTCCAGCATCCCGAAGACGGGAACGTCGGCGCCGAACGCCTCGGCCCCCCGCGCCCGCACTCTCTCGGCCCACGTCGACTGCATGACGTGCGGGCCGGGACGCGAACGCAGGAACTCCCCGGCGCGGGCGAGGAATTCGTCGACGTCGTGGGTCAGGTACCAGTCGGATGAGCGCATGCCCGTTGCTTTACCACTCCGGCCGTGCGGGCAGCCGGAGGCTGCCGAGCGGAGCGACACGCGAACGCCCGTTTCAGCCAACCGAGATGGTGCACTCCTCGGCGGGCACGCCGGCGAGTTCACACGCGGCGGCGTCCTCCTCGCCCTGGGGCCGGTGCTGCCGCAGACACGCCGCCGTCGCACGCGTACCGGCGCCGAAACATGTCGGATTCCGGTCCACGATCAGACCGAGGATCTGCACCTGCGCCGATTCCATGTCCGGATTGACGGAACTGAGGTAGGCCTCGTCACGGGCTTCCCGCTGCTTCTGCTTCCGGAGCCGACCGGCCCGCGCGGTGAACTCCTTCTTCGCCTGCTCGCAGGCGACGGACCGCACGGATGCACCGTCGTCACGCGTCGCCCCGACTGCGCTCCCGCCCGTGGCGAGCGTGATTGCCCCCCGCGCTGACCAGCGCAATCATCGAACGCTTCATGGCCGGTGATCGTATAAGCACAGGTGAGGCCGCCGACATGTGCTTTCCCCGGCTGCCGAACGCGGCTCAGCCCAGGTAGAAGTCCCTGCGGGCGGCCACGAACGCCTCGATCGACTGGGCGGGGGTACCCGTCACGCGCTCGACGCCGTCGGCCGTGCGGTCGTAACGGTTGTCCCGGTGCAGCCGGGCCATGGTGGCGATGTGCTGTGCGATGTGCGGCGGCATCCCCAGCTTCGGGAGCTGTGCGTCCCAGCGCTGCGGAGGCACGTCCACGTAGGACACCGGCCGGCCCAGCGCGCGGGAGAATTCCGCGGCCAGTTCCGTCATCTCGACCGAGCGCGGCCCGGTCAGCTCGTAGACCTGTCCGATGTGCGGGGCCGGGTCGCGGAGCACGGTGGCGATGACCCGGGCGACGTCGTCGACGGCGACGGGTGAGGTGTGTCCGGTGCCGAACGGCAGCGCGATCGTGCCGTTCTCCCGGATCGATCGGGCTGCCATCGTCGTGAACAGGGGGGAGTCCAGGAACACCGTCGGCCGGATGTGCACCACGGGCAGGCCGGACCAGTCGAAGACCTGCTCCGCCAGCCAATGGAGCCGCTGCTGGTGCGACTCCTCGGTGCTGGTGGCGGTCATCTGCGACACCGTCATCTGTGACAGGTCGACCAGGGCCTCCAGAGTCCCGCACTCCTTCGCGACGGAGGCCACCACGGTCGCCGCGAGCAGGTGGTCCGGTGATACGCGCATGGCGAAGTACATCCGCGTCACCCCGTGCAGCGCGGCCGCCACCGTCTCGGGCCGGGTCAGGTCGCCGATGACGACCTCCGCGCCGAGCGCCCGCAGCTCAGCCGCCCGCTCGTCCTCGCGGCGGACCATGAATCGCACCGGCACATCGTGGGCACGCAGGTACTCGAAGACCGTGCGGCCTACACCGCCGGCACCGGGGATGAGAACAAGGTTGTCGGCATTCATGGGTCGATCTCCTTCGGAGCAACGGAATACGTGAGGTGAGGTGTGAGCAGAGCGCCGGCGGTGCTGCCGGCAGGGCGTCGGCCGGGGCCACGTCACAACTGATCGGGCCGGCGGTTTCGACTGGTCTCGGTCCGGGACTTGGCACCGTCGACGGCCACAGCCGAGGCCTTGCGCGGCAGGAAGACCAGTACGACGACCGCGCCGACCACGGCGACGGCCGCCGACCCCATGGCGGTGATGTGCATGGCATGAATGAAAGCGTCGTTCGCGGGCCGCACCAGCGCCCTGCCGGCCGGTCCCAGCTTCTCGGCGACAGCCAGGGTCGCCTGCACGGATTCGCCTGCGGCATGCCGGTCGGAGGCGGGAAGTGCGCCCAGATGGCTGTCGATGCCGTTGCGGTACGCGGTGGACAGCAGCGACCCCAGCACGGCAACCCCCATGGCTCCGCCGACCTGCCGGAACGTGTTGTTGACCGCTGATCCGGAGCCGGCCTTCTCCTGCGGCAGCGACGACATGATCATGACGGTGGCGGGCGGCATCACATGGGCCATTCCCGTGCCCATCAGGAAGAACAGCACTTCCAGCACCCAGATGGGGGTGTCCTGGCCGAGCAGCAGGAAGCCCGCGAAGGCCACCGCGGTCACGACGAGCCCGGTGGCGCACACGGCCCGGGCACCGAAACGGCCCACGACCAGCCGGGCCCGCGGGGCGAAGAACATCTGGGAGGCGGCCAGCGGCAGCACGAGCAGACCGGACTGCAGGACGCTGTAGCCCCGAACGCTCTGGTTGTAGAAGACGCTGAAGAACGTGACGCCCATGAGGGCGAAGAAGACCAGACCGATGGCGGCGACGGACGCGGAGAACCGCCGGTTGCGGAAGTAGGTGACGTCAAGGGCAGGATGATCGCTGCGGGCCTCGTACACCACGAAACCGGCGAGGACCGCCAGGCCGGCGAGGACCGTCACCCAGGACTCGGGCCGGGTGAAGTCGCCCAGCTGGCCGCCCTTGATGATGCCGTAGACCAGCAGCGCCAGTCCGACGATCGACAGCAGCACCCCGAACGGGTCGAGGCGGCCGGGCCTGGGGTCCCTGGAGTCGGGGACGATCGCCACCATCGCCACCATCGCGGCGACCACGATCGGCACGTTGACCAGGAAGACCGAGCCCCACCAGAAGTGCTCCAGCAGGATGCCGCCGGCTATGGGGCCGGCGGCGATGGCGAAACCGACCACGCCCGTCCAGATGCCGATGGCCTTGGGCTGCTCGTCACGCTCGAAGACATTCATGATGATCGCGAGGGTGGCGGGCAGGATGAAGGCGCCGCCGAAGCCCATCACGGCGCGGAAGGCGATGAGCTGCCCGGAGGAGTCCGACAGCGCGGACAGCGCGGATCCTGCGCCGAACACCAGCATGCCGAAGAGCAGCACTTTCCTGCGGCCGAGCCGGTCGCCGAGCAGGCCCGCGGTGAAGAGCAGTCCGGCGAAGACCAGCGTGTAGGAGTTGACCGCCCACTCCAGTTGGCTCTGGGCGGCGCCGAGTCCGACGGGGGCGGGCTGGGCGATGGTCTTCATCGCCACGTTGAGGACCGAGTTGTCCAGCATCACCACCAGGAGGCTGGACGAGAGCACGGTCAGGATGGCCCAGCGGCGACGGTGAACCGCCTCGGAAACCCTTGGCCCGGGGGCAGGCGGCACGGATGGCGTGGACTGGGCAGGCGTCGAGGAGCCGGTGGGGGTGGGCGGTGATGCCACGTGGGTCTCCAGAGGAGTCGGTGGGTCTGCGATTGCCGGGAGCAGGCCGTCTCCCTCGGACGACGACCCCCACCCTCAATAGATGTCGTTCATAATCTAAACAGGGGATAGAATAGATGGCAAGCGACATCTATCTGAGGAGCGTGATCGCATGGGCCGCGTGTCCCAGGCGCAGGCACAGGAGAACCGGCAGCGCGTCGTGGCGACCGCCTCGCGGATGTTCCGCGAGAAGGGCACCTCGGTCAGCGTCGCCGATCTGATGAAGGCCGCCGGGCTCACCCACGGGGGGTTCTACAAGCAGTTCGCCTCCAAGGAGGACCTGGTCGACGAGGCGATCGCCCACGCCTTCGCCGAGCAGGCGGCACACTCGGCCATGGCGTTCGAGGAACACACCGGAGAGCACGAGGCCGCCCGCCGGACCCTGATCGAGGACTACCTCTCGGTCTGGCACCGTGATCACCCCGCGGAGGGCTGCCCCGTCTCCGGATTCGCCGCCGACCTGGGTCGCGAACCCGAACAGGCCGCCCGCGCCCAGCAGGTCTACATCGGCGGAGTGCGCAACCGTGCCGCTCGGCTGGCCACCGGCGACGACGACGGCATGGCCCAGCTCTGCACCATGGTCGGCGCCCTCGTCCTCGCCCGCGCCACCCGGGGCAACCCGATCTCCGAAGAACTGCTGCAGGCCGCGCGCACAGCGCTCACCGAGAACACCCCGCACGAACCGCAGACCCCTCAGGCCGTACCCGAGCCGGGCCCCGGCCATGCCCGGTAGAGCAGGAGACCAGGGGGGAACAGCGATGTCCGGCGGACAGCACGCACGACAACGGCCCCTGACCGTCTTACCTGGTCAGGGGCCGTCAATCACACGCGGTGGGTGTGGGATTTGAACCCACGGTGGCTCGCGCCACGACGGTTTTCAAGACTGTCCGTTGGCGGCAGTCAGCGACTCAGTCCGTGCTTGTGGAGCGCTGCCGACGCCCGGAAGCGGATGCGCCCGCACTGCTCACGATCTTCCTCCGAAGTGTCCTCGGAGCAGCAGCAGTGGGATGCAAGCCGACGAAGATCCTCGACGTCCAGCCACAGTGGGGCGCGCCCTCTCGCCCTCTCGGCTTCCGGGTCCGTCGGATTGATCTCGGGCATGGCCGCAGCCCAGCGTGCCAATTCCGTGCCAGAACGGACGGGGACTCACGGGGAACCGAGGTCCGCAGGGGTGAACTCGCCGAGCTCTGGCCCAGACAGGGAGCCCGCAGGTCACGCCTGTGATCCCCAACCTCGCTCCTGAAGCGGGTGTACGCCAGGCGTCCTACGCCCTGGCGTGTGAAGGCGTCGTGTCATCATCGGGCGATGCTGACCGAGGAGGACGCGCGCCGACTGGTGCTTGCGGAAATCGACGCCGCGCAGGGCTGCGTCGAGTACGACCTTCAGATCCTCCGTATGGAGGCCTTGCCGTTCGGGTGGACCTTCTACTGGGGAGCAGTCTGGGATGGTCCGAACGGACCGCGCCCCCGGTTGGGAGGCAACGGTCCCTTCCTAGTGGATCGTGAGAACGAGCGGTTGATTCGAACTGCCACCAGCGTCCCCGTCGCCCGTCAGATCGCCGATTACGAACGACGGCTACGGCGAGAAGCTCACGCCCGGAATCTGGCAGCGAAGCAAGCCGTACAGCAGCGCGATACCGCAACCCCAGCGACTACCACCACCCATCGGCACCCCTCAGGACCCTCGGAGCGGCCGGAATGACCGTCGTTGACCGAACTGGCTAGAGCTACGGATCAGAAGGTTGCAGGTTCGAATCCTGCCGAGTGCACACAGATGAGAAGCCCCGGAGAGATCCGGGGCTTCTTGCGTTTCGGGGGCGTACAGCAGCGAAGTACAAGTCGTCCGAGTCCTCGGTCCTGGTCTCGCGGTGCAGGATCTGTCGCCCGGCCCGCTGGATCTGGTGGTCCACATGGATCTCGCCGGTTTCGAAGTCGATCGACTTCCAGGTGAGCCCCAGGACCTCACCGTGGCGGGCCGAGGCAGAGCACAAGCGTCCAGGCCGCGAACAGGTGATCGTCGCAGGCGGCGAGGAGGCGGCCGGCCTCGGCGACAGACCAGGGCTTGATCCTCTGTCGTCGTGGTCGTGCTCGCCGACCCGGACGATGAACTGGTCGAAGTCGCCGAAGTCGAAGCGGATCTCGACCTCGGTGGGTGAGGTCACCCCAGCCGCGGTAGGGCCGTGGGCCTCAGCCGGTGATCCCGAACGGGGTGATCGCGATCTTTCCGTGGCAAGGCGAGATGGGCAGCGGGGTCAGGACCAGGGGCGCGGGGGTGCCGGGCACCCAGATGTCCCAGGCGTACGGCGGGGCGTAGAAGTCGGCGCCGTTGCAGACCGTGGCCGTGGCCGACTTCCAGACGACGCTGAACGACGTGCTCTGCCCGGGAGCGAGCCGGACAGCCGCGGGGTGCCCCGGACCGTAGCGCGTCACCGACAGGGGTCGCCGGGACGTCGTGTCGACGCGGCCGACGCATGTCTGGCCCGGCGCGCAGTTCGTGGGCATCACTGATTGCCCGCCGATGAAGGCGACACCCGGCCACCCGTCGAGCACACACCTGATGCCGGAGCGGTTGCGCAGTTGCACGTCCATGGCCACGTCCCCCGGGTTGCCCAGGACGGCCCGCCTCGGCCTGTCGGAAGTGAGCACCAGATCGTGCGCAGCGCAGTCGTTCCCGCTTGCTCCCCCGGAGGCGACGGCGGGGGACGAGGACACGGCGGATCGCGTCGGGGACGCGCTCGGGGCGGGCGTGGCGCTCCGTCGGGCCGTCGTGGGAACCGTCGACGGGGTGACCGTGGCGTGCGGCGCGCTGGAGCGCGGGTCCGGAGCCGCGACGGTGTCGTCGGGCGGCGGTGTGGCGTCGCACGCCACGGCGGCCGAGGTCGCCAGAAGGCAGAACAGGAGGGCGGTAATGCCCCGGGGACGTATCACCGCTCGCACGATAGGCAGGTGCACGTCTCCGCACCAGGCTACGAGGAATCCGGCCGGACGTTCTTCATCGGGCGTTCACCGCCTCCCGCCCCCGGACCCTTGCCCCCTTCTGTCGCAGCCGGATCAGGTCGAGGGGGTGGAGGATGGGCCGCGAGCGCGATCACGGTCGCGGGGATTCGAAGCCGGCGCTCCGAACGGCAGTTTTGCCGGCCTGTCTTGGCGTCCGCCTCATCCGGCAGGTGACGACTTCACGAGCGAAGCCGCAGTTCCACGGCCGGTTGCGTGACATCAACAGCTGACATCAACGCAGGCGTACAACCACGCACGGTGGCACGCCCGCAGTCGGCGGACGAGCCATCGGATGCCTGCGGACGAGAGGTTCGTGATGATGCTGCACGCGCCTACGGATCACAGGACCGAGTTCGGGGACGGGTAGCGGCCGGTCGGTGGATCGCGGCGCGGTATGACGGTGTGTCTGTAGGGCCGCACAGGGCGGGTGTGGCTTGATCGTCGGGCGGTCCCGGCAGGGGCCCGAGCATCAACCGACGTCCGCGGCACACCCCGAGTGCCGCGCTCTTTGTCGAGGAGTCCCCCATCGTGAGACCGACCCTGCGACCTGCCGTGTTCCCACGGTGTGGTGCCAAAGCCGCTGGTGAGTGGCTGCGGCGCCCGGCCCGGCGTGCTGCCGTCCTGCTCGCCACGGTGGCGCTGCCGGCGGCCCTGGTGGTGCCCACGGCCACGCCCGCTGCCGCTGCGGTGCCCGTGACCGTCACCTTCAACGCGGGCGCCAACCAGCCCTTCACCGTCCCGGCCGGCGTCACCCAACTGACCGTCACCGCCACAGGCGCCGCGGGCCAGAACGGGCCCAACGGCAGCGCGGGCGGCAACGGCGCCACCGTCACCGGCACCGTCACCGTGCCGCCGAGCACCACCACCCTCTACGTCAACGTCGGCACGGGCGGGGGCGCCGGCGGCGGACCGGTGACCACGGGCGGCGCCGGCGGCGGTGCCAGCGACGTCCGCACCTGCAGCTCGGCCGGCCCCGGCTGCACCCTGACCGGCGTGCCCGGCACCGACCCCCGCCTCATCGTCGCGGGCGGAGGAGGCGGCGGCGCAAGCAGCGTCCCCGGATTCTCCAACCCGTCGGCCACCGGCGGAAACGCCGGAAACACCGGGGGGGCCGGCGGCGACAGAACGAACGGTGGCAAGGGCGGCGGCGGCGGAACCCAGACCGCCGGCGGCACGGCCGGAGCCGCATGCCCCTTCGCCGGTACGTCCGGCGCTCCGGGAACAGGCGGTGCGGGTGGCACCGGGGGAGGCAGCTTCGGGGCCGGCGGAGGCGGAGGCGGCTGGTTCGGTGGAGGCGGAGGCGGGGGCTGCAACGAGATCCGGAACTCCCCTCCGGCGGCAGGCCCCGGTGGCGGTGGTGGTGGGTCGAACCTCGTCCCGACGGGTGGTACCTCCGGACCTGCCGCGGGAGCGGCCCAGGTGACCATCACCTACGAGCCGGTCCCCCCCACCTGCGCGACTGCCACGCCGACCATCACCGGCACCAACGGCCCCGACTTCCTGGTCGGCACTCCCGGCGACGATGTGATCTTCGCTCTCGGCGGCAACGATGCGGTCGACGGCCGCGGTGGCAACGACCTCATCTGCGGCGGCGACGGCAACGACTCGTTGTCCGGCGGTGACGGCAACGACCGCATCGAGGGTGGCAACGGCGCCGACAGCCTGAACGGCGGCAACGGCAACGACGCCCTCTTCGGCGGTCCCGGCAACGACGCCCTCTTCGGCGGCCCTGGTACCAACACCAACGACGGCGGCCCCGGCGCCAACGCCTGTTTCAACCCCTCCACCGGACCCGGCTGTCCCTGACCCACCCCACACGCCGCCGACCTGATCGACGGACATCAGAAACGGGCCCCGGCACCTCCCTCGTCGCAGCGGCGACCAACGCACGGGGCCCGTTTCAACGCTTTGTCCAACCGAGGAGAGTAAGCCTGCTCGCACGCGGAGCCGTCTCGCGGGACCTGGGCATGTTGCGTGACATCAGTAGCTGACATCAACAGAGGCGTACAACCGCGCACCGTGGCACGCCTGTGATCGGTGGACGAGCCGACAGATTCCAGCAGGCGAGCGGTCGAGCCTCGGCAACGCGTGCGGGTCGTCCGCTCCTCGGCGCGTGAGCAGCCCCAGGGGTCGCCGTTCCGCGCGGACATGAAGGCTCTCGGCGAGCAGGGCGACTGGGAGAGCCGGACCGACGCCAAGGTCCCTGCCCCCGCCGACATCGCCGCGCGGCTGGGCATCGCCGATGGCGACCTGTGCGTACGGACCGCGTACGAGTTCCTCGCCGACGGCAGGCCCGTGCAACTCTCCACGAGTTGGGAGCCCTACGACCTCACCGCCGGCACCCTCGTCGTCCTCCCCGAGGGCGGCCCGCACGCCGGGACGGGCGTCGTGAACCGCATGGCCACCATCGGGATCACCGTCAGCCACGCCGTGGAGCAGCCCGAGCCCCGACAGGCCACCGCCGAGGAGGCATCGCTCCTCGGCATTCAGAAGGCCGCTCTCGTCACCCACATCCGGCGGACCTACTACAGCGACCAGGGTCGGCCCGTGGAAACCGCGGACATCATCGTGCCCGCCGCCCACTGCGAGATCGTCTACGAGATTCCCATCAACCGGTAGGCGACAGCGCCCTCAGGCCATGATCCAAGGCCCTCAGGCCGTGCCCCAGTCGTGCCCCTTGCGTGCCCGATAGAGCGGGAAACCAGGGGGAACAGCGGTGTCTGAGGGGGAGCGCACACGCCGACGGCCCCCGACCGTCTTGCCTGGTCAGGGGCCGTAAACGTCACGCGGTGGGTGTGGGATTTGAACCCACGGTGGCTCGCGCCACGACGGTTTTCAAGACCGTTCCCTTAGGCCGCTCGGGCAACCCACCCCGCGCCGACGGAGATCGGCGCGGGAAACAGAGTAACCGGTTCGTGCGGGCGGGTGCGGGTCAGTTGTCGCCGACGCGGGAGCCGAGGGTGACGGTGACCGTGTGCTCGCTGCCGCCCCGCTTGTAGGTGATCTCGACCTTGTCGCCGGGCTTGTGGGTCCAGATCTCCCCGATCAGGGTCGGGCCGCTGTCGATCACCGAGTCGTCCAGTTTGGTGATGACGTCGCCGGGCTTGAGGCCGGCCTTGTCCGCGGGGCCGCCCGACTCCACCGCGGCGGAGCCGCCCGAGCCGGAGTCGGTGATCTGCGCGCCGGAGGTGCCGTCCTCCAGCGTCACCGACGCGCCGATCTTCGCGTAGACCGGCTTGCCGGTCTTGATCAGCTGCTGGGCCACGTACTTGGCCTGGTTGATCGGGATGGCGAAGCCGAGGCCGATCGAACCCGACTGCCCGGTGCTGCCCAGGCCGCCGCTGGAGGCGGACTGGATCGCGGAGTTGATGCCGATCACCGCGCCGGAGGCGTCGAGCAGCGGGCCGCCGGAGTTGCCCGGGTTGATGGAGGCGTCGGTCTGCAGGGCGCTCATGTACGACGCCTTGCTGGTGGAGCTGCCGTCACTGGAGGCGACCGGGCGGTTCTTGGCGCTGATGATGCCCGTGGTGACCGTGTTGGACAGGCCGAAGGGGGCGCCGATCGCGATCGTCTCGTCGCCGACGGCCACCTTGTCGGAGTCGCCCAGGGCGAGCGGCTTCAGGTCCGACGGCGGGTTCTTGAGCTTGATCACCGCGACGTCGTAGCCCTGCGCGTGGCCGACGACCTCGGCGTCGTACTTCTTGCCGTCCGGGAACGTCGCCGTCAGCTTGCCGCCGTCGAGGGAGTCCGCGACCACGTGGTTGTTGGTGATGATGTGGCCCTGCTTGTCGAAGACGAAGCCGGTGCCGGTGCCGCCCTCGCCGTTGGTCGACTCGGACTCGATGGTGACCGTGCTGGGCAGCGCGTTCTGGGCGACCGCCGCGATGGTGCCGGCGGCGCGCTTGACCTGGGTGGCGCCGCCGCTGGAGGACGCGGAGATGGTCGTGGAGCCGCTGTCGTCGTTGTTCTTCGCCAGCGTGTAGCCGAGGCCGCCGCCGAGGCCGCCCGCGACCAGCGCGGCCACCAGGACGGCGGCGATCAGACCGCCGCGCCCGCTGCCCTTCTTCGGCGCGGGCTGCGGCTGCTGGAACGGCTGCTGCTGGTACTGCTGGTACTGCTGCTGGTCGTACGACGAGCCCCAGGCGGCGCCGGCGCCCGCGCCGGGGTCCGCGTAGGAAGGGGTCGCGGGGGGCGGGGGCGGCCAGGAGGCGTCGGGGGCCTGCGGTGCGGGCCCGTAGGGGTCGCCCGCGGGTGCGCCGGGCGCGCTCTGGGGCGTCGGCGGGATCGGGGCGGTCGGCGCTTCCCCGCCGTCGGACGCGGCTGCCTGCGACGAGGCAGCGGGAGACGACGGCGGCACGGGAGGTGCGGACGGGGCCGGGGGTACCGGGTTGCCCTCGTTCTCGGTGCTCACAGCTTCTCTCCTCGGTCCACGGCTTTTCTTCTCGGTCGCACTCGGTCACGCTCTTTCACGCTTGCTGTCGGTCCGGCGCGATTCAGCTGTGCACGTGCTTTTGTATGCCGTCAGCTTTTCCCACAGGCCGTCAGAGCACCATAAGCGGTGGCTGTGGGTACACGGACAACCTTTATATAGTGCTTGTCCGACAAAAGTTCTCTTTACCGGCATCCAGGGTGACCCCAGGCACCCCCGCTCGGTGGCACCATGACGCGGTGACCCACGCACCACAGCATCGCATCCAGGTCGTCGCGCATCGCGGGGCCTCCGAGTACGCCCCCGAGCACACGCTGGCCGCGTACCGGAAGGCCATCGAGGACGGCGCCGACGCCCTGGAGTGCGACGTACGCCTGACCGCCGACGGCCACCTGGTGTGCGTCCACGACCGACGGGTCAACCGTACGTCCAACGGGCGGGGCGCGGTCTCGGCCCTGGAGCTCGCGGACCTGGCCGCCCTGGACTTCGGCTCGTGGCGGAAGGGACCGGCCTGGCGCGGGCGCGACGAGGAGCCCGACTGGGAGTTCCGGCCCGAGGACCGCGCGGACACCTCCGTACTGACGCTGGAGCGGCTGCTGGAGCTGGTCGCGGACGCCGGGCGGCGGGTGGAGCTGGCGATCGAGACCAAGCACCCCACGCGGTGGGCGGGGCAGGTCGAGGAGCGGCTGCTGGTCCTGCTCAAGCGGTTCGGGCTGGACGCTCCGGCCACCCCCGAGGAGTCGCCGGTGCGGGTCATGAGCTTCTCCGCGCGGTCGCTGGCCCGGGTGCGGGCGGCCTCGCCGACGCTGCCGACCGTCTATCTGCTGCAGTTCCTCTCACCCCGGCTGCGCGACGGGCGGCTGCCGGCCGGGGTGCGGATCGCGGGCCCCTCGATCCGGATCGTGCGCAATCACCCGGCCTACGTCGAGCGGTTGCAGCGCAACGGCCACCGGGTGCACGTCTGGACGGTGAACGAGCCGGAGGACGTGGACCTGTGCGTGGAGCTCGGCATCGACGCGATCATCACCAACCGGCCGGCGGCCGTGCTGAGTCGGCTGGGGCGTTGAGAGTCCCGGGGACAGCGCCTCGGGACCCGTCCTGACCAGGGCTCAGATAAAGAGTCGGGTAAGGACACCTCGCACCCCTTGACCCGACAGCCCGCCCACAGCATCCTCACTTCTCGGCCACACCATCGAAATTCAGCCACACGTAGCCATATCTGGGGGATATGGATACGACCCGTGACAGGGAGTGCTCCGGCGCGTTCGGCACGTATTCGTTCGTTGCGAATGCGTCACCGGACATTCATTGGCCGGTTTCCGGTTCAGGCCGATGGGGCATCCACACCGTGGCGTGGGGCAAAGGAGGTCTCGGGGGTGGCGTTGGTGGTGGCACAGGAGGTGCCCACGTCGTCGAGCATGGCCGTACCCCATGGCCCTGCGGGCGTGGGCAAGGCGAGACACCGCATGCGCGATCAGTTGCGCACGGGCGGTCTGTCGGAAGCGGTCATCGATGATGCCGTTCTGATCCTTTCCGAACTTTTGAGCAATGCCTGCAAACACGGGCGCCCCCTGGGGGACGCACTGGCCGGGGACGGCGACGTCCGGGCCGCCTGGCAGGTGGACACGCGCGGCCGGCTGATCGTCGAGGTCACGGACGGCGGCGGCCCGACCCGCCCGGCCCCGATGACCCCGTCGGTCACGGCGCACGGCGGCCGCGGGCTGAACATCATCACGGCCCTGGCCGACGACTGGGGCGTCCGGGACGACGCCCGGGGCGAGGTGACCGTCTGGGTCGTGGTCCACAAGGACGTGCGCGGTCCGGGCACCAGGGACCGCCGCGACGCCTTCACTACGCGCGTCATGGCGCCCTCGGTCCCGGAGATGGCCGACCTGGACTTCACGGACGCGTTCGACGACCTGGACTGAATCTTCGACGACCTGGACCGAGGCTTCGGCGCCCCGGACCGAGCCTTCGGCGACCTGGACCGGGCGGATACGCGACGGCGCCTCCGTCCACAGGGCCAATGGGCCGTACGGTCGGTGTCGGCGCCATTGTCCACAGGTTCCCGTGGTCCAGGGCATGAACGGCTAGGCTCCCGCCCGTACGAGACGAGCCGTAACCGGGAGACACCCAGATGGCCAAGAAGCGACCCCAGACGACGGCCACGCGGCCGCAGCTCAGCGATGCCGCCCGCGCCGAAGGCGCTGATGTGAACTATCCGGTTGTCGGTGCCCGTGAGCCCTGCCCCTGCGGCAGCGGCCGCCGCTACAAGGCCTGCCACGGCCGGGCGGCGGCGCACGCGGCGACCGAGCTGGTGCACCGCCCGTTCGAGGGGCTGGCCGGCGAGGGCGACTGGGTGGCGCTGCGCGAGCTGGTCCCCGCCGCCACCGTCGAGCTGACCCTGAAGGACGGTCTGCCCGAGGGCGTCCCCTCGGTCACGCTCGCCACCGTGCTGCCGATGGCCTGGCCGGCGCTGCGCCGCGACGACGGCACGGTCCTGCTCGGCCTGCAGAACGACACGGCCTCCGGCGACATCAGCCGCGACCTCGCCGACACCCTCCAGCGCGCCCTCGCCGCCGAGCCGGGCACCCCGGTGCAGGGCCGCCGAGCCCCCGCCGACAGCCACCGGCTGCAGGACCTGCTCGACCCGAAGGGCCCGTTCGAGCCAGTTGTGCACGACGGCTTCGAGTTCTGGGTGCAGGACGCGGAGAACGCCACCCCGGACGTGACCGCCTCCCTGGAGCGGGCCAACGCGGCGGCCATCCCGACGGTGAAGCTGACCGGCGTCGACTCCGCCTACTGGTGCGAGACGCCGGAGAAGAACCATCTGCGGTGGGTCATGCCGTACCCCGAGGAGCAGCTTCTGGACGCTCTCGCGCGGCTGCACGCGGCGGGCCGGTCCGGCCTCGGCGAGGGGACCCGGCTGGTCGGTTCCTTCCGCGCCCACGGCCTCACCGTGCCGGTCTGGGACCTGCCGAGCGGGGTCGGCGCGGAGGACGTGGAGAAGCCTGCCGCCGAGTTCGCCGAGCGGCTCGCGACCGCCCTGGCCTCGGAGGCACCGCTCACCGCGGACGAGCGGCGGGCCCGCGGCGGACTCACCAACCGACAGGTCACGCTCAGCTGACGCTCGGCCGGCGATCAGCGCGGGCACAGGGTCGCGGCTGACCGGTCGGTCAGCCGCCCCAGGCCCGTTGACTCGGGTGACTCCTGTCACAACTTCCCTACACGGCAAGCAAATACGTGTCCGAATAGCCGAGATCGAATTTGCGAACCGCCGATCTCTTGTTACCGTCTCAGTAGCCCGGTTGCTGGTGCATCCCCCGTCGCCAGCAATCGGGCCTTTTCATGCCCGCGTCCGGTGTACGGACCGTAGTGATTCGTCAACTCCCGTTTGACCGCTGGGAGTTGCCCACGACAGGGTCCCCGGAACCGGCGTCCCCCGAGTTGCTCGCGGAGCGCAGCAGCAGTGGGCCGTCGCCGTCGCGTGCCGCGAACTCCGTGACGGCCGTGTAGGCGTCCAGCGTGCCCCGGGTGTGCTCCCGGGGCGTCTCACAGGTGGCGGGCTCGTCGTCGGCGGCGGCATCGGCCGCGCAGTGCGTCTGGACGGTGCGGCCGTTCGGGCCCAGGAGGCTCAGCTCACCCTCCAGGGGCGCCCCGGTGGCGTTGCGGTAGTAGGTGCGCGCCCAGGTGTCCGCGCCCTGGGCCATCACACAGGTCTGCGCCTCGACGCCGTCCGGCGAGGTGAGTTCGGGACCGCAGCGGGCGGCCGTGGCGAGGCCCAGGCCGAGCACCAGCGGGGACCGGGCGGGCAACGGCAGCTTCTCGTCGTCGTGCCGGGCGGGGGGTACGGCGGCGTCGCCCACCTGTCCTGCGGACGCCACGGCCAGCGGCAGCGCGACCGCGCACACCATGACGCCCGCGAGGGCGAGGAGACGCACGTTCATGTGCGGAGGGTAACCAGGCGGACGCGACAAGCCGGGTTCTCGCGCCCGACACCCCTACAACTCGGGTGCGCTCACACCCGTACGGGTGAGGGCGTCGACCACGGCGTCCACCACGGCCTCCACGTCGGGCACCCAGGGCTTGGCCGAGCCGGGCAGCGGGGCCCGCTCCCAGCGGATGGCGCCCTGGCCGGTCTCGGAGGGCGGCAGGGCGAGATAGCCGCCCTCGCCGTGGAAGCGGAGCGAGCCGGGGACGAAGTCCTTGGCGTAGAGCAGCTCGCCCAGCTGCTCCATGGAGTACGGCTTGACGAGCAGCGCCCAGCGGGTGGGCGCGGCGACCACCGGACCGAGGCGCATGCCGCGGCGGTCGAGGAGGGCGAGGGCGCGGGAGGCGGCGAGGGCCGGCAGGCTGACCGCGCAGGGTGCCTTGCCGCCGGCAGCACCGGTGGCGAGGACGATCGGGGCCGTCGGCCGGTTCCCCCACCACCAGCGGACCATGCGCTCGTCGGTGGTGGCGGCGAGCAGGCCGGGGTCGAAGGGGTGTGCACCGGGCACCGTGCACTCGGGGTCGGGACACGCGCACCGGGCCCGCCCCTGAGGGTCGGGAGCCACGCCCGGGAGTACGGGCCACTGCCATTCCGTCGCGAAGGTCAGGGCCGCGCCGAGAAAGTCAGGCCCCTTGTCGTTCCGCCTGGACAGGAGCCTGCGTCGCCTTCCGAGGATCTCGCGCATGAGCGCTCGTTCCTTTCCGTTGCACCGCTGGCAACACCGTGGACCACATCACATCATGTGTCGATCACTTCACTGTGCGTACCTGTTGGCGCATCACACCCCTGCACTGGGCAAGGGGAACCCCTGGGGGTCGAGCGGGGGCCGCGCCCGCGTTCACAAGAACTGCGTCGTACTGCTCGTACCGCGTGCTGCTCGTACTGCTCGTACTGCGTCTATCAAAAGCACGGCCACGGCGTGGGGGTGGCGAAGTCTGGCGTTTTGCCGTTCCGAGTGTTTCTCTCCGCCTCCGCCACGGGAGGATGGGGCACGGTCGTCGGTGGTTAAGACGCCCGGGTCCGTCGCCAGGTTCCGGGTGGTCCCCAACCACCCCTGGCCTTCTCCGAGTACGTACCCATCACGACCGCTGTGACGCTCCGTGGAGCAAGGCCAGTCGACCGCAATGAACCGTCGCCCGAGTCAGTTTTAAGCCAACTTTGCTTTTACGCAAGCCGTCCGGGAGAACCCCTCAAGAGGCCCACGGACACCAGGAATCCCGGCAGGACAATGCTGGACATCCCCTCACGAGTGCGTGTACATGTGGAGACACTGCCAGCGGTGCAGAAAGACATGGGGGTTTGCGATGCTTTTGAGCAATACGCACAGGTCTGAAAGCCGGACGCGATGAACGCCCCGCACCCTCCGAAAGTGGCTGGAATCGATTCAACGGTCCCCACTCCCGCACACACTGTCGCGCCGGTTCCCCCCGCCCCGGCCGCACCTCCCGTCCCGAAGACCCCCGCCGTCCCGGCGCCCGGCACCGTCCTCCAGGACCGGCTGGCCGGCTGGGTCTCCGACCTCACCACCCTCCATGAACTGGCCGAACGGCTCGCCCGCACCGACGCGCTGGAGCCGGCCCTCCGGGAGCTGCTGCGCGCCGGTGCCGCCCTGGTGGGCGCCCGGCGCGGTCTGGTGGCGCTGGAGCCCGCCGACGCACTCGGCCCGCACACCACGCTCGGCCTCGGGCTCGGCCGCGCGGACCTCGGCCACCTGGAGACCGTCCCGCGCGGCGCACTGCCGTACGACAGCGGTACCGCCGAGACCGTGCACCCCGACCTGTTCGCCGAGGACGGCCTCGACCCGCGCCACCGCGAGGTCGCCGCCCGCCTCGGCTACGCCGCCAGCTACGCGCTCCCCCTCGTCACCGACGCGGCCGACCGCCTCGGCGCAGTCGCCTGGCTGTACGACGAGCCGGCCGAGCCGCACGAGCGCCAGCGCCACCTCGCCGGCCTGTACGTCAGGTACGCGGCCGAGCACCTGGCCCGGCTGCTGGAGGTCGAGCGCACGCGCGCGTGCATGGCGACCATCGCCGAGGAACTGCTCCCCTCCCGGCTGCCCCGGGTGGCCGGCGTCCAGCTCGCCGCCCGGCACCGCACCGGCCCGCGCGGCGGCGGCGACTGGTACGACGCGCTGCCGCTGCCCGACGCCGCCCTCGGCCTCGCCGTCGGCTCGGTCACCGGCTCCGGGCCGAGCGCGGTCGCCGCGATGGGCCGGCTGCGCGCCTCGCTGCGGGCCTACGCCGTGATGGAGGGCGAGGACCCGGTCGCGGTCCTCTCCGACCTGGAACTGCTGCTGCGGCTGACCGAACCGGCCCGCTCCGCCACCGCCCTGTTCGCCTACTGCGAGCCCGCGGTGCGCAAGGTCACCCTCGCCGGGGCAGGGCACAGCCCGCCGCTGCTGATCGGGGAGCACCGCACGGAGTTCGCGGAGACCTCGGTGTCCGCGCCGCTCGGCATGCTCGCCTGCTGGGAGGCGCCCAGCGTGGAGATCGAGGCGGAGGCCGGCGAGACCGTGCTCCTCTACACGGACGGGCTGCTGCACCGCACCGGCGACCCCATGGACCGCGCCTTCGCCCGGCTGCACACGGCCGCCGCGAGCATCCCGCGCGCGCTGCGCCACGACCCCGGTGCGATCGCCGACCACGTCCTGCGCACGGTGCTGCCGAACGGCCTGGACGAGGCCGACAGCGAGGAGGACGTGGTGCTGCTGGCGGCCCGGTTCGACTGACCGGTCAGTCAGAAGAGGTCGGAAGAAGTTCAGAAGGAGGGTCGGAAGGCGGAGGCGGAGACACCTCACACGGCTGCGGGCACCGAGTCCCTGGGACGCCGTCCGGTACGACCGTACGATGGACGGGATTCACTGCAGTGTCGAGGAGGATGACCGTGTCCGACGAGCTCAACCCGGAAAATCCGGAGACCCCGGAGACCGAGTCGGAAGAGCCGATCAAGCAGCGCAAGAACGGCCTGTACCCGGGCGTGTCCGACGAGCTCGCCGAGAGCATGAAGTCCGGCTGGGCCGACACGGAGCTGCGCGATCTCAAGCCCATCGAGCAGGCCGGGCACACCGCCCGCCGCCGCGCCGAGCTGTCCGCCCGCTTCCCGGGCGAGCGCCTGGTGATCCCGGCCGGGAACCTGAAGACCCGCTCGAACGATACGGACTACCCGTTCCGGGCGTCCGTCGAGTACGTCTACCTCACCGGGAACCAGACCGAGGACGGCGTACTCGTCCTGGAGCCGAAGGACGACGGCCATGTGGCCACCGTCTACCTGCTCCCCCGCTCCGACCGCGAGAACGGCGAGTTCTGGCTCTCCGGCCAGGGCGAGCTGTGGGTCGGCCGCCGCCACTCCCTCACCGAGTCCGAGGCGCTCTACGGCATCCCCGCCGCCGACGTCCGCGAACTCGCCGACAAGCTGCGCGAGGCCACCGGCCCGGTGCGGGTCGTCCGCGGGTACGACGCCGGCATCCAGGCCGCGCTGACCGACAAGGTCACCGCCGAGCGCGACGAGGAGCTGCGGGTCTTCCTCTCCGAGGCGCGACTGGTCAAGGACGAATGGGAGGTCGGCGAGCTGCAGAAGGCCGTCGACTCCACGGTCCGCGGCTTCGAGGACGTCGTGAAGGTCCTCGACAAGGCCGAGGCCACGAGCGAGCGCTACATCGAGGGCACGTTCTTCCTCCGCGCGCGTGTGGAGGGCAACGACATCGGCTACGGCTCCATCTGCGCGGCCGGTCCGCACGCCTGCACGCTGCACTGGGTCCGCAACGACGGCCCGGTGCGCTCGGGCGACCTGCTGCTCCTGGACGCCGGTGTCGAGACGCACAGCCTCTACACCGCCGACGTCACGCGGACGCTGCCGGTCAACGGCACGTACAGCGAGATCCAGAAGAAGATCTACGACGCCGTGTACGACGCCCAGGAGGCCGGCATCGCGGCGGTGCAGCCGGGCGCCAAGTACCGCGACTTCCACGATGCCGCGCAGCGGGTGCTGGCCGAGCGGCTCGTCGAGTGGGGGCTCGTGGAGGGGCCGGTGGAGCGGGTGCTCGAACTGGGTCTGCAGCGCCGCTGGACGCTGCACGGCACCGGGCACATGCTCGGGCTCGACGTCCACGACTGTGCTGCCGCGCGGACCGAGACGTATGTGGAGGGCGTCCTGGAGGCGGGGGTGGTGCTGACCGTCGAGCCGGGACTGTACTTCCAGGCCGACGACCTGACCGTGCCCGAGGAGTACCGGGGGATCGGTGTCCGGATCGAGGACGACATCCTGGTGACGGCCGACGGGAACCGGAACCTCAGCGCAGGGCTGCCTCGGCGGTCGGACGAGGTCGAGAGCTGGATGGCTTCGCTCAAGGGCTGACCGATGTGAAATGGCCGGGTACCAAGTGGGTGCCCGGCCATCGTTGCGTTCTGCAGGTGATCGGTGGCTGGTCGCGCAGTTCCTCCCCCAGCCTTCGGCCGGGGGTACCGCCAGCGCCCCTATCGGGGCGCTGCAGGCAGCGCATCCAAGAACAGGGCGCCGGCCAGCAGGCCCGCGCTGCCGCGCGGGCTCCAGCCCTTTTCGTGCAGGTCCGCGTCAAAGGTGCGGAGCGCCTCCGCGCCTGCCTCAGTCGCCGTGCCGCCCGCCTCCAGTATTTCCCGCGCCCCAGCCTGCACCTGGCGCAGCCCCAACGGGCCCGCCTCGTAGAGGAGTTCGGTGTCCTGGAGGGTGCACATCACGGTCAGTAAGGCGTCCAGGCGGGCCTGGTTCTCGGTGGCGCCCGCCGTGCGGGCCGTGGCCAGGGCGTCCAACGCCCTGCGTACGTGCGGGAATCCGGCCCTTGCCTCGCCCCGGGCGCCGGCCGCGCCGTACTTGACGGAGATCGACGAACCCCGGGAGGGGCGCTTGGGGGCGCCCTTGTCGTTGAACGCGGCGATCTTCCGGGCGTTCGCGGCGATCTCGCGGGCCTTGGCGCGGGGGTCCAGGGCGACCGCGGCGACCAGGAAGCCGAGGGCCCACAGGGCGCCCTTGTGGCCGCCGCCGGCCAGGCCGACCGAGTGCTCGGTGCACCGGCCGATCGCGCCCAGTTCCGCCCGCAGCACCGGCGTGGCTTCGCCGGTACGGCGGGCGGAGGCGGCCATCGCCGCGAGGCCGGGCGCCAGCGCCTTGGCCGACCAGCGCAGACTGTCGTGCTCCCGGCGCGTACTGCGGGCGTCCAGGTCACGCGGGTCGGGCAGGCCCGGCTTGGGAGCCAGTGCCAGCTGACCGGTGAGCGCGGCCACGGCGGCCTGCGCCAGCGCGTCGTCCTCGCGGCTTGTCATGTCCCTTACCTTATGAGGAGGCGGAGGCCGAAGGGGAGGCGCTGTCGCTCGGCGGGGTGCCGGTCGGCGCGTCGCTCGGCGGGGTGCCGCCGCCACCGCTGCCGGCGCCCGTGTTCTCGGCGTCCGGGTCGACGGCCAGGGCCAGGGATCCCTTGTAGCCCTTCGAGGGGTCCTTCTTGTGCACGGCCTTCAGGGTCAGCAGACCGCTGGAGGCACCGCCGCCGTCGTACACCATGTCGTTGGCGAGCGTGGTGTAGCTGCCGGTGTGCTTCGAGTAGGGGTCGAGCGTGAAGATCTCCTCGGCGATGTCGTCGGCGAAGAACAGCTGGCCGGTGTAGTTGACCTTGCCGCCCTCGTAGGTGCCGTCCTCCTTCTCGCCGCCCGTGTGCACCTTCACGTGGATGTGGCAGGTGCGCGGGGTGTACCAGCCCGGGAAGATCGTCTCGAACTTGACGACCCCGTTGGCGTTGGCGATCTGGTAGCCGCGCAGGTAGGTGTTGTCGTTGGCGGAGTCGCCCTCCTCGCTCTCCGCGGGGGCGGAGCCGCCGGGGTTGGCGGTGGTGTAGCCGGAGTAGTAGCCCCAGGCGTCGCAGTGCCAGATCTCGACCGCGGCGCCCTTGACCGGGGTGCAGCCGTCGGTGGCGTCGACGACGGTCAGGCGCAGGGTCAGCGGAACGCCGGCCTTGCCCTCGGTGATGTCCTTGCGCACCAAGGCACCATCGAGGTAGTACGGCCCTTCCGTGACGCTGCTCATCAGCGTCATGCACTCACTGCTGGTGGAACTCGCGGAGGCCGTGGCATCCGCATCGGTGCTGGTGTCGGTCGTGTCGGCGAAGGCCGACTGGAAGCCGGCGACCGCGAGGCCGCCGGCCGCCACCGTGCCGCCGGAGACCGCGAGGGCACGGCGGCGGGTGATCGACGTGTTTTTGTGGTTTCCCGTCATGGCCGACGAAGCTAGGAACGCCGTTTGTCAGAGGCATGGGCAGGGGCTGGCAACGACCTGTGAACGCCCAGGAAGCTGAACCAGTCGGGAAGCCACTGGTCACAGCGCCGGGGCGCGGCCGTGCAGGATCCGCTGGAACAGCCGGCTGTCCCGCCATTCTCCATTGATGTGCAGATACTGCGGAGCATCCCCGATCGTCTCGAACCCGCATTTCTTCAGCACGCGTTGGGACGTCGTGTTCTCGATCAGGGTGGACGCCTCGATCCGGTGAAGTCCCACCACATCCCGGGCGATCTCGCAGACCCGCTCCAGGGCGGCGGTGGCCAGACCTCGACCCTGCTGATCACCGGCCACCCAATAGCCGACGTAGGAACTGCAGAAAGGGCCCAGGGAAATTCCGGAAAGGGTGATCGCCCCGACGATCCGGCCGTCCTGGGACGACTCCATGATCCAGGGGGCCATGAGGCCGTCTGCGGCCTGCCCCAGCAGGCCTTCGATGCGCTCGGTCTGACCGTCGACGGTGAAGAAGGACTCGGGTCTGACCGGTTCCCAGGGTTCGAGATGACGTCGGTTGCCGACGTATGCGGCGCACAGCGATTTCGCGTCGCCGACGGCAATGGGACGCAATATCACGCCGGGGATGAGCAGGCTTTCTTTAATCTTTCTGAGAATCATGCGCGCACCCTAGCGCGGGTGTTATGCGGGGGCGAGAGTCATGCCGAAAGCAGGGAAGGATCTTTCTTCCACTTGAGGATCTTGTCGAAGCTGACCACGGTGCCGCCGCGGCCCGGCTTGTTGCCGATGTGGACGTGATCCGCGAGTTCTCTGATGAGACAGAGACCTCTCCCGTTCTCGGCGTCGGGACGGGCGGGTCTGATGTCCTGGGTACGGGCGAACCCGGGAGCGAGCCCCGGGCCCGAATCGGCCACTTCGATACGGCACTTCTCGCCGTCCAGGTAGGCGGTGACCCGGTACGCCTCCGAGGTGCGGCCGGCCCCGCCGTGCTCGACGGCGTTCGCGCAGGCCTCGCTGAGGGCGACGGAGAGGTCGTAGGAGATGTCGGGGTCGACGCCCGCCGTCTCCATCGTGCCGATCAGCAGCCGGCGGGCGAGCGGCACGCTCGCGGCCTCACGCCGCAGATGGAGTGACCACCAGATGCTCATGCTCCAGCCTCCTGGCCGCGGCTCGACATACCGATACCTATTGCCACCCGTGCGCGGGTGTAAGCACTCCGTTCATGTGAGAACGCCCATCCGGGGGATGCGCGGGTGGAGGTTTCGGTGTATGAGCGGGTGGTTCGCCACAAGGATGATCTTTCGGTTCTTTCTCCCGAACACCGCCCCTGGGCGCAACGGAATCTTCCGGACCTGACGTAAAGCGAGTGCGGGTCCAGTGCGATGATGAGCGCGCCATGACTGCCCCCCACCCGCGCGCGGCGCGCACCGGAAGCGGACTGCGGCTCCTGCGGGCCGCGGTGTTCGCCGCGCTCTGCGTCGTGCTGGCCGCGGCGGGGCACACCCTGGCCTCCTGCGCGACCGTTCCGCTGTGGACGCTCGGCGCGGGCTTCCTGGGCACCCTGGCGCTCGTCGCCCCGCTGACCGGCCGGGCCCGCTCGCTGCCCGGGATCGTGGCGCTGCTCGCGGTCATGCAGACCGTCCTCCACACGCTGTTCGGGCTCGGTCAGCACGGCGGGTCCATGATGTCCGGCGGCTCGATGTCGATGTCCTCGATGTCCGCCATGCCGTCGATGGCGGCCACGTCGTCGCTGTCCATGAGCGACGCCTCGCTGGTGGAGCGGGCCGCACGGCTGGTGTGCGGGGCCGGGGCCGCGCAGATCAGCCCCGCCCACGCGTACAAGATCCTCACGGACGCGCATCTCAGCACCTCGGCTCCGGCCACCGGCACGAGCGGGGCGGCCCATGCGGCGGACGCCACCGGGGCCTCCGGCTCGCTGCTGCCCTCCGTGCCCATGCTGCTCGGACACGTTCTCGCGGCCGTCGTGGCCGGGTGGCTGCTGCGCCGGGGCGACCTGGCGCTGCTGCGGCTGATCCAGTTGTCGGCCGATTCGGCGCACGGGGTCGCCGAGGGGGCGCTGATCCGTTCCCTGCGCGGGGCGCTCGCGCTGGCGCGCGCCCTCTGCGCCGGGCTCGTGGCCGTACCCGAGGCACCCGCGCGTGGCCGTCGTAGCGCCTGGGACATACCGCCCGCCCCGCGCACCCTCGCACTCCAGCACTCCGTGATCCGGCGGGGGCCGCCCGCGGCCGCCGCCGTACTCGTTCTCGCCGCCTGACACGACGCGACCAGAGCACTCCCCGGGGTCTGCCCGGATCCGGAGGGGCCGGCCGCCGTCGTGCGGCACGCGCGCGTGCGCTGTCCGTCGGCCCCCTTTCGACTGTCGACCGTCGGCTTTGACCGTCGGCTTTCGACTTCGGGCTTTCGGCTTTCCACGCGCCCCTCAACGACAGAACTCACTCGGAGTGGAGTGCTCCCTGCCATGAAGGCTTCCGCCATGTCCGCCATGAAGGCCTCTCGTATCGCCGCCGTCGCCGCCGTCACGGGTACGGCCGTACTGGCCGTCGCCTCGCCCGCGTTCGCGCACGTCAGCGTGCAGCCCGAGGGCACCGCCGCCAAGGGCGGTTACGCGGTCATCGACTTCAAGGTCCCCAACGAGCGCGACAACGCCTCGACCACCAAGGTCGAGGTCAACTTCCCCGCCGACCACCCGATCGCGTCCGTGATGCCGCAGCCGATGGCCGGCTGGAAGATCGACGTCACCAAGTCCAAGCTGGCCAAGCCGCTGGAGATGCACGGCGAGAAGATCGACCAGGCGGTCACCAAGGTCACCTGGACCGCCGAGGACAAGGGCATCGAGCCGGGCTACTTCCAGAAGTTCCCGCTCTCCGTGGGCGCCCTGCCCGAGAACACCGACGAACTGGTCTTCAAGGCGGTCCAGACGTACTCCAACAAGGAGGTCGTCCGCTGGATCGAGGTCCAGCAGGAGGGCCAGGAAGAGCCGGAGAACCCGGCCCCGGTCCTCGCGCTGTCCGCCGCCACCGATGATCACCACGGCTCGACGACCGCCGAGGACACCGCGGCCAAGACCGAGACCACGGCCTCCTCCGACGACTCCGGCTCCTCCGGCGGCGCTGACACCACCGCCCGCGTCCTCGGCGTCGTCGGCATCGTCGTCGGCGCGGCCGGGGTCGCCTACGGCGTCCTCGCCGGCCGCCGCCGGTCCACCACCGGCACCGAGGCCTGAGTTCCGCGTCCGTAACGCGCACAGGGGGTCGTGCGACGCTGTCGTACGACCGCCACAGCCGTGGTCCGTCAGCCGTGGTCCGTCACCGCGGTCCGGCAGCCGCGGTGCGTCGCTGTCACAGCTGTCGGACAGCTGTCGTACGGCCCCCCGGTGCGCGCCGGATCTCTCACATCTGGGACATTTTCGTATGCGCAAGAAGACGTTCGCCGCGGCCGCGCTGCTCGCCGCCGCCACCCTGACCCTCTCCGCCTGCGGCAGCGGCGACGACGACGCGAAGTCACCCGTCACCGTGGTCTCCGGAGACACCTCGAACAAGGCCGCGACCATCCTGGACACGCCCTTCGAGAAGCCGGACCTGGTGCTCACCGACACCCAGGGCAAGAAGTACGACCTGCGCGCGGAGACCAAGGGCAGGCCGACGCTGATCTACTTCGGCTACACGCACTGCCCCGACGTCTGCCCGCTGACCATGAACAACCTCGCGGTCGCCAAGAAGGCGCTGTCCAAGGCCGACCAGGCGAAGCTGCGGGTCGTGTTCGTCACCACCGACCCGGCCCGCGACACCCCGTCCGAGCTCGGCAAGTGGCTCAAGGGCATCGACCCGAGCTTCGTGGGGCTGACCGGCGACTTCGCCACCATCCAGGCCGGCGCCCGTACCCTCGGCATCTCCATCGAGCCGACCCACAAGGACAAGAAGACCGGCAAGGTCGTCTCGGTGCACGGCACTCAGGTCATCGCGTTCTCGCCGAAGACCGACGGCGGATACGTCCTCTACGGCGAGGACGCCACCGTCGACGACTACACCAAGGACCTCCCCAAGCTGATCCAGGGGAAGAACCCGTGAAACCCATGAATCCCATAAAACCCGTGAAACCCCTCGCGCTGACCGGGATAGCGATCACGGGGGCTCTTGTCCTCGCGGGCTGCGGCGGCTCCGGCTCCTCGGGCCCCTCGGGCTCCTCAGGGGCCGAGTTGTCCGTCGGTGCCTCCTACATGCCCCAGCCGGTCTCCGCCGACATGGCCGCCGGATTCCTGACGATCACCAACAAGGGCGGCACGCAGGACGAGTTGACCTCCGTCACCAGCGACTCCGCCGGTGAGATCACCATGCACGAGACCAACGGCGGTGCGATGGAGGAGGTCACCTCCTTCGAGGTGCCCGCACACGGTCAACTCGTGTTCAAAAGTGGTGGCAACCATCTGATGTTCGAGAAGCTGAAGCGCCGCCCGGAGCAGGGCGACACGATCACCTTGAAACTCAAGTTCGCCGAATCCGGTCCGCTCACCGTCGAGATGCCGGTGAAGTCCGCCACGTACAACCCGTCGACCGGACACTGAGGGAGGACCGACCTTGATGCGGACCATCACCCCCCGCCTGCGCACCCTGGTGCTGCTGTTCCTGGCCGTCACCGGCGCGCTGCTGGCCGGCGCCGGGCCGGCCTCGGCGCACGCCGCGCTGACCGGCAGCGACCCCTCCCAGGGGGTGGTGGTCACCAAGGCGCCCGACCAGGTCTCGCTCACGTTCTCCGAGAACGTGTCCATGAACGACAACTCGATCCGGGTCCTCGACCCCAAGGGCAAGCGGGTCGACCTGGCCAAGCCGGCCAACCTGAGCGGCACGACGTACGGCGTGCAGCTCAAGAGCGGACTCGGCAAGGGCACGTACACCGTCGCCTGGCAGGTCGTCTCGGCGGACAGCCACCCCGTCGCCGGCGCCTTCACCTTCTCCGTCGGGGCGCCCTCCAGTACCGTCGCCTCGGTCGGGGACCAGGAGGCGGGCGGCGGGGTCGTCGGCTGGCTCTACGGCTTCGGGCGCTACATGTCGTACGCCGGGTACATCGTGCTCGTCGGCGGCGCGGCCTTCGTCCTCGCCTGCTGGCAGCGCGGCTCCGGCGTGCGGGCCATGCAGCGCCTGGTCGTCGGCGGCTGGCTGACGCTCACCGCCGCCACCCTCTGGCTGCTGCTCCTGCGCGGCTCCTACACGACCTCCGGCAGCGTCGGCGACATCTTCGACCTGAACCTCCTCGGCCAGGTGCTGCAGACCAAGACCGGCGCGGCCCTGGTCTCCCGGCTGCTGCTGCTCGCGGCGGCCGCCCTCTTCATCGCCGTCCTCTTCGGTGCCTACGACAAGCGCGAGGAAGAGGAGAAGCGCGACCTGACCTTCGGGCTCGCCATCGGCGGGACCGTCGTGGCCGCCGGGCTCGCGGCGAGCTGGGCCATGGCCGAGCACGCCTCCACCGGGCTCCAGCCGGGCATCGCGATGCCGGTCGACGTCATCCACCTGCTCGCCGTGGCCGCCTGGCTGGGCGGCCTCACCGCCCTGCTGGTCGCCCTCTACCGGGCGCCCGCCGACACCCCGGTCGAGTCCACCGCCGTACAGCGCTTCTCCCGCGTCGCCTTCGGGTCGGTGCTCGCGCTGGTCGCCACCGGCATCTACCAGTCCTGGCGCCAGCTCGGCTCCTGGTCGGCGTTCACCGACACGGCGTACGGCGAGCTGCTGCTCGTCAAGATCGGGCTCGTGGCGCTGCTCGTCGGCATCGCGTCCATCTCGCGACGGTGGACGGGGCGGCTCGCGGACGCGGCGGTGACGGAGACGGAGACGGAGGGCGCCGAAGAGGAAGAGGCGGCGGAGGAGACGAGGGAGACGGTCAAGGCGTCCGCCGCCACGGGGGAGGCCTCCGTCGAGACCGCCAGGTCCGGCATCGGCGTCTCCGGCAGCACGGGCGTCTCCGGCAAGGCCGGATCCGCCGACGACGGCCCCGAGCGGGCCGCCCAGCTCGCCCGGCAGCAGTCCGCCATGGACACCGCCCGGCAGAAGCGTCTCCGGGACGCCGACCCGCACCGGTTCGGCCTGCGCCGCTCGGTGCTCGCCGAGGCCGGGGTCGCCGTCGCCCTGCTCGCGGTCACGACCGTGCTGACGCAGACCGAGCCGGGCCGTACCGAGCAGGACGCCAAGGCCGCCACCGCGGCCGCCTCGTCCTCCTCGTCCTCCTCGGCGTCGAACTCGTCCTCGGGCGCACTGACCCTCGACATGTCCTTCGACACCGGCGGCAAGGACGGCAAGGGCGTCGTCCGCGTCGACCTGGACCCCGCGACCGTGGGCAGCAACGAGATGCACGTCTACGTCCAGCGCCCCAACGGCCGGGCCTTCGACATCCCCGAGGTGAAGGTCGCCTTCACCCTCGACGCCAAGAAACTCGGGCCGCTTCCCGTGAACCCCGACCACATCACCACCGGGCACTGGGCGGCCAACGGCGTGCAGATCCCCATCGCCGGCGACTGGAAGGTCTCCGTCACCGTGCGGACCTCCGACATCGACCAGGTGACCGTCTCCAAGAACGCGCAGATCGGCTGAACCGCACCATGCCCGAACAGTCCCAGTCCGTCCACGAGGCCCGTACCGCAGCCGCCGAGGCGCCCCCGGCCGGGGGCGTCAGCCGGCGCGCGCTGCTCGGCACCGCCGGGGCCACCGGGCTCGTGCTCGGCGCGGCGGGCGCGGGCGTCGGCTACGCGGCCGCCCCCGCCCAGGCCACTCCGCTCAGCTCGGTGGGCTCCGACCGGGCGATGTTTCACGGGAAACATCAGCCGGGCATCACCGAGGGCCTCCAGGCGCGCGGCCATCTCGTCGCCTTCGACCTGGCGGCAGGTGCGGGCCGCACCGAGGCCGCCGCGCTGCTGCGCCGCTGGTCGACGACGGCCGAGCGGCTGATGGCGGGCGAGCCGATGACGCAGGACGACACGGACGTGGCCCGGGACGCGGGTCCCTCCTCGCTGACGGTCACCTTCGGCTTCGGCAACAGCTTCTTCGCCCGTACCGGCCTGGAGAAGCAGCGGCCCTCCGCGCTGGACCCGCTGCCCGACTTCTCCTCCGACCACCTCGACAGGTCGCGCAGCAACGGCGACCTGTGGGTGCAGATCGGCGCCGACGACGCCCTGGTCGCCTTCCACGCCCTGCGCGCGATCCAGAAGGACGCGGGCAGCGCGGCGAAGGTCCGCTGGCAGATGAACGGCTTCAACCGCGCCCAGGGCGCCACCGCCCACCCCATGACGGCCCGCAACCTCATGGGCCAGCTGGACGGCACCCGCAACCCGAAGCCGACGGACTCGGACTTCGACCAGCGGATCTTCGTGCCGTCGAGCGGTTCGAGCGACCCCGCGTGGATGGCGAACGGCTCCTACGCCGTCGTACGCCGGATCCGCATGCTCCTCGACGACTGGGAGAAGCTGTCCGTCGCGGCCCAGGAGAACGTGATCGGGCGGAAGAAGTCGAACGGGGCGCCGCTGACCGGGGGCACCGAGACGACGGCGATGGACCTGGACAAGGCCAGGGCGGACGGGGAGTACGTCGTTCCGATCAACGCGCACGCCCGGATCACCCGGCCCGACCAGAACGGGGGCGCGGCGATCGTGCGGCGCCCGTTCTCGTACCACGACGGCATCGACGCGGACGGGACGCCGGACGCGGGGCTGCTCTTCGTCTGCTGGCAGGCGGATCCGCTGCGCGGCTTCGTGCCGCTGCAGCGGAAGCTGGACCGCGGGGACGCGCTGTCGCAGTACATCCGGCACGAGGCGAGCGGCCTGTTCGCGGTACCGGGCGGTGCGGCCGCCGGGGAGTATGTGGGGCAGCGGCTGCTGGAGGGGTGATATCCGCTTGCCGCAGCGTTACCGCAGTGGTTTCTGATCACTATTGGTGCGTTTCCGGGTTTCAAACCACCCGGTCGAGTGGATCCGATGAGACAAGTGAGCCGCGTCTCCCTGCGCCCATTAGGGTGAGGGACATGCCAGCGAGCTATGCGTATCTCGGTCCCGAAGGCACCTTCACCGAAGTCGCCCTGCGCACGCTTCCGGAGGCCGCCACCCGGGAGCTCATCCCGTACGTCTCCGTGCAGTCCGCGCTGGACGCCGTACGCAACGGCGAGGCCGAGGCCGCGTTCGTGCCGATCGAGAACTCCGTCGAGGGCGGGGTCACCACGACCCTCGACGAGCTGGTCGCGGGCAAGCCGCTGATGATCTACCGCGAGGTGCTGCTGTCGATCACCTTCGCGCTGCTGGTCCGCCCCGGCACCAAGCTCTCCGAGATCAAGACGGTGACCGCCCACCCGGTCGCCCAACCGCAGGTCCGCAACTGGCTGCGGGCCCACCTCCCGGACGCCGTCTGGGAGTCCGCCGCCTCGAACGCGGACGGTGCCCGCCTGGTCCAGGAGGGCCGTTACGACGCCGCCTTCGCGGGCGAGTTCGCGGCCGAGCGGTACGGCCTGGAGGCCCTGGAGACCGAGATCCACGACGCGGAGAACGCGCAGACCCGGTTCGTCCTGGTCGGCCGCCCGGCCCGGCCCGCGGCCCGGACCGGCGCGGACAAGACCTCGGTCGTGCTCTGGCAGAACGACGACCACCCCGGCGGGCTGCGCGACCTGCTCGGCGAGTTCGCCACCCGGGGCATCAACCTCATGCTGCTGCAGTCCCGGCCGACCGGCGCCGGCATCGGCAACTACTGCTTCTGCATCGACGCCGAGGGCCACATCTCCGACCGGCGGGTGGCGGAGGCCCTGATGGGGCTGAAGCGGATCTGCCGCCAGGTGCGGTTCCTGGGCTCCTACCCGCGGGCGGATGTCAGGCCGGGCGAGACCGTGGGGCCCACGCTGCCGGGGACCTCGGACGAGGAGTTCGTCGCGGCCTCGGACTGGGTGGCGCGCTGCCAGGACGGCCGCTTCTAACCGGTCGTACTCTCATATCTTCGTTATCCACAGGGGTTATCCACAGGCGCCCAACTCGACCTGGGGACAAGTCGACAGCGACGCGTGAGTCTGTCGACAAATCGCCCTACGAGCCACCGGCACGACCCCGCTCGCTCACATCACCCTTCGTCCACCTGTTTCCCATGGTTCATCTTTTGGAGCGATGCCTTTCCACTCGAAAGAGGGTGTTGTCCCGGTTTGATGCGGGAATTCCTCTCTTCACGCGCCGCTCGCGGAGTGATCGATTCCGAAGTCCACACTCCATCCACACACCCTGTGGATAACTTTCGGGAGGGTGTGGATTCCTGTGGACAACCGCACCCCCAAGTCCCGCTCTCCACAAGGGAATCCAGTCAACCGCAGGCCGCACGCTTGCCCCGTCCCAGGGAGTGAGACACTTTTTATTGACACGCTCGGCAATTCCCCCATAACGGAACGTAAGCCACGATTCGGAACACGTGCGAATAGTGATTCGTGGGGGGCAACCCCGCACCGGTAGCCTTGGCTCCGTGATTGACCTTCGCCTGCTCCGTGAGGACCCCGACCGTGTGCGCGCGTCCCAGCGCGCCCGTGGAGAGGACGTCGCGCTCGTCGACGCCCTCCTCTCTGCCGACGAGCGGCGCAGGTCCTCCGGCGTCCGCTTCGACGAGCTGCGCAACGAGCAGAAGTCGCTCGGCAAGCTCATCCCCAAGGCCGCCGGTGACGAGAAGGCCGAGCTGCTGAAGAAGGCCGGCCAGCTCGCCGCCGACGTCAAGACCGCCGACGCCGAGCGCGACGCGGCCGACGCCGAGACCCATGAGCTGCTGCTCAGGCTCGGCAACCTCGTCCACCCCGACGTGCCCGTCGGCGGCGAGGAGGACTTCGTCACCCTCGAGGAGCACGGCACGATCCGTGACTTCGGCGCCGAGGGCTTCGAGCCCAAGGACCACCTGGAGCTGGGCCAGCTGCTCGGCGCGATCGACGTCGAGCGCGGCGCCAAGGTCTCCGGCTCCCGCTTCTACTTCCTGACCGGTGTCGGCGCCCTGCTGGAGCTGGCGCTCGTCAACGCGGCGATCGCCCAGGCCACCGAGGCAGGCTTCACGCCGATGCTGACCCCGGCGCTGGTCCGCCCGCAGTCCATGGCGGGCACCGGCTTCCTCGGCCAGGCGGCCCAGGACGTCTACCACCTCGACAAGGACGACCTCTACCTGGTCGGCACGTCCGAGGTGCCGCTCGCCGCGTACCACATGGACGAGATCATCGAAGCGGATCGCCTGCCCCTCCGTTACGCCGGTTTCTCGCCCTGCTTCCGCCGCGAGGCCGGCTCGCACGGCAAGGACACCAAGGGCATCTTCCGCGTCCACCAGTTCGACAAGGTGGAGATGTTCTCCTACGTCGCCCCCGAGGACTCGGAGGCGGAGCACCAGCGTCTGCTGGCCTGGGAGAAGCAGTGGCTGACCTCGCTGGAGCTGCCGTTCCGGGTGATCGACGTCGCCACCGGTGACCTCGGCGCCTCGGCCGCCCGCAAGTTCGACTGCGAGGCGTGGATCCCGACGCAGGGCAAGTACCGCGAGCTGACCTCGACGTCGGACTGCACCGAGTTCCAGTCCCGCCGGCTGTCGATCCGGGTCCGCGACGGCAAGCAGGTCAAGCCGCTGGCCACGCTCAACGGCACGCTGTGCGCCGTACCGCGCACCATCGTGGCGATCCTGGAGAACCACCAGCAGGCCGACGGTTCGGTGTACGTGCCCGAGGTGCTGCGCCCGTACCTGGGCGGCCGGGAGGTCCTGGAGCCGGTGTCCCGGTGAGCTTCCCCTACGGGCTCATCGCCACCGACCTCGACGGGACGCTGCTGCGCTCCGACGAGTCGATCTCGCAGCGCACCCGTGACGCGCTCGCCGCGGCCACCGCGGCGGGCGCCACGCACATCGTCGTCACCGGCCGCGGGGCCCCCTGGACCCGGCACATCCTCGACGACCTCGGCTACGAGGGCCTCGCCGTGTGCGCCCAGGGGGCGCAGGTGTACGACGCCGGGGCGCACCGCCTGCTGACGTCCGTGACACTGGACCGGCAGCTGGCCGGGGTCGCCCTCGCGAAGATCGAGGCCGAGGTCGGCCCGCTGTACCTGGCGGCGAGCCGTGACGGCCTCGACGGCGACGTGCTGGTGGGGCCGGGGTACGCGGTGACGGGCCATCTTCCGTCGACCCCCTTCACGGACGTGGCCGACCTCTGGGCGGCCCCGCTGAACAAGATCTACATACAGCACCCGGATCTGTCCGACGACGAGCTCGCGGAAGCGGCGCGGCAGGCGGCCGGGGGCTTTGTCACGGTGGCCATGGCGGGCGCGGGAATCGTCGAGTTGCTGCCCCTGGGGCTGTCGAAAGCGACGGGCCTCTCGCTGGCCGCGCGTCGGCTGGGCCTCAAGTCCGCCGACACGATCGCCTTCGGCGACATGCCGAACGACATCCCGATGTTCGCCTGGGCGGCTCGGGGAGTGGCCATGGCCAATGCTCACGGGGAGCTGAAGGCTGTGGCGGACGAGGTGACGTCCTCCAACGAGGAGGACGGGATCGCGGTGGTGCTGGAGCGTCTGCTCGGCTGAGGTTGTCGGTTGGCTGCTGGTGCGTGGGGGCTGATCGCGCAGTTCCTCCCCCAGCGCCCCTGAAGGGGCGCTACAGCCGGGGCGTCTTGAATGTCTTGCGGAGGATGCACGAATCGAACGTGCGCGGGCGTTTCAGGCCCGACCTTGGCTTAGCAAGCCAGTGCCTTACCACTCGGCCAATCCTCCGGGTGGGCGGCCCACGCGAGAGCGACCATCGCGTGCTCGAAGCGGCCGCCCCGGGCAGCTACACGGCGATCCGCCTACGGCTGCCCTGACGGGAGCGGGACGTACTGTCGTGCATGGACATCGTCCGGCTCCTCTCCCAGATGGTGGGGTGACACAACAACTGTGCCTTTGAGCCGAGTTGGCCGCCACTGATTTAACAGGCGCCCACTGCACGCGCCCCTTCAGGGGCGCTGGGGGGAACTGCGCGACCAGCCCCCACCGGCCCGCAGTTGCCCCACAACCTCACCGGCGCCACCACTTGCGCCGCCCCTTGCTGAAGAACCACCCGGCGGGCGGCTCGTCCGACCGCCACGGCTGAGGTTCCGGCGCCTCCGCGCGCCACTTCGCGGCCAGCATCCGCGCTCGCGCGGACGGTTCCGCCGCTCCCGCCGACCGTATGAAGTCCTCGTCCAGCACCACGCCGTCCCAGTCTGCGTCGGCGTCCCGGAAACCCTCAGCCATCCCCGTTCCTCTCCACGGAACATCCCCTTTGCCCAGTGTGCCCGGACCCGGGTGAAGCCCCCGTCAGTAAAGCGGGCGTCTACTCCTCGCCCGCCAGCGTCAGCGAGCGCAGCTTCTGGCCGGCGTACCAGGTGGCCAGGACGGTCACCGCGACCAGCAGCACCGTGCCCGTCGTCAGGGACACGTCGGACGTGATCAGGTCGCCGCCGGTCACCTTGTGGGCGACCGCCAGGGACCACTGCTGGACGCTCAGCGTCCGCGCTCCGGGGACCAGGGAGCCGAACAGGGCCTCCCAGACCAGGGCGTAGACGAGCCCGAAGACCACCGCGTGCCGCGACACCGTGCCGAGCAGCAGGAAGAGCGCGGCGTAGGCGATGGAGGCGACCAGCGCGGCGACCGTGTAGGCGACGGCGATCTGCTGGCCGTTGCCGTTGAGGATGAAGCCCGCGATCAGCGTCGGCAGGGCCGAGAAGACCATCGTCACGGCGATCGCCACGATCAGCTTGGTGAAGATGATCGTGGGCCGTTTGATCGGCTTGGACAGCAGGTACACCACCGAGCCGTCGTCGATCTCCGGGCCGATCGCGCCCGTGCCGGCGATGACGCCGATGATCGGCACCATGGTGGCGAGCCCGAGACCGCCGAGCAGGTCGGCGGCCGTCTGGTCGTCGGCGCCCGCGAGGCCGCGGACGACGACGGAGATCGCGATCAGCAGCAGGGGCAGCGCGCCCAGGATGAGGGCCCGACGGCGGCCGAGCAGGGCTCGGTAGGTGAGCCGGGCGACTGTGGGGTCGTACATCTTCGGCCTCCTACGCCGCGACCAGATACGAGAACACGGATTCGAGGGACTCGTCGGACGGCGAGACCGTGTGCAGCCGGATGCCGTGGTCGCGGGCGACCTTGGGCAGCAGGGCGGTGAAGCGGCCGAAGTCGACGGCCTGGATGCGCAACGCGCCCTCGGCGAGGTCGACTTCGATGCCCGAGGTGGAGGGGTCGGCGATGAGGGCGGCCGCGAGGGCGCGGTCGTCGCTGGAGCGGACCAGGTAGCGGTGCGGGCGGTCGGTCATCAGGCGGCGGATCTTGCGGAAGTCGCCGCTGGCCGCGTGCCGTCCGGCGACCACGACCTCGATGTGCCAGGCGAGTTGCTCGACCTCTTCGAGGATGTGGGAGGAGAACAGGACCGTGCGGCCCTCGTCGCCCATGCGCCGCAGCAGTTCCATGAGCTGCATGCGCTGGCGCGGGTCCATGCCGTTGAAGGGCTCGTCGAGGAGGAGCAGCGACGGGTCGTGGACCAGGGCGGACGCCATCTTCACGCGCTGGCGCATGCCCTTGGAGTACGTGGAGATCTTGCGGTCCTGCGCGTACTCCATCTCGACCGTGGCGAGGGCCTTCTGGGCCGCCTTGGCGCCGAGGCCGTGCAGCTCGGCGTTGGCGACGACGAATTCGCGGCCGGTGAGGAAGTCGTACATCGCCTCGCGCTCGGGGACGATGCCGATGTGCTTGTAGATGGCCTCGTTGCGCCAGGTCGGCTGCCCGTCGAGGGTGACTGTGCCGGTGGAGGGGGCGAGGAAGCCGCCCATCATGTTGATGAGGGTGGACTTGCCGGCGCCGTTGGGGCCGAGGAGGCCGGTGACGCCGGGGCCGATGGTCATGGTGATGTCGTTGACGGCCACCACGTTGCCGAACCAGCGGGAGACGTGGTCGATGGAGAGCGTGGTCACAGTCCCACCTTCTTGTAGCGGCGCAGCAGAAGGCCGTAGCAGGCGGCGATGAGGCCGAGGACGACGAGCAGGTACACCGCGCCCTGGGCGTGGGAGGGGCCGTCGCCGCCCGGGAAGGTGTTGGTGCCTCCGAGGAGGGCGGTGCTCAGGCCGCCGATCAGGGTGACCGGCGAGAACAGGCCGATCCACGCGATGGCGCCGGTGCTGCCCTGGGAGTCGGCGATGGCCTGGAGGGTGGAGACCGCGCCGTAGGAGATGGTCAGTACGGCGATCACGGCGGCGATGCCGAAGCCGCGGCGCGGGGTGACGGACGCGATGACCAGGCCGATGCCGGCGAAGAGGAGGGACAGCAGGGCCACCGAGACCAGTCCCTGGCCGAACCCCTTGCTCTGGTGGGCGAAGTCCATCTTGGAGAGCAGGGCGCCCACGTACAGCACGACCAGCGGAGCGCCGGTCAGGATGAACATCGCGGAGGCCAGGGCCGCGAACTTGGCCTGGACGTAGTCGGCGGTCTCGATGGGCCGCGAGAAGTACAGCGGGATGGTCTTGAAGCGCAGGTCGCGGGAGACGGCCTGGGGTGCCTGCGAGGCGACGTACAGGCTGATGACGGCCTGCATGATGATCGCGTACCGCGTGTAGGTCACCGGCAGGTCGTGCGCCTTGGTGGCGACGGCCACGGCGACCATGATGGCCGCCGGCACGCACATCACCGCGAACAGCAGCATCGGCAGCACCTTGGACTTCACCGAGCGGCCGAGGCCGTAGGAGCCGCGCAGGGTCTGCGAGTAGAGGGACAGGCGGGCGTACGCGCGGCCCAGGCGCGGGCCGTCGTAGCCGCGGTAGCCGATGTCGTGGATGCGGGACTGGTCACCCGGTACCGCGATGGGCTGGTCAACCGCCATGGACGGTCGCCTCCTTCCGCTGCTCGTCGTCGCTGGTGAAGACCTCGGAGATGTGGTGCCGGCGCTGTTCCATGCGCACCAGGCCGAGGCCGAGGTCGGCGACGACGTCGCGGACGAGGTCGTACGTCTCCTCGCCCTGGGCGGTGAGCAGCAGGATGTGGCCGGCGCCGGGGAGGCCGCCGCCCTCGTTGTCCGTCTCCACCCCGCGCGCGTGGAGCGCGTCGCGCACCGCGTGGGTGCCGTCCGGGTGCTCGTCGCTGTCGGTGACCTCGATGGCGAGAGTCGTCGTGGACTGCGTGAAGTCGGTGGTGGAGCTGGAGCGCAGCAGCTGGCCGCCGTCGACGACGACCACGTGGTCGCAGGTGCGTTCCAGTTCGCCGAGCAGGTGCGAGGTGACCAGGACCGAGATGCCGAAGTCGGTGTGGATGCGGCGGATCAGGCCGAGCATCTCGTCACGGCCGACCGGGTCGAGGCCGTTGGTCGGCTCGTCGAGGAAGACCAGCTGCGGGTCGTGCACCAGGGCCTGGGCGAGCTTCACGCGCTGCTTCATGCCGGTCGAGTAGCCGCCGATGGGGCGGTACCGCTCCTCGTAGAGCCCGACGTGGCGCAGGGTGTCGGCGGTGCGCTCGCGGGCGGCCGCGGGCGGCAGGCCGGACATGCGGGCCATGTGCACGACGAACTCGGTGGCCGAGACGTCGGGCGGCAGGCAGTCGTGCTCCGGCATATAACCCACGCGCTCGCGGATGGCGGCGCCCTTGGTCGCGACGTCGAGGCCGAGCACTTCGGCACGGCCCTCGGTCGCGGGGGACAGACCCAGCAGGATCTTGATCAGGGTGGACTTGCCGGCGCCGTTGGCTCCGACGAGTCCGGTCACACCGGGTCCGATGTCCACGGACAGCCGGTCAAGCGCGGTCACCCGGGGGAACCGCTTGCTCAGGCTTTCGGTCGCGATCACAGTCACGTCATAGAAGGTAGTGACCCGCGCCACTGCGGTCGTCAGACCTTGGAGCCGTCTTCACGTCACTCTCGAGTATTACGGGGCCCTAGGGGATCCCCTGCCTGAGAGCTACGCGGAGTTATCCACAGGCCTTGGTTGCGCTATTGACGTCGCCTCTAACAACTGTCACATTCACCAGTGTCAAGTTACGGGCACGTACCGCAGTCGACGGAGACGGGGACGGGGCGGATGACGACGGCAGTGGCATCGAAGGAAGAACGCGCCGCGGAGCTCAAGGGTTTCCGGCGGGTGCAGCGGCTCGCGTACGAGTGCGCGGAGTCGGTCGCGGCCCGGCTGGAGCCGGGGATCACCGAGCGCGAGGCGGCCCGGATGCAGCGCGAGTGGCTGCGTGCCCGGGGCGTGCGGGACTGGTTCCACCTCCCCTTCGCCTGGTTCGGCGACCGCACGGCGTTCACGGACTTCCGCATACCGCTGCAGTTCTTCCCGACCGACCGCCGGCTGGCGCCCGGCATGCCGTTCATCCTGGACCTGGCCCCGGTGTACGAGGGCTGCACGGCCGACATCGGCTACTCGGGCTCCCTCGGGCCCAACCCCGTGCAGGACCGGCTGATGGCCGACCTGGAGGCGCACCGGGAGCTGATCCTGCGCGAGGTGCGCGAGCGGCGCCCGCTGCGCGAGATCTACGAGGACGTGGACCGCCTCATGGTCCGCCAGGGCTACGCCAACCGGCATCGCGCGTACCCCTTCGGGGTGATCGCCCACAAGGTGGACCGGGTGAAGCAGCGCCGCTGGTCACCGCACCTCTTCGGGTTCGGCACCCAGTCCCTGAAGGGCCTGGCGGCCGACGCGCTGCACGGCCACCGCGAGGGCTGGTCGCCCCTGTGGTCGCCGTACCGCTTCTCCGACCACCCGCCCACGCCGGGCCTGTGGGCGGTCGAACCGCACCTCGGTTTCCGCGGTACGGGCGCCAAGTTCGAGGAGATCCTCGTGGTCACCGACTCCCGGGACCCCGAGCAGAGCGCCTTCTGGCTGGACGACGATCTGCCGCACGTGCGGCGCTGGGCGGAGGACAAGTGACGGAGATCGAAGGCGCGCGCGAGCGCCGGGTACGTACCGGCGGCGTCGACCTGTGCGTGGCGGAGCTGGGCGACCCGGCGGACCCGACGGTCGTCCTGGTCCACGGCTACCCGGACAGCAAGGAGGTCTGGTCCGAGGTCGCGCTCCGTCTCGCCGGCCGCTTCCACGTCGTCCTGTACGACGTCCGCGGCCACGGCCGCTCCACCGCCCCGAAACCCCTGCGCGGGGGCTTCACCCTCGCCAAGCTCACGGACGACTTCCTGGCGGTGATCGACGAGGTCAGCCCGGACCGCCCGGTGCACCTCGTCGGCCACGACTGGGGCTCTGTGCAGTCCTGGGAGTTCGCCACGGTGGGGCGCACGGAGGGCCGTATCGCCTCCTTCACGTCGATGTCCGGGCCGTCCCTGGACCACTTCGGGCACTGGATCAACGCGCGCGTGCGGCGCCCGACCCCCCGCCGGGTGGGCCAGCTCCTCGGCCAGGGCGCCAAGTCCTGGTACGTGTACCTGCTGCACACCCCCGCCCTGCCCGAACTGGCCTGGCGCGGCCCTCTCGGCAAGGCCTGGCCGAGGATCCTGCAACGGGCCGAGAAGCTCCCCGCGGGGGACTACCCCACGTCCTCCCTGCCCTCCGACGCGGCACACGGCGCCTGGCTGTACCGCGACAACGTACGGACCCGGCTGCGCCGCCCGCGCGAGGACGCGCACGCGCACGCGCCCGTGCAGCTCATCACGCCCCTCGGCGACGCGTTCCTCTCCGAGCGGCTCTACGACGACCTGGAGCGCTGGGTGCCCCGGCTCACCCGCCGCACCCTGCCCGACAAGCACTGGATCCCGCGCACCCGGCCGGACCAGGTGGCGGCCTGGATCGAGGAGTTCGTGAGGTCGGTGGAAGACGGCCCGGGGTCGGAGCCGAAGCCCGCCGACCGCCATGCCCAGCGGTTCGGCGGCCAGTTGGTCCTGGTCACCGGCGCGGGCAGCGGCATCGGGCGGGCGACGGCGTTCGCGTTCGCGGAGGCGGGCGCGCGGGTGGTGGCGGTGGACCGGGACGCGGAGGCGGCGGCCCGCACCGCCGAGCTGTCCCGGCTGGTCGGCGCGGCGGACGCGTGGGCGGAGACGGCCGACGTCTCCGACGAGCAGGCCATGGAGAAGCTCGCGGAGAAGGTCCACCGCGAGTACGGCGTTCTGGACGTGCTGGTCAACAACGCGGGCATCGGCCTGTCCGGCTCCTTCTTCACGACGACGACGGAGGACTGGCGGCGGGTCCTGGACGTCAACCTCTGGGGTGTGATCCACGGTTGCCGCCTCTTCGGGGCCCGGATGGCGGACCGCGCACAGGGCGGCCACATCGTGAACGTCGCGTCGGCGGCGGCCTACCAGCCCTCCCGCGCCCTGCCGGCCTACAGCACCTCCAAGGCGGCGGTCCTGATGCTGTCCGAATGCCTGCGCGCCGAACTCGCCGCCCAGCGCATCGGGGTGACGGCGATCTGCCCCGGCTTCATCAACACCAACATCACGTCGACGGCCCGCTTCACCGGGGTCGACGAGGAGGAGCAGCGCCGCAGGCAGCAGCGCTCGGCCCGGCTGTACGGCATGCGCAACTACCCGCCGGAGAAGGTGGCTTCGGCAATCCTGGAGGCGGTGGAAAACAACCGCGCGGTGGTGCCGGTGACACCGGAGGCGCGGGGGGCGCGGTGGCTGTCGCGGGTGGCGCCGGGAGTGTTGAGGAGGATCGCAAGGGTGGAGCCGAAGTTGTAGAGGGTCGTCGTCCAACTGCGGGCCGGTGGGGACCGATCGCGCAGTTCCTCCCCCAGCCCCCACCCAGCCGCACCAGCCAAGGAACCCCACATGACCGACCCCCCGGCCACCCCCGCCTACCGCATAGAAGACCTGGCCCACCTCTCCCACACCACCGTCCGCACCATCCGCGCCTACCAGGACAAGGGCCTCCTCCCCCGCCCCGAACGCCACGGCCGCGCCAACCTCTACTCCGACGTCCACCTCACCCGCCTCCACCAGATCGCCGACCTCCTCTCCCGTGGCTACACCCTCGCCTCCATCAAGGAGTTGCTCGACGCCTGGGACACCGGCCGCGGCCTGGCCGGCGTCCTCGGGCTCGTCACCGAGGCCGAGGGCCCCTGGACCGACGAGGAGCCGGTGCGCCTGACCCGCGCCGATCTGGACGCCCGCTTCGGCGGCACCCCCGACGACGCGGCCGTGGCCGAGGCCGTGGCACTCGGCGTACTGGAACCGGTGGCCGGCGACCCCGGCTCCTTCCTCGTCCCGAGCCCCCAAGAGCTCGCCGTGGCAGCCGAGTTGTACGCGGCCGGTGTCCCCCTCCTCGCGATCTCGGAGCACCTGCGGGAGTTGAGGCTCCAGGTCGAGCACATCGCGGCCCGTTTCCTGGAGTTCACCACCGAGCACGTCTTCGCCCGCTACCTCGACGACCCCGACCACCGCACCGACGCCGGTGCGGCCGAAGCGGCCTCGCTCGTACGCCGCCTGCGTCCCCTGGCCCGGCAGACGGTGGACGCCGAACTGGCCCGCGCCATGCGCCTGTTCGCGACCCGCGAGGTACGTCGGCAGCTCGGTGCCGGGGAGCAGCCGAAAGCCCCGGACGAGACACGCCCCGTGTCCCTCCCCGCCGACACGATTCAGGCCGTACGCCGCCTCGTTGGCCCGGCCCGCATCGCGGACTTCATCGCACTCGCGGCCGAACGCGAGGTCAGGGCACGTCACTTGGACGCCCTCGCCGCACATCACAGCCCTGTTAACGATCTTGACGAAACACCGCGAACTGCCAAGTAGTTGTCCACAACTCGGCCAATTTCCTTGTGGATAACCGCACTTGGTTGTGGATCAAACCTGCGACGAAAAATATCTGCGTGATCCGCGTCTCGCCCGGCACGCTGGTGGCATGAACGCGAGACACAACGAAGGAGCACAGGACGAGCGGCGCACCGTGAAGGTGTCGAAGTACCTCTCGAAACACCTGCGCCACCAGCCCGAACGCATCGGGCTCAGCCTGGACGAGGCGGGCTGGGTGGAGATCGACACGCTGCTCGCGGCGGCAGCGGCGCACGGTTTCCCGGTCAGCCGCGAGGAACTGGACCACGTCGTCGCCGTCAACGACAAGCAGCGGTTCGCGATCGAAGGCACCCGGATCCGCGCCAGCCAGGGCCACAGCATCGACGTCGACCTCGGACTGCCCTCGGCGACCCCGCCGCCGTACCTCTACCACGGCACCGTCGCACGCAGCCTGGACGCGATCCGGAGTGAGGGCCTCAGGCCGATGAACAGGCACGACGTGCATCTGTCGGCGGACCGGGAGACCGCGACGCGGGTCGGTGCCCGGCGCGGACGCCCGGTCGTGCTGTCGGTCGACGCGGCCGCGATGCACCGGGACGGGCACGTCTTCCACCTCAGCGCGAACGGGGTGTGGCTGACGCGGGCGGTACCGACGCGTTACCTGCGCTTCCCCGATCCGCACTGACCACGGCATCATGAGTGGTATGGACCATTCCGAGCGCCGGGAACACCAGGAGTACCTTCCGACCACCGAGGCGGCCGTCGCCGCACTCCACGCGGTCGCGGCCGAACACGGACGCGAGATCGAGGTCACGCACGACATCGGTGCCGATCAGACCTCGCGGCGCAGCGCGGCGGGCTTCGGGGTCACCACGGACCCGGACGGTTCGCTGCCGCACGAGGCGTACGCCGAGTTCGGCGGCCTGCCCCGGGTGAGCGTGCGGCTCTTCCCGGAGGGCGACGCGCTGATCACCGTCGAGAGCGTGGATTTCCACGACGTCCCGCGCGACGACGTGCCCGCCTTCCTGCACTCCGTCTTCGGCGGCCTGGCCCACGTCCGGGGCCGCCGCTTCCCGCCCACGGCCTCGCTGGTCGTACCGCTGCCCGGAGACCGCACGTACCGGGAGCACCTGGCCGCGTACCTGCTCACGCCGTGGCTGAGCAGCCGCATACGCTGACCATTTCGGCCGTTGCCGGTGGGGCCCCTCGGTCAACCTCACCGTGATCCGTGTCGTGTCCGCCATGACCCGCCCGCCGTGCGGGAGTCCGCACGGCTGAGGCGCTGCCGCCCCGTCGGCGCACCGGCCGTCCGCACACGAACAGCTATTCTGAGGCCCGAATCAGACCAGGTGAGAGGAAGTCCAGGTGGCGGGTCCGACTGCGCTGAACTCGGTGATCGACGGCAAGGAGACGGCCGGAAGTGATGTCACCTACGAGTCTCGCAACCCAGCGCGCCTGAGCGACCTCGTCGCCGAGGTCCGGCTGGCCGACGCAGAGACCTTCCAGGATGCCTGTGCGGCGGCACGGCGGGCACAGCACGAGTGGGCGCGGGTACCGGCCCCCGTGCGCGGACAGGTGGTCGGTGCCTTCGGCCGGCTGGTGCAGGCGAACAAGGAGAGCCTTGCCCGCCTGGTCACCCGTGAGGTGGGCAAGCCGTACGCCGAGGCGCTGGGCGAAGTCCAGGAGATCATCGACACCTGCGAGTTCTTCCTCGGCGAGGGCCGGCGCCTGTACGGGCACACGGTTCCGTCCGAGATGCCCGACAAGCAGCTGTTCACCTACCGGATGCCCGTCGGGGTGGCGGTCATCGTGACCGCGGGGAACTTCCCGGTGGCGGTCCCGTCGTGGTACCTGGCCCCGGCTCTCCTGTGCGGCAACGCGGTGGTGTGGAAGCCCGCCGAGTACGCCGCGGCGACGGCGCGCGCCCTGGCCGAACTCGCCTGGCGGGCGGGTGTGCCGGCCGGAGTCCTCAACCTGGTCTACGCGGACGGCGAGACGACGTCCGCGGGGCTCGACGCCGCGCTGGGCCGCGGTCTGGTGGACAAGGTCGGATTCACGGGTTCGACCCTGGTCGGCCGGACGATCGGCGAGCTGTGCGGTCGGCACCTACAGACGCCGTGCCTGGAACTGGGCGGCAAGAACCCGATGGTCATCGCGCCCGACGCGGATCTGGACCTGGCCGTGCAGGCCGCGCTGTTCTCCGGGTACGGCACGGCGGGGCAGCGCTGCACCTCGCTGGGCACCGTCATCGCGCACGAGGACGTGCACGACGAGTTCGTGCGCCGGTTCGCCGAGGCGGTGCGGGGCGCACCGGTGGGCGAGCCGTCCGCCGGCGTCGTCTACGGCCCGCTGCTGGACGCGAAGTTCGCGCGCTCCTACGAGGACACGCTGGGCTGGATCGCCGGCCACCACACGGTGCTCGGTTCGAGCGCCGTCGGCAGGATCACGGCCGAGTCGCCCCGCGAGGGCTTCGTAGGCGACCCGTCGGACGGTCTGTACTACCACCCGGTGCTGGTGGACGGCGTCCGCCCCACGGACCGGATCTTCCTGGAGGAGACCTTCGGGCCGATCGTCGGGGTCACCACCTACCGGACCCTCGACGAGGCGATCGAGCTCGCCAACACTCCCGGGTACGGCCTCTCCGCCGCCGTCTGGACCCAGGACCCGGCCACCGCGTTCCGCTTCCGGCAGGGCGTCGGTGCCGGAATGGTCAGCGTGAACAACTCCACCTCCGGCGCCGAGGCGCACCTTCCGTTCGGAGGGAACGGCAAGTCCGGCAACGGCAGCCGCCAGTCCGGGGTCTGGGTGCTCGACCAGTTCACCCGGTGGCAGTCGGTGAACTGGGACTTCTCCGGTTCCCTGCAGAAGGCCCAGATGGATGTGGCGACCGTGGAAGCCGACCTGACCTACCGGCTTCCGGCCGCCTGGACCGAGGCCTGAGACGGCCGGTGGCACCGGCGGGGATGGTCGTACCACCGCCGCCGGCGCCACCGCCGTACCGGACGTGATTCAGGACCGCTGGTCCTTCCAGGTGCGCTGGACGACCGTCCGCGCGTCGCCCATCGTCCACTTCGGCAACGCCGCGAGGGCCCGTTTCGCGTCCTTCCCCGTCTGCAGGAACACCTGGTCGACCTGGATCCGTACCGGTCCGGAACGGTTGACGGTCACCGTGTCGCCGTCGAACCGGCCCACGACGTCGACGACCGCCTCGCCGCCGTCGAAGGACCGCCCGTCGACGGAGACGCCGGAGCCCGTCACCGTGACACGGATCAGCTGGGCGCCGTTCGCGCCGATCCTGATGCGGATCGGCGCGGTCGTTCCGGCGGTGTCGAAAGCGACGGTCCCGGACGGTACGGACACCGTCCGTGCCGTGAGCGCGCCGCCCCGGACCGGCAGCCCGGAATCTTTCCCGACCTGGTCCAGGACGCCCAGTTTCTGGGGCGTGAGGTAGTCCCTGCCCTCGAGTTCGATCCGCGCGTCCTTGCTCCCGGTCTGCTCCTGGAACAGGCTGACCAGCTTGGGGTGCGCGGCGTCGTAGGGCGAGACCAGTCCGACGATCAGCAGTCCGCAGGCGACGAACGCCGTCAGGGCGAGGCCGGTCCGACGTGGCGGCCGGCCGGCGTGCATCGCGAACGGCGCGACGACCAGTGACAGCGGGACGGCGACCACGGCGGCGGCCACCGCGATCACGGCGTCCATCGGTATCGCCGTGGGCAGCCGGCCCATCATCGGGATCGCCAGCCCGAACAGCTCCTGGGTGAACTGCGCGATCAGCACGAACGACACGAACATCGTCACCAGCGGCGGCACAGCCCGCCAGCGGCCCGGCAGCACCAGGACCAGGGCGATCGACACGACCAGCAGCGCCGAGCTGACCCACAGCAGATAGCCGGGCCCCACCCCGAGCCAGGCGGTGAGCACACCGAGCACGCCGGTCGCCGACGCGTTGCCCAGCAGGGCCGTACGGGCCGCCGCGCCCGGGCGGGCCGAGCCGCGGCGAGCGCGCCGGCGCTGCAGCAGGAGCTGGGGGGCCAGCGCCGCGAGGACGGTGACGGGCAGCGGCACCAGGTAGACCAGCCACGGGTGCGCGAACCAGGCGTGCGGGCCGATCAGGGACTGCGCGCCGCCCACCAGGGCGCCCGCGAGCACGGCCGCCGGAACGCCCAGCAGCGCGGCGCCCGCGGTGGCGGCCACCTGCCCGGGCCGCAGGTGCCAGACCCGGCAGGCCCGCCAGGCGAGCCCGGCCAGGGCGAGCAGCAGCACGAGCGTGCCGATCCTCGTGAGCAGCGGGTCGAGCGTCACCCACCACCGCGACAGCACGTCGAAGTAGTACGGGGCGGGTGCGCTGCTCACGTCCGCGGTTCCGGTCACCTTCGAGGCGATGTGCACGGTCAGGTCGGTGACCGCCTGCGCCGAGCCCGGGTCGATGCGGTCGACCCGGTCGTTCGGGGTGTGGTACCAGTAGCCGTTCTCGAACAGCGCGTAGTCGAGACCGGACCAGCCCTGCGCGCGCCACACATGGCTGTCGGTGTCCGAGTTGATGAGCCCCGCCTGGAACAGCCACTGGCCGAGGACCGACCCGTACGGCCGTGACGTGGTGCCCACCAGGTCGATCAGCCTGCCGTCGTCCTCGCCCGCCTGGAAGAGGATGGGCAGTCCGCCCGACCCGGCGGCCTCGAGGTTGAGGAACCAGCGGACCTGCTTCGCCCAGGGGTGCTGGGTGAAGGCGTCCGCACCGGTGAGCCCGACCTCCTCGCCACCGTTGAACAGGTAGATGACCGTGCGGTGGTGCTCCTTGCCGGCCAGTTGCCGGGCCGCCTGGAGCACCGCGCCGACGTTGACGCCGTCGTCGGCGGCTCCGGGTCCTTCCATCGCCGAGTCGACGTGGACGTTCACGAGCAGGGCGTCGTCACTGTCGCCGGGCTGGCGGGCGATCACGTTCTCGACGCTGTAGTCGACGTTCCGGTCGGTGTAGTGGTACGAGCCCGAAGCGCGCTGCCGTTGTACTTCGAGGCCCGGGATGGTCCTGAGCTCGCGGGAGACGGCGTCCAGCCCCTTCTCCAGCTGCGGGCTCGCGGCGACGTGCGGGCCGAGGTCCTGCAACTGCTGGGCCGTGGCCAGCGCGCCACGGCCGGCCGCCCGGTCGGGGGACGGCCGGGTCGCCCAGTGCGCGAGCGAGAAGGAGACGGCCAGCAGCAGGCCCACGGCTGCCCAGGTGGCGGCGAACCGCCCCGCACGCAGCCGCCGCGCGCCGGGCTCGGCCGGTGCCGACGTCTCCGTACGGCTTATGACACTGGTCATTCGTCTGTCCCCCGGGTTTCTCTCACGTCCCGCCAGAACGTGCGCAGTTCGCGTTCGACCGTCTCCGGGTGTTCGAGGGTGAGGGCGTGCGCGGCGTCCGGCACCGTGACGAGCGTGGCCTGCGGGCAGGCGCTCTCGATGGCCTGTGCCATGGCCTGGAAGCCGACGGCGTCCGCGTCCCCGACGAGCACCCGGACCGGGCAGCGGATCCCGGACAGCCGGGTGGCCGCGGGTTCGGGTTTCACGAAGTCCGGGGTGTCGCGCTGCTGCTGGTAGTTGAGGCGCGACATCTCGGCGACCGCCGTGCGCACGGCGGCGCGCTCCGCCGCCGGTGCGCGCCCCGGACCGTCGACGAACAGCCGTACCTCGTGCGCGATGAGCTCCTCGACGGACCACGAGTCCTCGGCGGCCTCGATCGCGTCGAACAGCGGGCGTTCGTCGTCCGCGACCGGGGCGTCGAAACCCGAGATGTCGGGGGCGAGCAGGAACAGCCCCCGGACCCGGCGGGGATGCGCCAGCGCGAAGTCGATCGCCAGTCGCGCCCCTCGTGACTCTCCCACCAGGACCGCGGACTCCAGCCCGTAGGCGTCCAGAACGCTCGCGAGATCGTCGATGTCGGAGAACTCGCCGTCAAGGGTCGTCGTGGACCCGCCGAAGCAGCGGCAGTCGTAGGCGACGGCGAACATCTCCTCGCGCAGCGCCCGCATCAGCGGGGACCACATCTGCGCGTGGGCGATGCCGGAGTGGATCATGATGGCGGCGGGGGCGGCCGGTGCGCCGCTGCTGTGGGCCCGGAGAGACCCGCCCGGAACTGCGATCGTTCGCGTCTGCATGTATTCATCCTCCGATCGGCTGCTGATGGCAGGCGATCACGAAACCGGCAACTTCTTCGACCTGGTCCAGCAGATACATGTGGCCGCCCTGCCACATCCGGGTGCGGCAGCCGTCGTCCGACTCCTCGGCCCAGGCCGCGAGGCCTTCGGCGGGCACCGCGGCGTCGTCGGTGCCGCCCAGGGCGAACACCGGGGCCGAGAGCTTCGGGCCCCGGCGGTACCGGTAGCCCATCGCCATCCGGTAGTCGGCGCGCAGACCGGGCATGACGAGCTCCAGCAACTCGGGCTGCCGGAAGAACTCCTCCGGTGCCACACCGTGCGAACGGAGGCTGGCGAGGATCTCCGCGTCCGTGGGTACGGGCCGGTCCGGCAGCGTCCGCGGTGCCGTCATCCCGGACACGGCCAGACAGCGGACCGGGTGCGGGCCCTGCTGAAGGCGGCGGGACAGTTCGAACGCGACCAGCGCGCCGAAACTGTGCCCGAACAGGGTGGTCGGGCGGTCGTCCGAGCGGAGCTCGTCGGCCAGGGTGCCGACGAGCAGCTCCATGTCCTCCACCGGCGCTTCCAGCATCCGCTGTTCGCGGGCGGGGAGGTCCGGTGCCCACAACTCCACCTCAGGGGAGAGCCACTTGGTCCAGCTCTCGTAGATGGTCCCGTTGCCGCCCGCGTAGGGCAGGCAGACGAGGCGGCTGGTGCCGACACCGGCGTTGAGTTGTCTGAGCAACGTCATGACGGCCGGTCAGCTCCGTACGCTGCGCGGACGCATGTCGGTCCACACGGTCTCGATGTGGTCCAGGCACTCGTCCTTGCTGCCGGTGAGCCCCTCGGCCCGCCAGCCGGCGGGCAGTTCGCGGTCGCTCCGCCAGATCGAGTACTGCTTCTCGTCGTTGACCACGACGGTGTACTCGGTCTCTGCAGTGGTCACAGTCATTGCGTTACCTCTTCGGGTGTCAGGGATGCGGGACGGGTCACTTCGGGGATTACGGAGAGCCGCCGGCCGCGGCCGGCGAAGGCGAGGCTGATCACGATGCAGGCGATCGCGATCACGGCGAGGGTCACGGAGCCGGAGGTCGCCTCCAGGGCGATGCCGGCCACCAGGACGGACAGGGGCTTCAGGCCGAACGCGGCGACCTGCGCGGTCGTGGTCACCCGGCCGAGGAGCTCGTCCGGGATGAGCCGTGCCCGGAGCGTGCTGTAGAGGATCGCGGCGACGGATTCTCCCGCGCCCGCGACCAGTACGACCCCGAGAGCGAGCGGCAGTGAGTCGGTGGAGCCGAGGACGAGCAGTGCGACACCGCCCAGGACCGTGCCGCCGCACATGCCCGCGACGGACGCTCCCTTGAGGCGGGGCGCGAGCACGGCACCCGCGATCGCCCCCACGGCGTAGACCGCGATGACCGCCCCCAGCACCCCGGGCGACCAGCCGAGATCCTCACGCACGAAATACGTGGCACACAGGATGATCGGCGCGGTGAAGAAGGTGATCGCCGCCCAGTAGAGCAGCGCCGCGCGCAGCAGCCGGTGGCCGGCGATGAACCGGAAGCCCTCCAGGATCTGCTGCTTCATCGGGGCGGGCGCGTGCTCCCGCGCACTCTGCAGTGGGCGGCGGACCGCCGTCAGGGTGGCCGCCGACACCGCGAAGGTCAGCGCGTCGACCCCCAGGGTGCCGGCCCCGCCGATCCATGTCACCAGCACACCGGCGAGGGCCGGCCCGGCGACATAGCCGAGCGCGTTGCCGATCGACAGCAGCGAGTTGGCCTCCCCGAGCCGCTCCCGGCCGACCAGCGACGGCAGACAGGACAGGCAGGCCGCCTCGAACACGGCGTACAGCACACCGACCGGCACGGCGACCGCGTACAGCACCGGGAGCACCGGGACGCCCAGCACCGCGGCCAGTGGCACCGCGCCGACCAGCAGCGTGCGCCCGACGTCCGACCAGAGCATCATCCGGCGCCGGTCGAAGCGGTCGGCCCAGGCGCCCGCCGGGACGCCCAGCACCATCATGGGCAGCGCCGACAGCATGGCGATCACACCCATGTGCAGTCCGGAGCCGGTGAGGGCCAGGACCAGCAGCGGCAGGGCGGTCTTGCTCAGCGCGTCGCCGACCGCCGACGCGCCCTGGCCGCCCGCGAACAGCAGGAAGTCGCGGTCCCGCAGCAGGTTCTGGCCCGCGGGGGTGGCCGTGCTCGCAGGTGTGCTCACGGTCAGGCCCAGTCGTCCCAGTCCTTGGCCCCGGTCACGTTGCGCAGGCCGCCCTGGGACTTGAAGTACATCTGGGCCAGGTAGCGCTCGGGGATGCAGGTCAGCCAGTCGAGCGCGTTGTCGTCGCCGACGATCTGGTGGCTGTAGGAGATGGAGGTGTCCATGGCCTCGATGGCGTGCCAGTAGCCGCTCGGCACGTACAGCGTCTCGCCCGGGTGCAGGACGGTCTCCTCCACGACCACGTCACGGAACCGCGGGTGGCGGTCGAGGTCGGGGCGCCGGTAGTCGACCTGGGCCATGCCGAACTGGCGGCGGAACGGCCGCGGGTACAGCTTCGCGTGCTGGTCGGGGGAGACGAAGTAGCAGCGCTTGCGGCCGACGACCTGGCTGAGGTACGCCGCGGTCTGCATGCCGTCGCTGTGGAACGGGGTGACGGTGCCCTTGCTGCCGATGAACATGACGGCCGCGACCCGCGAGGACACGGTGGCGCGCGGTACGGGCTTGTTGCTGCCGCGGTTGAGGACGGTCTTGGCGAGGTACAGCCCGAGCAGCTTGGCGGGGTTGGCGGTGCCGGTCCGCCAGTCGGCCGGGAAGCGGATGTCGGCCCAGTTCGGGGCGAGGTCGGGCAGGTCGTAGTCCTCGGCGAGCTGCGGGTAGTGCTCGACCATCCGGTGGACGGGGTAGGCGCGCAGGTAGTAGGCGCGGCCGGGGTCGGTGTTCTTCTCGATCTCGTCGAGCAGGGCGGCCAGCTTCATCCCGCGGAACCCGCCGACGTTGCCCAGGATCAGTTCGTTGTCGAGCCGCTGGAGGTTGGCGTGGATGTCCAGGTCGCCGAAGTGCTCGCGGAAGTAGTCGAGGTCCCAGCGCTCCATGGCCGGCCAGGAGTCCATCAGGCCGGTGATGACGGCGGGCTTGCGCTTGTAGACGTACTCGCGCTTGAACTCCTCGGGGGAGGGCGCGTGGATCCGGTCGATCGCGTCGGTCTTCACCGTGGCTTCGGAGAAAATCGTGCCGGCGACGGTCTCGTCCTTCTCGGCCGGGTTGATGGTCATCGCGTGTCCTGTTCGTGTGTCCTGTGGTCTACGGAAGTCGGGAGGGTCCGCCGGGGTCGGCGGAGCGGTGGGCGCGGGGGTCAGTGGGACAGCACCGAGAGCAGGGCCTCGTGGATCAGCTCGCAGCCGTAGCGGAGCACGTCGAGCTCCATGGTCAGCGGGGGCAGCAGCTTGAGGACGGCCTTGTCCCGGCCGGTCGACTCGACGATCAGGCCGCGCTCGAAGCACCAGGCCACCACGTCGCCCGCGGCCTGGCGGCCGCCCGCGTGGGTGAGGTCGATGCCGATCGCGTGGCCCTCGGAGCGCACCTCGACACCGGGCAGCGGGTGCTCCTGCCAGAAGGTGCGCAGCAGTTCGGCGCCGCTGCGGGCCAGGTCCAGGAAGACCGGGCTCTGCCACAGGTCGAGGGCCGCGCAGGCGGCGACGAACGCCAGCTGGTTGCCGCGGAAGGTGCCCGGGTGGTCACCGGCCTGCCACGAGTCCAGGCCCTCGCGGATGAGCAGCAGCGACATCGGCAGGCCCAGGCCGCTGATGGACTTCGAGACGGTGATGAGGTCCGGGACGACCCCGGCCTGCTCGAAGGAGAAGAAACCGCCGGTGCGGCCGCAGCCGGCCTGGATCTCGTCGGCGATCAGCACGATGCCGTACCGGTCGCAGATGTCGCGCAGCCGCCGCAGGTCCACGTCGGGGATGCGGTAGACGCCGCCCTCCATCTGGACGACCTCGAGGATCACCGCCGCGGGCAGCTCGACCCCGGACAGGTCGTCGGTGAGGTACTGCTCCAGCAGCTCCATGGTCGGGAACGGGCCGCGCGGGCCGACCGGGAAAGGCAGGTGGGTGACCTCGCCGAGGGGTGTCCCGGCCACCTTGCGCAGCGACAGGTCCGCGGTGGCGGCGAGGCTGCCGCGGCTGACTCCGTGGTAGGCGCCGGAGAAGGCGATGACCTGGGACCGGCCGGTGTGCTTGCGGGCCAGCTTCAGCGCGGCCTCGACGGCGTCGGTCCCGGTGCTGCCGCAGAACTGCACCCGGTGGCGCAGACCGCGCGGCTCCAGGATCTCCCGGCCGAAACGGTCCAGGAACTCGCGCTTGGCCGCCGTGTGGAAGTCGAGCGCGTGCAGCAGCCCGTCGCCCTCCAGGTGCGCGATGACCTGGCCCTTGATGTGCTCGTGGTTGTGGCCGTAGTTGAGGGCACCGGCGCCGGAGAAGAAGTCGACGTACTCCGTGCCGTCCTCGGCGACCAGCGTGGTTCCGTGGGCCGAGGTGAGCAGGACCGGGAACGTACGGCAGTACGACCGGACAGCGGACTCTCGGGTCTCGAACACCTGGGTGGAGGTGGGGGGAGCATCCATGACCGTCATCGGGGGTCTCCAATCGGGCGGGGGGAGAGCGGGAGCACCTGGCCGACGGTGGCGGCAGGTGTGCGGGCGACGGCGGTGAGCAGCGCGAGGTAGTCGTCGAGCAGCCGTCGGGCGTCGGTGTCGGCGATGCGGTCGCCGTAGTACGACAGGGCGATACGCGGTTCGGCGTCGTCGGTGATGTCCAGGCGGAGCGAGAACTCGGTCTGGTTGCGGGTGCCGTCGCTCTCGGCGTCCTCCCGCGCGCTCGTGGACTGCTGGGCGCGCAGCGCGGACGAGACCGGGTAGTTGGCGACGACGACGACCGAGTCGAACAGCGGGCCGTCGCCGGCGCCCATCCGCTGCAGTTCGCCGGTGGGCACCGAGGTGTGTTCGGCACCTTCGACACGGGCGAGCTGGAAGCGGTCGAACAGGGCGGTCAGGGTGTTGTCGGGTTCGACCTCGATCCGGACGGGCAGGGCGGCGATGAACAGGCCGACCGCGCGTTCCAGGCCGTCGACCGCGCGGTCGCGGCCCGCCGAGACCACGCCGACCGTGACGTCGGTGCGCTCCAGGCGGGTGGCGGCCAGCAGGGCCCAGCCGGCGCAGGCCAGGGTCGAGAACGTGTGCCCGTGCCCGGCCGCCCGGGCGCGCAGCGCGTCGGCGACCGCCGGGTCGATCCGGTCCGTCACCCGGCTGAAGCGGGACGGACCCAGCCGGCCCGGCTCCGCGGCCAGCCGCGAGGGGAGCGCCCCGGCGAGCCGGTTCCGCCAGAAGGCGGTGTCCGCCTCGGGGTCGGCGTCCCCGGCGGTGCCGAGCTCGGGGACCGGCGGGAGGCCGGCCTGCCGTCCTTCGAGCGCGGCGAGGTACAGCGCGAGGAGTTCGTCGAGCAGCACCAGGTTCGACCATCCGTCGGCCAGCAGATAGCTCTGGATCTGGCCCAGCCACCAGGTGGACGGGCCGCGTACCAGCCACACCCGCCACAGCGGCGGCTCGGTCACGTCGAAGGGTGCCGAGCGCTCGGCCTCCAGGAGGGCGACCAGTTCGTCGGCGACCGCGTCCGGCTCGTGGTCGCTCCAGTCCAGCACCTCGATCACCGGGTCGATCCGGTCGGCGACGACCGGGCTCCAGGCGCCGTCCCCGTCCCGCCGGAAGCCGGTGCGCAGGGCCGCGTGGCGGGCGCCGAGATCCTGCCAGGCGCGGCGGAAGCAGTCGGGGTCGATCTCGAAGGGCAGCTGCGTCGTGGACTGCATCTGGTACAGACCGGGCACCCAGGCGCTCTCCAGCACGTCGAGCATGTGCCGCTGACCGGGCGTCACCACGGGCCCGGCAGGCCCGGTCCGGGCCGGTCCGGCGGTGGCGGCGTCGGCGTCGGCCTCGCGCTCGTCGATCGCCTTCGCGAGGGCCTCGACCGTCTGGTGGGCGAACACCATCCGCGGTGTCATCTCCAGACCCGCGCGGCGGCCCGCGCTCACCATCCGGATGACCGCGATGGAGTTGCCGCCCAGCGTGAAAAAGCCGATGTCGACCGGGACGTCGTCCCGGCCCAGCGCCTCGCGCCACAGCGTCACCAGGGCCCGTTCGGTGTCGGTGCCGGCGGCGCGCCCGGTGAGGGCCGCCACCGTCGGCGCCGGCAGTTCACGGCGGTTGACCTTGCCGTTGTGGGTCAGCGGGAACGACTCCATGCGGACGAAGGAGGCGGGCACCATGTGCTGGGGCAGCTTCGCCGACAACTGCCGCTTGAGCTCGGCGTCGTCGGGGATCCGGCCGCCGCCGGGCGCCACCAGGTAGGCCACCAGCGTCTTCGCACCGTCACGCGGGCCGTGCGCCGCGACCAGGCAGGAGCCGCCGCCGATCACCTCCCGCAGGGCCGCCTCGATCTCCCCGGTCTCGACCCGATAGCCGTTGATCTTGATCTGGAAGTCGATGCGCCCGAGCAGTTCCAGATTGCCGTCCGGCAGCCAGCGGGCGCGGTCGCCGGTGCGGTACATCCGGGCTCCGGGCAGCGGGCTGAACGGGTCGGGCAGGAAACGCTCGCCGCTCAGCCGGGGCCGGTTGTGGTAGCCCCAGCCGACGCCGACACCGCCGAGGTACAGCTCTCCCGGCACGCCCACGGGCAGCGGGGACAGCGAGGCGTCCAGGACGTAGGAGGTCTGGTTGGCCATCGGGACGCCGTAGGGGATGCTGCGCTGCTCCGGCAGGACCTCGCCGATCAGGTGGATCGTCGAGTCCATGGAGACCTCGGTGGCACCGCCCATGCTCACCAGTTGCGCCGACTCGATCAGCTGCGCGGCGCCCCGCTGCGGGAGCGCCAGCGGGATCCAGTCGCCGCCGAGCAGCACCAGCCGGATCGGCAGCCGGTCGCCGCCGCGGACCTCGGCCTCCTCGACCAGCAGCCCGAACAGTGCGGGGACCGAGTGCCACACCGTGACGCCCTCGCGCTCGATCGTCTCGATCCAGCGGTGCGGGGAGCGTTCGTCCTCGGGCGTCGGGAACACCACGGTCGCACCCGCCATGAGCGTGCCGAACACGTCGTACGCGCTCATGTCGAAGGCCAGCGCCGAGACACCGAAGACCTTGTCCCCGGGACCGACGAGGAAGCGCCGGTTGAAGTCGGAGAAGTTGTTGACCCGGCCCCGGTGGTCGAGCAGCACGCCCTTGGGCAGACCGGTCGACCCCGAGGTGTAGATCAGGTACAGCAGGTCGTCGGGGCGGACGTCGCGCTCCGGACGGGAGTCGGGGAAGGGCCCGGCGGACGCGGGGTCCACGGCGGTGACGCGGTCGCCCGCGAGCCGGCCGTCGCGGGTGACGACGATGCGGGCGCCGGAGTCCGCCAGCATCCACTGGAGGCGATCGGCCGGGTAGGCCGGGTCCAGCGGGACGTAGCCCGCGCCCGACTTGGCGACGGCGAGCTGGGCGACGACCAGGTCGATGCCGCGCTCCAGGCAGACCCCGACGCGTTCGTGGCGCCCGCAGCCCTGGGCGAGCAGCAGATGGGCGAGCCGGTTGGCGCGCGCGTCGAGCTCGGCGTAGCTCACCGCCTCGTCGCCGCAGGCCACGGCGACGGCGTCCGGCTCCAGGTCGGCCCACTCCTCGAACAGGCCGTGCGCGGTGGTGTGTTCGGGGTACTCCTCGCCGGTGCGGTTCCACTCGTCGACGACGAGTTCCCACTCGGCCGGGGTGAGCAGGTCGGCGTTGTCGACGCGGACGTCCGGGGTCTCGCTCAGGCCGGTGAGCAGCTGCCGGTAGTGGCCGAGGAGGCGTTCGGCGGCGGCGGTGTCCAGCACCGACTCGTCGAACTCCAGCGACACCATGACCTCGTCGCCCGTCACCGCGCAGGACAGGTCGAGGGGGAACTTGGCGGTGCCCGAGTGCAGATGAGTGGGGGTCAGGGCCAGGTCCCGCAGCCGCAGTTCGTGGCCGGGGCCGTTGTTGAAGACGAACATGGCCTCGAACAGCGGGCTCTCGGCCAGTGTCCGCTGCGGTGCCACCTTGTCGACCAGCACGTCGAAGGGGATCTGGTGCTCACGCGCCCACAGCGACTCGCGGGTGATCCCGGCCAGCACGTCGCCCAGGCTGCCGTCCTCGGCGGACAGGTCGGCGACCACGGGGACGGTGTTCGCGAAGTAGCCGACCAGGCGCTCGGTCTGGCGGTTGCGGTTGGCCATGACCGTGCCGATGGCGAACCGGGAGGTGCCGGTGTACCGGTTCAGGAGCACCGCGAACGCGGCGAGCATCACGTTGAAGACGGTCGTACGGTGCGCCTCGGCGGTGCGCTGGAGGTCGCGGCCGAACTGCGCGTCCCACTGGCGGCGGATGCGCCGGCCGGCCCGGGCGGTCGCCCGGTCGCCGTTCGGCGCCAGCCCGAGCGGCTGTGCCCAGGCCAGCTGTTCGCGCCACTGCGCGACCAGCCAGCCGTAGTCATCCGGCTCCTGGGCCCGTTCGTGCGCGGCCGCGTCGGCGTAGTCGACGGCGAGCTCGGGCAGCCGGGGCGTGCGGCCCTCGCGGGCCGCGTCGTACAGCTCCGCGAGGTCCTCCAGGAGGACGCCCACCGACCAGGCGTCGGTCGCGATGTGGTGCACGACCAGGGCCAGCAGATGGTCGTCGTCGGCGATCCGGAACAGGCGTCCGTGGATCACCGGCCCCGAGGCCAGGTCGATCGGCCGGGCCGCCTCCGCCTGCGCGGCGGCGACGGCGGCGTCCTCGTCGGCGGCCTCCTCGACCGGCAGCGCCATCGGCTCGGCCGGCCGGACCAGCTGCTCCAGGCCACCGTCCGGGCGCTGCCGGTAGACGGTGCGCAGGACGGTGTGCCGGGCGACGAGCCCGTCGAGGGCGGCGCGCAGTGCGGCGACATCGAGGAGGCCGCGCAGCCGTACGCCGTAGGGGACGTTGTACAGCGGCCGGCCGTCCGCGAGGGACTCGGCGACCCACAGCTGCTCCTGGCCGCGGGAGAGCAGGCAGGGCTGCTCGGGGTCACGGCGGCGGATGGTCCGCGCCGAGGCCCGCTGCCTGCCGCGGGCCAGCAGCAGCGAGGCCATCAGCTCCCGCTTGGCCGCGGACAGGCTCTCGAACGTGTCCCGCCCGGTGGCGGTTTCCCGGATCATGCGTCCCTCTCCTCGCCGGCCGCGAGCAGCTCGCGGGCCTGGTCGTCGGTCACGCCGTCGAGCAGCACCTCGAGTTCGAGGAGTTCGGCCTCGCTCAGCCCGGCGAGCTGGAGCTCTTCCAGGGCCTGGGCGACGCCTCGCACGGTCGGCTGCTCGAAGACGGTGCGCAGCGGCAGTTCGATGTCCGTCCGGGCGGCCAGTTCGGCCACCAGGCGGGTGGCGAGCAGCGAGTGGCCGCCCAGGGTGAAGAAGTCGTCCAGCGCGCCGACCGCCGGGGCGCCGAGCAGTTCCTCGAACGCCGAGGCCACGAGTCGCTCGGTCGGGCCGGACAGTTCCTCGAAGCGCCGCCTCACCCGCTCGACGGCCACGTCGTCGCGCTGCAGCGCGGCCCGGTCGACCTTGCCGTTCGGGGTGCGCGGCAGCCGGTCGGCGAACACGAAGCCGGTGGGGACCATGTAGCGCGGCAGCCGGGCGCCGAGCGCGGCGGCCAGCACGGCCGGGTCACGTTCGGTGCCCACGACGCAGGCGACCAGGGTGGGCTCGCCGTCGCAGTCGCGCAGGACGACGGCCGCCTCCCGCACGGCCGCGAGTTCGCACAGGGCCGTCTCGACCTCGCCCGCCTCGATACGGAACCCGCGCACCTTGAGCTGGTCGTCGAGCCGCCCGAGGAACTCCAGCCGGCCGTCGTCCAGCAGCCGGACCCGGTCTCCGGTGCGGTACAGCCGGGCACCGGGGACCGCCGAGTACGGGTCGGGGACGAACCGCTCCGCGGTGGCCCGCGGGTCGCCGAGGTAGCCGCGGCCCACCACCGGCCCGCCGATGGCGAGCTCGCCCGGCACGCCGAACGGCAGGCGCCGCCCCTGCGCGTCGAGGACGTAGGAGGTCACCCCGGCCACGGGGCTGCCGAGCGTGACCGCGCGGTCGGTCGGCGGCGGCGTGGACAGCACCGCGAGATGGGTGTCGTCCGAGCATTCCGCGGGACCGTAGGCGTTGACCATCGGGATTCCCGGGAAGCGGCGCAGCCAGTCGGCGGCGAGGTCCGGCGGCAGCGCCTCGCCGGTGGCGAGCAGGAAGCGCAGGCTCGACAGCTCGCTGCCCCTCGCGTGTTCCAGCAGCGCCCTGATCATGCCGGGCACCAGTTGCAGCACGGTGACGCCGCGCTCCCGGACGAGGTCGAGCAGCACCTCGGCGTCCCGGCTGGTGTCGTCGTCGCAGACCACCGTGGCCGCGCCGCGCACCACCGCGACCAGCATCTGCCAGACCGAGATGTCGAACGACTGCGAGGCGGTCTGGGCGACGACGTCGCCCTCGGACAGCTCCAGGTCGTGGGCCATCAGCTCCAGGTGGTTGAGCAGTCCGGCCTGTTCGATCTCCACGCCCTTGGGCTCACCGGTCGTACCGGAGGTGAAGATGACGTAGGCGCGCTCTGCCGGGTGCGTCGGGCGCCCGTCGAGCGGCCGGTCGGCCGAGACGGAGTCGTCCAGCACGAGGTGGGTGCCCCGGGCCTCGCCGAGCAGGCCGGCGATGCGCTCCGCCTGCTCCTCGTCGGTGACCGCGACGACCTCGCCCAGCCGGTCCAGCATGGTGGCGATCCGCCGGTCCGGGACGGCCGGGGAGACCGGCACATACGTCGCGCCGACCGCCCCGCAGGCGAGGGCGGCGGCGATGTGCCGGGCCGAGCGGGCCGCGCACACCACCACGGCCGGCTCGGGGCCGGTCACCGCCCGGGACAGCCGCTCGGCGAGGGCCGCGACCCGGTCGCGCAGTTCGCGGTACGTCCAGACGGTGGCGCCGTCGATGACGGCGGGCGCGTCCGGGGTGTGCCGGGCCCAGTGTTCGAGCGCCTCGGCCGTGGTCCGCGGGGCGAACGCCTGCGGGCCGGTGCCCAGGGCGTCCTGGGCCGCCGCCTCGGCCGCCGAGCGCAGTTCGAGGTCGGCCACGGCCCGCCGCGGGGCGGCGGCGATGCTGCCCAGCAGGGCCTCGAAGTGGTCCAGGAGCCGCTCGCCGGTCGCCTCGTCGAACAGGTCGGCGTTGAGCTCCAGCGTCGCGTGCAGCCCGTCCCTCTCCTCGGCCAGGTCGAGGCTGAGGTCGAACTTGGCGGTGCCGGACGGTGCGTGCAGCCGCTCCAGCCTGAGGTCGCCGAGGTCGATCTCGGAGTAGGGCGCGTTGTGCAGGGTGAACATGACCTGGAACAGCGGGCTCATGCTCAGGTCCCGGTTGGGCTGGAGTGCGTCCACCACCCGGTCGAAGGGGACGTCCTGGTTGGCGTAGGCCGCCAGGGTCGTCGAGCGGACGCGTTCGAGCAGCTCGGTGAACGACTCGTCGGCGGACAGCCGGTTGCGGAAGACGATCGTGTTCACGAAGAACCCGACCACGTCCTCGATCTCGACCGACCGGGTCGACACGGGGGTGGCGACCGCGATGTCCGCCGCTCCGCTGTAGCGGTGCAGCTGGGCGTTGAACGCCGCCAGCAGGGTCATGAACAGGGTCGCGTTGTGCTCGCGGCCCACGTGCCGGACCCCGCCCACCAGTTCGCCGTCGATCACCCGGCGGACCGTCAGGCCCCGGTTGCTCATCGCCGCGGGCCTCGGCCGCTGCGCCGGGAACTCCAGCAGGGGCGCCGGCTCGGCCAGGGTCTCGCACCAGAAGTCGAGCTGACCCTGGTAGTCGCCGCCCTCGACGCGGTCGCGCTGCCAGCTCGACCAGTCTGCGTACTGCACCTCCAGCTCGGGCAGCGGGGAGGCCGTGCCCTGGCGGCGGGCCCGGTACAGGGCCGCGAAGTCGCGGACCACGATCTGCAGGCCCCAGCCGTCCGCGACCACGTGGTGCACGGCCAGCACGAAGACGTGGTCCTCGGCGGAGAGCCGGATCAGGGTCGCCTGCTCCAGCGGGGCCGCGGCGAGGTCGAAGCGGTGCCGGGCGGCCTCGTCGACGAGCTGCGGCCAGCGCTGCTCGGCCGTCTGCTCGGGCTCGCCGCTCAGGTCGACGAACGCGAGCGGCATGGTCACCTCGCCGGCCGGCTCGACGATCTGGCTCACCCGGCCGTCGTCCATGACCAGCCTGGTGCGCAGCACCTCGTGCCGGGCGACCAGCTCGTCCAGCGTCGCGGACAGGGCGTCGGTGTCCAGCGGGCCGCGCATGCGGACCACCGTGGCGCTGTTGTAGGCGCCGGTGTCGCCCTCCAGCTGGTCGAGCACCCACAGGCGTTCCTGGCCGTAGGAGGCGGGCAGCGCTCCGGTGCGGGGCAGGGCGAGGACCGGTTCGGCGACGGAGCCGCCGGCGACGCCGTCGATGTGCGCGGCGAGTTCCCGCACGGTCTGCTTCTCGAAGAGGGTGCGCAGCGCGATCTCGCAGCCGAACACCCGGCGGATCCGCGACACGACCTGGGTCGCCATCAGCGAGTGCCCGCCGAGGTTGAAGAAGTTGTCCTCGGGTCCCACCTTGGGCGCGCCGAGCACGTCCTGCCACAGACCGGCCACCAGTTCCTCGGTGGGCGTCAGCGGCGAGCGCGGCCCGTCCTCGTGGGCGCCGGTCACCGACGAGGGCTCGGGCAGCGCGGCCCGGTCGATCTTGCGGTTGGGGGTCAGCGGGAAGGCGTCCAGGGCGACGACGAACGACGGGACCATGTAGTCGGGCAGCCGCTTGCGGACGAAGGACTTCACCTCGTTGCCGGCCACCTTGGTGCCCGGCCGCGCCACCACATAGGCGACCAGCGCGGTCTCGCCGCTCGCGTCGGAGCGCGCCATGACCAGGGCGTCCTGGACGTCCGGCGCCGCGCGGACCACGTTCTGCACCCCGTCCGTCTCGACGCGGTAGCCACGGATCTTGACCTGGTTGTCGGCACGTCCGAGCGGGGTGACGGAGCCGTCGGGCAGATGGCGGCCGAGGTCGCCGGTGCGGTACATGCGGTCGCCGTCGGCGTCGCCGAACGGGTTGCGCACGAACTTGGCGGCGGTGAGTTCCTCGTCGTGGGCGTAGCCGAGCGAGAGGTGCGGGGAGCGGATGACGATCTCCCCGCGCTCGCCGATGCCGGCCTGCTGCCCGGCCTCGTTGAGCACCAGCAGCTGGACGTCCTTCATGCCGCGGCCCAGCGGGTAGGTGACACCCGGGTCGGTGTCGGCGACCCCGTGGGCGGCGGGTACCACGTAGTAGCCGACGGCACGTTGCGTCTCGGTCGAGCCGTACAGGTTGACGCAGGTCGCCGAGCCCGCCATGCGGGTGATGGCCCGCACATCACGGCTGGTCAGCGTGTCACCGAGGAAGAACACCCGCTCCAGCAGCGGCAGTGTGCCCGGAGCGACCGACAGCTGGTCGAACAGCCGCGCCATCGGAGGCGTGAGGTGGCTGACCGAGACCTGCGCGGTGCGGAACCACTGCGCCAGCCGGCCCGGGGTCTCGACGTCGAGCCGGTCGGGCACGCAGATCGAGGCGCCCGTGACCAGCGGCGTGAACACCTCGCGGTGCAGCGGGTCGTGGCTGATGCCGGAGAGCATGCTGTAGCGGTCGGTCTCGCGCAGCCCGAACGTCTCCACCATCCAGGGCACGAAGTGGGTCAGGGACCCGTGCGCGCCGCGGATGCCCTTCGGCTTCCCGGTGGAACCCGAGGTGAACGCGATGTACGCGCAGTCCCGCGGCCCTACCTGGACCGCCTCGGCCGGTTCGGCGCCCCGCGGCACCAGGTGCTTGGCGTCCGCCAGCCTGGACGGCAGCTCGAAGCGGCAGCGCAGGGACATCGCCTGCAACGCGGTGTCCACGGCGAGCGGCACGGCCCCGGCCGCCTCCAGCTGGAGGAAGGCGCTCGGGCGGGCCACCGCCAGGCAGTCGGCGATGCGGTCGGCCGGGTAGCTCGGGTCGAGGATGGCGAACGAGGCGCCGGTGCGCAGCACCGACAGGATCGCCCAGACCAGCGACGCGCTGCGCTCGCCGTAGATCGCGACGACATCGCCCTTGGCGACGCCGTGCTGCGTCAGTACGCCGGACATGGCCGTGGTCGCCCAGGCGAGGTCGCCGTAGGTGAGGTCCTGGCCCGGTTCGCTGATCGCGATCCGCTGGGGCTCACGGGCGGCCCTGCGCTCGAACTGCTCGACCACCGACCCGTACCAGGTCGCGTCCAGCGGTGCGGACGGGTCGGGCAGCTCGCGGCGCGCCTGCGGGGTGTCGAGCCGCAGCATGTCGATCGGGCTCGCGCTGTCGGTGACCGCCTGCTCGACGACCCGGATCCACTGGGCGAGCAGCTCGTGCATCGCCGCCTCGTCGAACCGGTCGCCGGCGTACATGAGGTCGAGCGTGAGGCCGGGCCCCGCGGGATCCACGTAGAAGGTCAGGTCGAACTTCGCGCCCAGGTCCGGGACGGCGAAGGTGTCGACGGTGAGGCCCGGCAGCTCGGCCTGGTGCGCCGGGATGTTGAGCAGGTTCAGGTAAACCTGGAACAGCGGTGTGGTGGTCAGGTCGCGTTCGGGGGCGAGTTCGCCGACCAGCGTCTCGAACGGGACGTCCTGGTGCTCGAAGGCGTCGAGGGTGGTGGTGCGGACGCGGTCCAGCAGTTCGGCGAAGGTCGGGGCACCGGACAGGTCGGCGCGCAGCACCAGCGAGTTGATGAAGAAGCCGATCAGGTCCTCCACCTCGCGGTGGCGGCGGCCCGCGATGGGCACGCCGATCGCGAAGTCGCGCTGCCCGGCCAGCCGGCCGAGGGTGAGCTGGAGGGTCGCCGCCAGCACCATGAACAGGGTCGCCCCGGACTCGGCGGCGAGCCGCTCCATCGCGTCGCGCAGCTCCGGCGTGACGGCCGCCCGGACCCGGTGGCCCTGGGTGGCGGGGGTCTCGGAGCCGGTGCGGGCGAACGGCAGGGTGAGCGAGGGCAGCGCGTCGAGCTGCTCGGACCAGTACGCGACGGAGGCGTCGAGTTCGCCCGCGTCGAGCTGGTGGCGCTGGAAACGGGAGAACTGCTCGTAGGTGACCGCGAGCGGGGGCAGCGGGGTGGCCGGCTCGTGGCCGGTCTCCTCGGCGTAGAAGTGGGTCAGGTCCCGCTTGAGGATCTCCATCGACCAGCCGTCGCCGACGATGTGGTGCAGCGTCAGCACCAGCACCGCCTCGTCGCGGCCGAGCTCCAGCAGCCGTACCCGCAGCAGCGGGCCGTTCGCCAGGTCCATCGGCTGCGCCGCCTCGCGCTCCACCACGGCGAGGGCCTCGGAGACGCGCTCCTCGGCGGTCACGCCGGTCAGCTCGGTGCGCGACAGGGTGATGTCCGCACTGTCGAGGACATGCTGGGTCAGCACGCCGTCCTGGTGCGACACCACCGTGCGCAGCGTGGTGTGACGGGCCACCAGGCGGGTGACGGCCCGTTGCAGCGCGGCCTCGTCGAGCTCACCGGTCAGCCGGATCGCGCCGGCCAGGTGGTAACGCCCGGTGTAGGCGTTCTGGCCGGAGCCGTTCTCGATCTCCTCCAGCAGCCAGAGCCGCTCCTGCATCACCGACAGCGGTGCGTCGGCGCCGCTCGCGGCGTGGGCGACGATCCCGCCCGAGGTGTCCCGGGCGGCCGCGCCGTCGCACTGCGCGGCGTAGTCCCGCAGGACGGGCGCCTCGAACAGGGCCCGCAGCGGGACGTCCCGGCCGAGTTCCTCGCTCACCTGCGAGGTGATCACCGTCGCGAGCAGGGAGTGGCCGCCGATGGTGAAGAAGTCGTCACCGGCGCCGACGGCGTCGACGTCGAGCACTCGCGCCCAGACCCGGCCGACCGTCCGCTCGGTCTCCGTCTCCAACTCGGCGAAGTCGGCGTGTGCGAAGTCGGCGCGGCGCGGGCGGCCGAGGCGGTTCGGGTCGATCTTGCCGCCGGGCAGCCGCGGCAGTTCCGCGCGGGCCACGAACGCGGCCGGCACCATGTGCGGCGGCAGCTCGGCCGCGCACAGCCGCGCCAGCGCCTGCGGTGTCAACTCCGGGTCGGCGGTCTCGACATGAGCCACCAGGACGCCGTCGACGCCCTTGACCACGGCCTGCGACACGGCGGGCAGGGCCAGCAGCACCGACTCGATCTCGGCCGGCTCGATGCGGTAGCCGCGCAGCTTGATCTGGCTGTCGCGCCGGCCGCAGTAGTCCAGGGTCCCGTCGGCGCGCAGCCGGACGAGGTCGCCCGTGCGGTACATCCGCGCGCCGGACACGCCGGAGAACGGGTCGGGCAGGAAGTGCCCGGCGGTCAGGGCGGGCCGGTCGTGGTAGCCGAGGGCCAGGCCCGCGCCGCCGACGTACAGTTCGCCGACCGCGCCGGCGACCACCGGCCGCAGCTCCGTGTCCAGGACGTACGCCGTCCCGCCGGGCAGCACCGCGCCCAAGGAGGCGGGCCGCCCGGGCTCGCACTCGGCGGCCGTGATGACGACCGTGCACTCGGTGGGACCGTAGGCGTTGACGAAGCGCCGGCCCGGCTGCCACTGCTCGACCAGCTCGGCACGGCAGGCCTCACCGCCCGACACCAGGGTCTTCAGCCGCGGCAGTGCGCGCACCGGCAGGGACGCGATCACCGACGGCGGCAGCAGGGCCATGCTGATGGCGCGCTCGGCGAGGATGTCCGCCAGCGCCTCGCCGACCAGGGCGTGCTCGCGGCCGACGACGCACAGGGTGCCGCCCGCGGCGAGCGTGGAGAAGATCTCCCAGACCGACGCGTCGAAGCTGAGGCTGGCGAACTGGAGCATGCGCGAGGTGGCGTCGATCCCGAAGACGCGCGCCTGCTGGGAGGTGAGGTTGGCGAGGGCGCGGTGGGAGACCAGGACGCCCTTGGGGCGGCCGGTGGAGCCCGAGGTGTACATCAGGTACGCGGGCGCGTCCGGGTCGGCCTGCGGCAGCGCCGCGTCCCCGTCGGGTGCCTCGGCGAGCGCTTCCTCGACGAGGTCGCGGGTCACCAGACCGCGCGCCCCCGAGTCGGCCAGCATGAAGTCCTTGCGGTCGGCCGGGTAGGCGGGGTCGATCGGCAGGTACGCGGCACCGCAGCGCTGTGCCGCCAGCACGGCGACGACCGCTTCGAGGGACGGTTCGACCGCCACGGCGACGATGTCCCCGGGGCGCACGGCGAACCGCCGCGTGATCGCCCGGGCGACCTGCTCGACCTGCGTGCGCAACTCGCCGTAGGTCACCGCACGTTCGTCGCCCTCCAGCGCGACCGCGTCGGCACGGCCGTCGGCGATCCGCTCGAACTGCGCCCAGAACGTGTCCGGTTGCTGCCCGGCGTCCGGCTCGGACGGCCAGCGGTCGAGGGCCGCCGCCGCTGCGGGGGTCTCCACCCGTTCGTCCGGCCGCTGTGCCGTCGCGCGGGCCGTCTCGCAGAACAGCCGCGCGATGAGCTGCGCCGTCTCGGGCCGGAAGAGGTCCGAGTTGTACTCCAGCCAGCCCGTCAGCGGACCGCCGTCGTCGGTGATCTCGAAGGTCAGGTCGGTCTTGGCGGTGCCCGTGTACAGCGGGGTGGTCTCGACCCGCAGGCCGGGCAGGGCCGGCGAGGGCAGCGCACCGCTGCGGACGTCGAGGATCGCCTGGAACACCGGGCTGCGGCTCGGGTCGCGGTCCTGGCCGCCGGCCTCCACGATCGCCGAGAACGGCACCCACTTGTACGGCATCGCCTCCAGCGTGGTGGCCCGGGCGCGGTCGACGAGGGCGCGGCCGGTGGCACCGCCCGGCACCTCGAAGCAGAGCGGGAGGGTGTTCACGAAGAAGCCGACGACGTCGTCGTACGCGCCGTCGTCCGGGCGGTTGGCGTCGGGTACGCCGATGACCACCCGCTCCTGGCCGGTAAGCCGGGACAGGGCCAGGGACATGCACGCGGCCAGCGTCATGAAGACGGTCGCGCTCTGGTCCCGGGCGAGCGAGCGCAGCAGGTCGGAGTCGGCCTGGCTCAGCGTCAACGGCACCCGCAGGCCGTCGAAGGTCTGCACGGCCGGGCGGGGCCGGTCGAAGGGCAGGTCGAGGGCGAGCGGGGCACCGCTGAGGTGCTCGGTCCAGAAGGCCAGCCCCTGCTGTCCCTCCGACGAGTTCAGCCGCGCGCCCTCGTCGAGGGCCCAGCTCGCGTACTGCTGGACGACCGCGGGCGGTTCGCCGTCGCCGGCACCCGAACGGTGCGCGTACAGCCCGGCCAGCTCACCCGCGACGACCTCCATCGAGCGGCCGTCGAAGACGATGTGGTGGAAGGCCAGCAGCAGGGCGTGCTCGTCCGGCCCGAACTCCACCAGGACCGCGCGCATCAGCGGCGGCTCGTCCAGCGCGAAGGGCCGGCGGGCGTGCTCGGAGACGAGAGCGGCCAGTTCGGCCTCGCGTCGGGTGGGCGCGACCGAGCTGCGGTCGAGCACCTCGAAGGGGCAGGCCGGGCCGGTGTGCACGAAGGGCACGGGCCGGCCGCCCTCGTCCCTGAAGCCGGTGCGCAGCGCGGGGTGCCGCTCGACGATCGCGTCCAGCGCGCCGCGCAGCACCTCCGGGTCGAGCTCCCCGTACAGCCGCAGGACGCCCGGCACGACGTAGGTGGACGAACCCGGGGCGAACTTCTCCAGGAACCACAGGCGCCGCTGGCCCAGCGAGAGGGTGGGCTCGGCCTCGGCGGGGGCGGCGCCGACCGGGGTGTCGGCCGGTTCCGTGACGGCGAGTTCGGCGATCCGCGCCGCCTGGGCGCGTACGGTGACGGACTCGAAGAACATCCGCAGCGGCGGCTGCACCCCGAACTCCCGGCGCACCTGGGTGTTGAGTTCCGCCGCGCGCAGCGAGTGCCCGCCGAGCGCGAAGAAGTCCTCGTCGAGCCCGACTCCGGCGACCTCGAGCACCTCGCGCCAGACGGCCGCGAGCCGGCTCTCGAGCGGGGACATGTCCGCCGCCTCGGCCGAGCGGGACACCTCCAGGGCGAGCTCGCGCAGCGCGTGCGCGTCCACCTTGCCGTTGGAGGTGAGGGGGATCCGGTCCAGGACCAGCAGCCGGCTCGGCACCATGTAGCTGGGCAGCTCGCGGTTGAGCCAGTCGCGCAGCCGCTCGGCGTCGAGGTCCCCGCCGGTGACGGCGGCGATCAGCTCGGTCTCGCCCGCACCGCGGGTGGCGACCACGGCCGCCTCGGCGACCTCGGGGTGGCGCCGCAGCGCCACGTCGACCTCACCGAGCTCGATGCGGTAGCCGCGCACCTTGACCTGCTGGTCGGCGCGGCCGACGTAGCGCAGCTCGCCGTCGGCGGAGCGGCGCACCAGGTCGCCGGTGGCGTACAGACGCCGGCCCGGCTCGGTGGTGAACGGGTCCGGGACGAACCGCTCGGCGGTCTTGCGGGGCTGGGACGCGTAGCCGCGTCCGACACCCACACCGCCGATGTACGCCTCCCCCACGACCCCGTCGGCGACGGGCCGCAGCTCGGCGTCGAGGACGTGGATCACCGCGTCGGTCATGTCGGCGCCGATGGACACGTCGCGGGCGCGGGTGACCTGCCCGGACTCCGGGCCCAGGTGGGCGACGGTGGAGCACACCGTGGTCTCGGTCGTGCCCCAGCGGTTGTACAGCTCGACGTGTCCGCGGTCGGCCGCGAACCAGCGCGCGAGCTTGTCGGGGTGCGCGGCCTCGCCGCCGATCAGGATCGAGCGCAGCGCCGACGGCACCCGCGCACCGCTGTCCAGCGCGGTGACCAGCACATGGAAGAAGGCGGTCGGAATGTCGACCAGGGTGAGGCGCTGTTCCTCGCACCAGGCCCAGAACCGCTCCGGCGAGCCCAGTACCGACTCGTCGCGCAGCACCAGCGTCGCGCCCCGGGTCCAGGCGGCGAAGATCTCCTCCAGGCAGGGGTCGAAGGTGAGCGGCGCGAACTGCAGCACCCGGTCGCCCTCGGCGACGTCGAACGCGTCGAGGAAGGACAGCAGGTAGCTCAGCAGCGCCCGGTGCTCGATCTGCACGCCCTTGGGGCGGCCGGTCGAGCCGGAGGTGAAGATGACGTACGCCAGGGTGTCCCCGGTGGCGACGAGCGCGGGCCGGTCGTCGGGAAGGTCCGCGCCGCTCTCCTCGCTCTCCTCGTCGACGCGGGTCGCCACGCCCAGGGTGCCGGCGAGGTCCGCGGTCGCGCCGTGGCACAGGATCCGCGCGCACCGCGCGTCGCCGACCATGTCGGCGAGGCGGGCGGCCGGCAGCGCCGGGTCCAGGGGGACGAACGCGGCCCCGGACTTCATGACCGCGAGCATCGCGACGATCAGCTCGGCGGAGCGCTCCAGGCACAGCCCGACGGTGTCCTCGGGCCCGAGTCCGTCCCGCCGCAGCCGGTGGGCGAGGCGGTTGGCCATCCGGTCCACGTCCGCGTACGACAGTTCCACCGCGCCGGCCGAGAGGGCGACGGCGTCGGGGGTGCGGTCGGCCGTCGCCTCGAACAGCTCGTGCACGGAGGTGACGCCCGGCAGGGTGCGGGCCGGGACGTCGGCCCGGGCGAGGGACTCGGTCGCGCCGGCCAGCCGCAGCGCCGAGACCGGCGTCCGGCCGTCCAGGGCGATCTGCTCCAGCAGCTCCAGGAACTGTCCGCCCAGTTGCCCGGCGAGGGCCGCGTCGAAGCGGTCGGAGCGGACCAGCATGTGGGCGAGCAGACCGTCGTCGGCCGGTACGGCGTGCAGGGTGATGTCGAACTGGGTGGCCAGCTCACCGGCCGGGAACGGGGCGAGCTTGAGGTCCCCCAGCACCGCGGCGTCGCGGCCCGCGCCGAAGAGCACCGAGGTGACCTCGTCGGCGATCGCGTTGTGCGGCCGCTCGAAGACGACCGCCGTGTTGATCGCGGCCGAGGTGTTGCCCTGGGCGCGCAGCAGCTCGACGAGCCTGCTGACGGGGAAGTGCTGGTGGCCCAGCGACTGCCGCAGCTGCTGCCCGGTGCTGCGGATCAGTTCGGCGACGGACGTGTGGGCGCTCGGCTCGGCGCGGACCGGAATGGTGTTGACGAAGTAGCCGAGGGTGTCCCGGAAGCGGGCCTGCGGGCGGCCGGCCGTGGTGGCGCCGACGACGAAGTCCCGGGTACCGCTGTGCGCCGCGATGAGCACCTCGAAGGCCGCCATCAGCACCGAGAACACGGTCGTGCCGCTGTCCTTGGCGACCCGCTCCAGCTCGGCGAGCAGCTCGGCGCCCACCGTCACCCGGTGGTTCGCGATGCCGTGGTCCGGCTGCGGGCGCTCCCGCACCGGAAGCGTCGGCGCCTGTACGTCACCGGCGAGCAGGTCGAGCCAGTAGCGCTCGTCGGCCTGCCACTGCGGGGAGCGCTCGTAGTCCTGCTGCCAGCGGACGAACTCCTCGTAGCCGACGGCCGGCGAAAGCTCGGAGGGCCGCCCGTGCAGCAGGTCGCCGTAGAGGGCGGCCAGTTCGTCCAGGAGCGTCACCACCGACCAGAAGTCCGTGATGGCGTGATGCTGCGCGAGCACCAGCACCGGTGCGCCGCAGCCGGTGAACAGCTTCGCGCGGGCGACGTCGCCGTGCTCGATGTCGAAGGGGGCGAGGGCGCAGTCGTCGACCCGGGCCCGCAGCACGGTCTCCGCCTCGCCGCTCAGGTCGACGACGTCCAGCTCGAACGGGACGCGCGGGTCGATCAGGTGCGAGCGCCGGCTGCCGTCGGAGCCGAAGCTGGAGGTCAGGATGGGGTGCCGGGCGCCGACCCGGCGCACGGCGGCGGAGAGCACCTCGACGTCGAGGGGCTCCAGGAGGCGTACGGCCACCGAGACGTTCTGCCGCGAGTGCGGACCTTCGAGCTCGCGCATGAACAGCAGCGCCTGCTGACCGGCCGACAGCGGTCCGGCGCCGCCGGTCCGCCCGGGCTCCGGCCGCACCGCCGCCTCGGGGGCCTGCCGCATCAGGTCGTCGATCACCGCCGCCACGTCGCGCAGGCTGGTCGGCTGGAGCAGCAGGCCCGGGTCCACGACGACCCCGAGCTGCTCCTCGATCCGGAAGGCGAGGTCGACCGCCGCCAGCGAGTCCAGGTCCAGCTCGGCGACCATGGTGGCGGGCGCGCCGTTCTCGCCGCGGCCGGCCAGGGCCAGTCCGCGTTCGATCTCGTCGACGCGCTGCTCGGGGCCGAGCGCCGCCAGTTCGTCGCGCGGCGGGAAGTCGACCTGCCGCTGCCTGCCGCGCGTCGCCGCGGTCTTGGAACGCCGGAACAGTTCGCCCTCGACCTGGCCGGCGTCGTACGCCGTCCGCCCGGCCAGTCGCTGGATCTTGCCGCTGGAGGTCTTCGCCAGGCTGCGCGCGCCGAGCAGGACCACGTCGAACAGGGTCACGCCGTGCTCGTGCTGGACGGCCGCGGCGATCGCGTCGGCGATCCGGGGGAGCTGCTCCTCAGGGGTGCCGGCGGCGACCTCGTGCAGGATCACGCACTCCTCGCCGTCGGCGGTCTCGACCGAGAACGCCGCGCCGCAGCCGGGGCGGGCCCACTCGGACGCCGCTACGGCCGTCTCCTCCAGGTCGTGCGCGTAGAGGTTGCGGCCGCGCACGACCATCATTTCCTTCAGGCGGCCGGTGACGTGAACCTGACCATCCAGGACGAAACCGAGGTCGCCGGTGCGCAGGTAGGGCTGCGGGTCGTCGGCCAGCCGGGCGCCGAACGCGGCGGCGGTCGCGGCCTCGTCCTCCCAGTAGCCGGAGGCGACGGAGGTGCCGCGCACCCACAGCTCGCCGACCCCGCCGGGTGCGACGCGCTCACCGGACTCCGGGTCGACGACGGCCAGTTCGTGCCCGTCCGCCACCAGGCCGGAGGAGACCAGCAGATCCCCGTCCGCACGCGCTTCGGCACGGCCCTGCTCCAGGGCCGCGCGGTCGATGCGGGTGCTGTGCGCACCGCCGCCGCGACCGCTGCCCGCCACGAACAGGGTGGCCTCGGCGAGGCCGTAGCAGGGCAGCAGCGCGGACCGGTCGAAGCCGCTGACGGCGAACGCCTCGGCGAAGCGCTCCAGCGTGCGGTGGCGGACCGGCTCGGCTCCGCAGAAGGCGACCCGCCACGAGGACAGGTCGAGGTTCTCCCGCTCGGCAGGGGTGCTCTTGTTGACACAGAGGTCGAAGGCGAAGTTCGGGCCGCCGCTGACGGTCGCCCCGCGGGCGGCGATGGCCTCCAGCCAGCGCATCGGGCGCCGCATGAACTCCAGCGGGGACATCAGGACGTTGGACATTCCGGAGAGCATCGGCTGCAGCACGCCGCCCAGCAGACCCATGTCGTGGTAGAAGGGCAGCCACGAGACGGTGACGTCGTCCTTGTCCAGGCCGAAGTTCGAGGCGATCGCGGAGCCGTTGGACAGCAGGTTCCGGTGCGTCACCACGACACCGCGCGGGGTGCCGGTGGAGCCGGAGGTGTACTGGAGCAGGGCGAGCGAGTCGGGCGTCAGCTCGGGCCGGCGCCAGTCGTCGGCGCCCTCCAGCATCGCCTGCTCGGTGACCACCCAGGGCAGCCGTGCCAACTCGGGCGCCTGGTCGAACAGTTCGTGGGTGAAGGCCTGCACCAGGCTGTCCGACAGGACGATCTCGGCACGCGAGCTGCGCACCACCGCGCGCAGCCGGGGCAGCGTGCGGGCGATCCGCATCGGATCCGGCGGGTAGACGGGGACGGCCACCATGCCGGCGTAGAGCGTGGCCACGAAGCCCACGACGAAGTGTTCGCCGGGTGGATACAGCAGCATCACCCGCGCGCCCGGTCTGGCCCGCTCCAGCAACGAGACGGCTATCGCGCGCGCACGCCTGTCGATCTCGACCAGGCTGAGCTCGGTGTCGACGCCGCCGGCGTCGGCGAGGAATTCGTAGCTTACGTCTCCACCGCGCTCGGAGACATTGCGGCGGATGACATCAACGACAGAGGTGTTTGCGTACATAGACCGTTCTCGCATCGGCGTCGGGTTCTGGAGTCCGGGCGGGGTGGAGCGGACCTGCGGGCGCACCACGCAGGCGGAACCGGCACAGGGGGCTGTCCGACCGGTCCGCCTGGGGAGAATCGCGGTCAGTAACCGGCGATGGGCCGGCGGTGGCAGATGTTCCTGACCCGCTCCTGCACCCGTGCCTGCACCGCGGGGTCGAGCGCGTACGTCGTGTTGGACGTGTTCTGGGTGGCGGTCAGCACCTCGATGACGAGGTCCGCGACCTCCTCGACGTCGCCGACGTCGAGACCGCGTGCCGCCATGCTGTTGCTGCCGAAACGCACACCCGACGTCACCCGGGCGGAGTGGCGGTCGCCGACGATCCGGTTCTTGTTGACGAGAATGCCGCACTGCTCGAGCGCCTTTTCGGCGTTCACACCGGTGACGTCGAACGACGTCAGGACGTCGGCCACGACGATGTGGTTGTCGGTGCCGCCCGAGATGACCCGCACGTCGCGGCCCATCAGCTGCTCGGCGAGCGCGGCGGCCAGCGTGCGCACCCGGTCGATCGTGGCGGCGAAGGCGGGCGTGGTCGCCGCCCCCAGGGCATAGGCCTTGGCGGCGATGCTGTTGACCACCGGAGCGCCCTGGATCAGCGGGAACAGCCCGCTCTGCAGAGTCTGCTGGAGCGTACGGCCGCTCGGCAGCACGGTGTCGGCCGAGTCGCCGAGCAGGATCAGACCGCCGCGCGGACCGTAGAGCTGCTTGTGCGTGCAGGTGGTCACCACATGGGCGTGCGCCAGCGGCGACGGGTGCAGGCCGGCCACCACCAGACCCGCGATGTGGGTGATGTCGGCCAGCAGGTACGCGCCCACCTCGTCGGCGATGGCACGGAACGCGGCCCAGTCGAGGGTGCGCGGGTAGGCGGTGGTGCCCGCGATGATCAGGCGCGGCCGGTGCCGCAGGGCCTGGGCCCGGACCTCCGCGTAGTCGATCAGTCCGTCGGGCCCGAGGCCGTAGCTGTGCGCCTCGAAGATTCGGCCCGAGATGTTGACCGAGGCACCGTGGCTGAGGTGACCGCCGGCGTCCAGGTCGAGGCCCAGGATCGGGTCGCCGGGCTTGAGCAGGGAGTTCATCACCACCTGGTTGGCGGTGCTGGCCGAGTGCGGCTGCACGTTGGCGTAGCGGGCGCCGAAGGCCTGCTTGGCACGCTCGACCGCGAGTTCCTCGACCTTGTCGACGTTCACGCATCCGGCGTGGAACCTGCGGCCCGGGTACCCCTCGGCCGTGACGTTGGCGAAGAAGCTCCCCTCGGCGAGCAGCGCCGCGGGATTCACCGGGCTGCACGAGGCGACCAGGGCGAGGGTCTCGCGCTGCCGGTGCAACTCGTTGTCCAGCAGGCCGTACAGAGCCGGGTCCTCGAGCTCCATGGCGTGCAGAGCGTTTTCGTAGAAGGACGACAGCGGAGCGGTCGGAGCGGTGAGTGTGGGCAGACCGACGGCGTGAGCCATGGAGTCGAATCCAAACTGTGAGTGCGGCGGACGGCAGGGGAGGGGGAATCAGAAGTTCGGCGTCGAGAGCATCGCCGCGACCTTGCGGTCCGGGTCTTCGAAGCCACGCCGGCCGTGCATCACACGCTTGTTGTCGATCATGACGATGTCGCCGGACTGCCACGGGATGTCGACCCGCACCTCCTCGGTGGCATCGAGCGCGTCCCAGCGGCAGTGCTGCGGAATGGACGATCCGTCCTCGAAGGACACGAGCGCGCCCGAGCCCAGGTAGCTGTTGCACAGCGTGGGGGCGTCGACGTAGCGGGCCTGCGGGACCGCGGACACGGTCCACTTCCAGTTGAGGTTGCCGGCCTCGTCGAAGTCGTACTCGAAGTCGTCGAACGTGGCGAAGAGGGCCTCGAGTTCGGCGCGGTCCGCGGTGCCGAACACGCGCTCCTGGTGCTCGGGCGCGGTCGGGAAGGGAAGCCGCCAGGTCAGCCGGAGCCGGTCGAACAGCTCGCGGGTCTCCTTGGCGAGCCGCTTGTAGGCCTCGACGCCGTCGTAGACCGTCGTCTCGCCGCCCTCGTCGGCCGGCCGCACGCAGTAGAACCACTGGATGTCCGGGTGCAGCGGGCAGTAGCTCATCTCGGAGTGGGCCGGGATCGGGTTCCGGTGCGCGTCGACCAGCAGCACCGCACCGTCGTCGGAAATCGTCTCGCGGTTGGGATTCTGATGGAAGAAAAGCTTCGAGGAAAACCTCTGCACGAGTCCGCGGAAATCATCGGCGGTGGCACCGAAACCGCGGAACATCAGCGTGCCGTGCTGCTTGAAAAGTTCCGCTGTCTCGGCGTGCGGAAGTTCCGCGAGAGGGAGATCCGCGCTCTCGATCACCAGCCCGTGGTGATCGGAGAGAGGAGAGGTTTTGAAGGGGGTCGTCCCCATGGGAATTCCTCCGTGATGAGAGGCACTGACATTCGATCACTACCGTGACGTTAGAGGCGCGTCCAACTGGTGGGCAATATCGGGATCATGGACTGATCCGGTCAATGCCGAGGGCGTGCAATTCCGTCCAAGGTCGGTTGTCCGCACTGTCCCCTGAACAGGTGTCACGGCTTTCGGGGGCGTGTGTTCGAACCGTCCCGCGATGAACATGGGAGGCCGACCGGTACCTGAGGTACCGCCCGTTCTCGACAGTGGAAGGAAATGCGGTGAAGGATGACCTCGGGCTCGATGCCGTACGCGGCCGGCTCGCCGGAATCTGGTGCGAGGCGCTCGGCGTCGACCACGTCCAGGACGGCACGGACTTCTTCGCCGTCGGCGGACGCTCCATGCGCGCGGTCCAGCTGTGCGCGCAGGCCACCGAGGCCTTCGGGGTCGAGGTGAGAAGCACCGACCTGGCCGTCGACGGATCGTTCGGCTCCATGCTGGAGCGCATCACCAGGGCGCTGTCGTCCGCCACAGGGAGGGCCCGTGCTGCTTGACGCGCCCCCGGCGGTCCCGCTGCTCGGTCCGGCCGACTGCCACATCTGGTGGGCCGATCCGACGACGGTCACCGACAACTGCCTCGCCCTGCTCGACGGGGCCGAGCAGGAACGGATCCCGCAGCTGCGCATGGAGGAGGACCGGCGGCGGTTCATCGCCGGCCGGGCCCTGCTGCGCACCGCCGCGGGCGGTTATCTCGGCGTTCCGCCACGGCGGTTGGCGGTGGTCGCCCGCTGCCCGGACTGCTCCAGGAACCACGGGAAACCCGAACTGCCCGGCACCGGGCTCCAGGTGTCGGTGTCGCACTCGGGCGACCGGGTCGCGGTCGCCGTCACCCGGGCCGGCCCCGTGGGCATCGACGTGGAGGTGATCAGCACCTCGGTCGCGCCCGCCGATCTGCTTCCCCACGTCATCGGGCCGACCGAGCCGCGCACCCCCGCGCACGCCACCGGGAGCGGCTTCCACCGGATGTGGACCCGGAAGGAGGCCGTGCTCAAGGCGACGGGCCAGGGGCTGCGCGTGCCGTTGACCGAGATCGGGGTCTCGGCCCCGGAGGACGAACCACGGGTGCTGTTCCTCGGCGGACCCGCTGCCAGGCCCGCCGAGGACTTCCTGCTGGTCGACCTGGAGGCGGGGGCGGGCCGCGCGGCCGCCGTCGCGGTGATCGGCGGCGGACCGCTCGACGTCACCGCCTACTCCAGGAACCACCCCTCGGCGGCCGACTTCAGTTCGGGGCCGCCGCGGAGCGCGGGGACCGGGCGCTGAGCGGCCTCAGGTCCGTCCACACCTGCTCGATGCGGTCCGGGCACGGCTCGCGGTCACCCCGCAACCCGGCCGGCCGCGAGGTGCCGGCCGTCCGGCACCTCGCGGTCGGCCGGCCGGAGCGAGTACTGCAGCTCGCCGTCGCGGACCACGAGACGGGTGCCGGTGCCTTCGGGCCTCATGTCTCCACCTGCTGTCGTTGTCGGTGTCCGGAGTGCGGGGACTGAGCGCGTGGCGCGCCGAGGGCCGCTCGGACCAGTTGCGCCTTGTTGCTCGCGCCGAGCTTGGAGCGGATGCGCTTCACGTACGTGTCGACCGTGTGCTGGCTGATGCCGATCCGCCGGGCCGCCTGGTTGTGCGTGCAGCCCTCCACGAGATGCCGCAGCACCTCCCGCTCCCGCGGGGAGAGCGTGGCGATCCCCTGCCGGACGACGGACTCCGGACCGCACGCGGCCGCCCCCGGACCGGCCACCCGCCGGATGGCGTCCACCAGCAGCAGCGGCGCGTCCTCGATCGGATGGGTCTCACCGGCCCGGTCCAGCGCCACGCCCCGCCCGGGACCGGCACCGTCGCCGGTCAGCACGACCGTCCGGGCGGCCGGCAGCCCGGACGTCCCACGAGGAGGCTCGGGCAGCTCGTCGAGCAGATCGCGATCCAGTACGAGACAGTCGACCGAGTCGGCCGCCACCGCGAACGGCGTGCTCGTCGCGAACACGACCTGGATGTCCGCCTCCGCGTCCAGCAGATAACGGATGCCCAACAGGGCGAGCTGGTTCCGGAGGAAAAGGCCGGCACTCACCATGTCGACTCCCCGTCTGCGCAATTCCCGTCCACTTCTGCCTTACGACGGCCAATCTCCATGATCGGCGCGCGCATCGGAAGAGGACTTCGCTGGCCCGTTGGGGCCCTGGACGCAACGGGACATCGGCCGCACGCGGGTTACCGGCACGGACGCCCGGTCAGCGGTCGTCCGACAGCCAGCCGTTCTGCACCGCCCGTACGCCCGCCTCGAACCGGCTGCGCGCCCCGAGCCGGGCCATCAGCTCGGACGCCAGCCGCCGCGCGGTACGAGGCGACACACCGAGCCGCTTGGCGATCGTCTCGTCCGTGTGCCCCTCGGCCAGCAGGATCACCACCATCGACTGCTGGTCCGTCAGACCCTGGTCGTCGGCCCTGCTCTCCTCGTTCAGCGGGCGGGCACTGTGCCAGACGCTGTCGAACAGCGCACACAGCGCCGTCAGCGTCCCGTGGCCGGTCAGCACCACCGCGCCCTCGGCACTGTTGTCGCTGTTCACGGGGATGACGGCGGTGGTACGGTCCACGACGATCATCCGGGTCGGCAGCGTCGGCACGGTGCGAACCTGGCCGCCGAGCCGGGACAGCCAGCTCACGTACTCGAGCGTGTGCAGACTGTTGCGGGCGCTGTTGAGATAGACCGTCCGCATCCGGACACCGCGGTCCAGAAGATCCTGGTTGAGCGGTTTCGCGGCCTCGATGTGCTCCGGCCGCTGGGGACCGTCCGGGGCGAAGGTCATGACCTCCTCCCGGGTCTCCCGGGTGAGCGCGGCGAGCCGGTCACGGATCTGGTCGATCCCGTTCAGCAGCTCGCTGTTGGGCTGGGGCTCGGCCGGCCGCATCGCCGCGTAGTCGGCGATCAGCCGGGTGGCGGCCTCCCGGGACTCCTCGAGGCGCTGGTGATGCGCGGCGAGCTCGGCCTGCTGACGTGCCATCAGCAGTTCGAGGCCGACCTCGGGCGAAACCGGCCACAGCTCCCCCTCCCGGTCGTAGGAGGGTCTCAGCAGCGCCAGCTCGCTCAGGGTGTCCAGCCCTTGGCGGACCTGCTCGGGGGTGATTCCCAGCCGCTCGGCGAGGTCGGCCACACCGTCTCGTGGCTCTGCCAGCAGAGCTCGGTAGACGGCCTCGGCTATGGAATCAAGGCCAAGCGACTTGAGCACGGCGCATCTCCCCCCACAGATACTCGCTGCAAAGACGTTACACCATCACGCCTCGCGCACGATTTATGCAGAGGAAACACGTGGACTGTACCGGCCATTGCCGGAATAGGCCTAACTAATTCCCTTCCTCCCCCGTTCGCCCTTTTAGGAAAATCGGAGGCGTGTATCTCGTCCACACCGAACTCCTCCACAGAAGGGCGGACTCGTGTATCCCCCAGGACCTCGCGGACCTCCTACAAGCCCTGGCACACCCCGGCGACGGCGTGGAGCATGTGGTCATCCATCCCCACCCGGGACACGGGATGACGGTGGGCGTCTATGTGCTGGCCGACCGCCTCCAGGACGCGGAGGAGACGGCAGCGAGACTGTGCCGACGCGTGGTTGCCGAGGACGGGCCGCTGCCAGGATGGCGGGTCGGACGCTCCGAGGCGCCCCTGCTGGCCCCTTTCGGCCTCGACGGCCTCATGGACTGAACCCGGCGGCGCGACCCGCTGGCCGGTTCGGTCCAGGGCCCGTTCCGTCCACCTGATCTCTCTTCCGACGGTCTTCCCGGCTGACGATGCTTTGTGGCGCAGAGGAAATAACTGACCAACTCTGGAAGGGATTCCTACGTTGCTTCGCATTCGTCCCGCCCGCTGGGCTGTTGTTCTCCTGACGGCCTTCGCCTTCCTGATCCCGGCATTCGATGGGTCCGGCAACACTTCGGAGTCCGTGGTCGTCGGCGATGCCTCGCCGAACGACATGATCTGGGGTTGACATCCGCCTCAACGCCAGGCGTTGACCGTTGGCGCGGGATGTGTGTGTATCCGCGACAGTGCCTTGTCCAGGATGCCGGACGCGTCGAAGACATCGGCCTTTGGTGCCGTCTCGGCATGTGTGAGGTCATCGAGAGCAGGCAGGCGACACGGTGTCCCCGCCCGAAAAGCTCCGCCAGGGCGGTTCCACCTTCTTGTCGATCAAGGACCCGTGCTGGTCACGGCATCACGACGAGGGGTGGCGAGCCACCACCCATCCAACGAAGCTCCGGTTGGTGCCGGTGACCTGCCAAGTCGCCTGTATCGCCCGGAGCTTCGATGCGCCGTCACTCTGCCACCGCGTGTCCGGTCACGTCGCCCTCGCGTCGGCATCGCGTGATCGGCGACCTGACATCCAGGCCGGCGACCTTGCCCGACCCACGTGACCGGCGCGAAAGGCGTCACCCGTTCGAGAGTCTCGCCGTGGACGGCAAGAGTGCCGTGGCTCCCGCCACGGTGACACCCCGGCCGCGCATCTGCTCGCCGCCATGACCGATGGCGAGCCGACCGTCACGCAGCTGCGAGTCCCGGACAAGACGAATGACATCACCTACTTCGACGCCGCGAGCAGCCGGTCGGGGCACAGATCCGGCACGGTGACGACGTAGCCACCCGTTCCGGCGGTGTTGTGCAGGGCGAGCACCGGAGCCGGCCCACTGCCGTACCCACCAGTCCCGCCGCGGTACGGCCGGGCGTGGGTGGCCACCGGCGACCCGAAACGGTACGAGAACGGCACGCCCGAGCAGCCGGCCGACGCGCTCCGCGGTCAGCTGGGGAAGTTGGCCGGAGCCTGCACGGCGATCGGCCGGGCCGTGGCGGAACCGGACAAGGTCCTGCTCACCGGCTTCACCCCGGACCGCGGCCGCCCCCTGGAGTCCCTGGACGCCTTCGTGGACTTCGCCGACCGACACCAGTGCTGGGCTTCACCGAGCTGGCGATCCACTGGCCCACCCCCGACTCGGACTTCACGGCCGAGCAGAAGGTCTTCGAGCAGATCGCCATGGAGGCCCCGGCCCAGCTCGGCTGAGGCGCGGCCGAGGACGCTTCGGAGTCGTCTGTGTCTCATCTGTGCGCCCGGCCGCACGGCCGTGCGGGCATATGCGCGAGAATGGCGCGGTGACCTCAGCGACCCGACAGCCCGAGACCCCTGCCTTCGCCACCCCGCCCCGGCTGATCGCCACCGATCTCGACGGCACCCTGCTGCGCGACGACAAGTCGGTCTCCCCGAGGACGGTCGCCGCGCTGGCCGCCGCCGAGGAGGCGGGTATCGAGGTCTTCTTCGTCACCGGCCGCCCGGCCCGCTGGATGGACGTCGTCAGCGACCACGTCCACGGCCACGGCCTGGCGATCTGCGGCAACGGCGCGGCCGTGGTCGACCTGCACGGCGGCCCCGGCGCCCACCGCTTCGTGAAGGTGCGCGACCTGGCCCGGGAGAACGCGCTGGACGCCGTACGGCTGCTGCGCGAGGCCGCGCCCGGCACCGTGTACGCGATCGAGCAGACCTACGGCTTCCACCAGGAGCCGGCCTATCCCAAGCTGCACCTGGAGATACCGGACCACCTGCTGGCCGCCGAGGAGATCCTCGCGGCCGACGGTCCGAGCGCCGGCGAGCCCGTGCTCAAGATCCTCGCCTACCACCCCGACCTCGACCCCGACGCCTTCCTCACCCTCGCCCGCCTCGCCGTCGGCGACCGCGCCACCGTCACCCGGTCCAGCCCCAGCGCCCTGCTGGAGATCAGCGGCCCGGGCGTCTCCAAGGCCAGCACACTCGCCCTGGAGTGTGCCGAACGCGGCATCTCGCACGCGGAGGTCGTCGCCTTCGGGGACATGCCCAACGACGTCGAGATGCTGACCTGGGCCGGCCAGTCGTACGCCATGGGCAACGCCCACCCCGCCGCCGTCGCCGCCGCCTCCGGCCGCACGGTCGCCAACAACGAGGACGGGGTGGCCGTCGTGATCGAGCAGCTGCTGGCCGCGCGCGCCTGAGACCGCCCGCGGCGCCCGGCTACCGCGCTCCCACCAGCGACTCCGCCGCCGCCTCCCGCTCCGCCATGTCACGCAGCGGTCCGGCCACGGCGGTCAGCTCCGGATGGCTCCCGCGCTGCACCACGCGGCCCTCGTCGAGGACGATCACCTCGTCCACGGCCTCCAGGCCCGCCAGCCGGTGCGTGATGAGCATCGTCGTACGGCCCTCGGTGGCGGCCAGCAGGTCCGCGGTGAGCGCGTCCGCCGTGGGCAGGTCGAGATGCTCGGCCGGCTCGTCCAGCACCAGCACCGGGAAGTCGGCGAGCAGCGCCCTCGCGAGGGCCAGCCGCTGCCGCTGCCCGCCGGACAGCCGCGCCCCGTGCTCGCCGACCAGGGTGTCGAGCCCGTCGGGCAGCCCGTCCACCCAGTCGAGCAGCCGGGCCCGGCCCAGCGCGTCCCGCAGGTCCTCCTCGGTGGCGTCCTTCCGCGCGAGCAGCAGGTTCTCGCGCACCGAACTGTCGAAGAGGTGCGCGTCCTGGGCGCACAGCCCGACGAGCCGCCGTACGTCGTCGCTGTCCATGCCGTACGCGTCCACGCCGGCGAGCGTGTAGGAGCCCGCGCCCGGGTCGAGGAACCGCAGCAGGACCTGGGCGAGGGTCGACTTGCCGGCGCCGGAGGCACCGACCACGGCGACCCTGCGCCCCTCGTGCAGGGTGAGGTCGAGCCCGCCGAGCGCGTCCCGCGGCTGCCCCGGGTACCGGGCCGTCAGACCCTTCAGTACGACGGGGAAGGGCGCGGCGGGCGCCTGACGCGGCCGCTCCGGCTCCCGCACGGGCTCGGGCGCGTCCAGCACCTCGTAGATGCGCTCGGCGCTCCTGCGCACCCGCTGCCGGTGCCGCACGGCCAGCGGCAGCCCGAGTACGGCCTCGAAGGCGGCCAGCGGAGTGAGCACGACGACCGCCATCGCCACGCCGCTCAGCCGGCCGTCGGCGACCCCCTGGGCGCCCAGCAGCGCGGCGGCCACGACGGTCAGGCCGGTCAGCAGCGCGGTCAGCCCATCGCCGAGTGCGGTGGCCGTAGCCCCTCGCGAGGCGATCCGGGTGAGCGTGCGGTCGGCCCGCCGGGCCTCGTCGGTGCGGGCCGGCAGCGCGCCGGCGACCGTCAGCTCGGCGGTACCGGTGAGCAGGTCGGTCACCCGCGTCGCCAGCAGCCCGCGGGCAGGCGCCAGCCGGTGCTCGGCGCGCCGCGCCACCGCCGACGTCACCAGCGGAACACCGACCCCGGCCGCTATCAGCCCCACCGCCAGCGCGGCCCCGACCTCGGGCAGGAGCCAGGCCGTGAAGCCCACGGCCCCGGCGGACACCGCCACCGCGACCCCGGCGGGAAGCAGCCACCGCAGCCAGTAGTCCTGCAGGGTGTCCACGTCGGCGACCAGCCGGCTGAGCAGATCGCCTCGCCTGGTCGTCCGCAGCCCGGCAGGCGCGAGCCGCTCCAGCCGCCGGTACACGGCGACCCGCGTGTCGGCCAGCATCCGCAGCACGGCATCGTGCGACACCAGCCGCTCGCCGTACCGGAACACGGCCCGCCCGATCCCGAAGGCCCGCGTGGCCGTCACGGCGACCATCAGATACAGCACCGGCGGCTGCTGCGAGGCCCGCGAGATCAGCCACCCGGAGGTCGCCATCAGCCCGACGGCGCTGCCGAGCGCAAGGGCCCCCAGCAGAAGCGCGAGCAACAACCGCCCCCGCCGGGCCCCGGAGGCGGCCCGAACCCGGCCGAGGACACTCTGGCACCGCACAGCCACCGACTCCACGGTGCCGCCCAACCGAGCACTGCCCAGCCCACCGATCCGGTCCGCGGCCTCACTTCCCCGTCGACCAAGCCGCTCTGTGTCCTCGCTTCCCAGCCCACCGAGCCCCTCCGCGACCTCGCCTTCCAACTGGCCGAGTCGGGTGGTGGGTGGGCGAAGGTTCTGGGGGTCCAGGGGGCGGAGCCCCCTGGGGGCCTCGCCGCCGGGGAGCCGCACCACCCGGTCCGCCGCCGACAGCAACGCCGGCCGATGCACCACCAGCAACACGGTGCGCCCCACGGAGAGCCGCCGTACCGCCGCCACGACCTCCCCCTCGGTCACCCCGTCCAGCGCAGCCGTCGGCTCATCCAGCAACAGCACAGGCCGATCGGCCAGAAACGCCCGCGCCAGCGCCAGCCGCTGCCGCTGCCCCGCGGACAGACCGGCCCCGTCCTCGCCGAGAACCGTCTCCGCTCCCTCCGGCAACGCATCCACGAACTCCAGCGCCCCGGCGTCCCGCAACGCCTCCCGGACAGCGCCGTCGTCCGCGTCGGGACGCGCGAGCCGAACGTTCTCGGCGATCGTCCCGGCGTACAGATGCGGCCGCTGCGGCACCCACGCGATCCGCGACCGCCACTCCGCCAGGTCGACGTCGGCGAGATCGACGTCCCCGATCCGCACCCGCCCCCGCACCGGCCGCACGAACCCCAACAGGACGTTGAGCAGCGTCGACTTGCCCACACCGCTCGGACCGACCAGCGCGACGGTCTCCCCGGGGTCGACCGTGAACGACACATCGGTCACCGCGTCCGCCGAGCGCCCCGGGTAGCGAACCGTCACCCCCTCGAAGGCCAGGGCAGCGCCGCTGGGCACCGCACCGGCCCCGGACACCGGCACCGGCGTCTCCAGCACCGCGAAGATCTCCTCCGCGGCCGCCAGCCCCTCCGCCGCCGCGTGGAACTGGGCGCCCACCTGCCGCAACGGCAGATACGCCTCGGGCGCCAGGACCAGGATGACCAGCCCGATGTACAGGTCCATGTCGCCGTGCACGAGCCGCATGCCGATGGTCACGGCGACCAGCGCCACCGACAGCGTGGCGAGCAGCTCCAGCGCGAACGAGGAGAGGAAGGCGATCCGCAGCGTCCGCATGGTCGCCTGCCGGTACTCGCCGGTGATCCGGCGGATCGACTCGGCCTGCGCCTTGGCCCGGCCGAAGACCTTCAGCGTCGGCAGCCCGGCGACCACGTCCAGGAAATGGCCGGAGAGCCGGGACAGCAGCCGCCACTGACGGTCCGTCCGGGACTGGGTGGCCCAGCCGATCAGGACCATGAAGAGCGGGATGAGCGGCAGGGTTCCGACGATGATCGCCGCGGACACCCAGTCCTCGGTGACGATCCGCGCCAGCACCGCGACCGGCACGACCACCGCCAGTCCCAGCTGTGGCAGGTAGCGCGAGAAGTAGTCGTCGAGGGCGTCGACCCCGCGCGTGGCGAGGGTGACCAGCGAACCGGTCCGCTGCCCGCTCAGCCAGCCGGGACCGAGTGCCGCCGCCCGGTCAAGAAGCCGGCCTCGCAGCTCGGACTTGACCGCCGCGCTCGCCCGGTGCGCGGCGAGTTCGGTGAGCCAGGAGACCAGCGCCCGGCCCACCGCCACGGCCACCAACAGCAGCAGGGGGGTACGGAGTTCGGAGACGGAGTGACCGTGCTGAAAGGCGCCGACCACCACCTCGGCGATGAGCATGGCCTGGGCGATGACCAGCCCGGCGCCGACGGCACCGAGGCCGACGACAGCCACCAGGAAGAGGCGGGTGGCACGGGCGTAACGCAGCAGACGGGGATCGATTGGTTTCACGTGAAACATGCCCTTCGGCCCGGAGAGGGTGTTTCACGTGAAACACCCTCTCCTCGGACTCAGTGCGCGGCTTCGGTCGCGATGTGCTGCGTACCGATCCGCTTGCGGAACACCCAGTAGGTCCACCCCTGGTAGAGCAGGACGAGCGGCGTCGCGATCGCCGCGAGCCACGTCATGATCTTCAGGGTGTACGGACTCGACGAGGCGTTGGTGACCGTGAGGCTCCAGTCCCCGTTGAGCGACGACGGCATGACGTTCGGGAAGAGCGACAGGAAGAGCATCGCCACGGCGGCCACGATGGTCACGCCGGACAGGGCGAACGCCCATCCCTCGCGGCCCCGCAGATTGGCTCCGAGGGCGGCCACCAGCGCGGCGACCGCCACGACCAGCGCCACCAGACTCTTGCCGTCACCACTGTCCACCTGGGTCCACACCAGGAAGACCAGCGCCAGTGCGGCAGCGAGGACACCGACCTTGGTCGCCAGCTTCCGCGCCCGTACCCGGATGTCACCGACCGTCTTGAGCGCGGTGAACACCGAGCCGTGGAAGGTGAACAGGGTCAGCGTCACCAGTCCGCCGAGCAGGGCGTACGGGTTGAGCAGGTCCCAGACGGTGCCGACGTAATCGAAGTTCCGGTCGATCTTCACACCGTGCACGATGTTCCCGAAGGCCACGCCCCACAGGAACGCCGGGATCAGCGAGGTCCAGAAGATCGCGGTCTCCCAGTTGCGCTGCCAGTTCTCCTCGGGCCGCTTGGCCCGGTACTCGAAGGCGACGCCCCGGACGATCAGGCAGACCAGGATGACCAGCAGGGGCAGGTAGAAGCCGGAGAAGAGCGTGGCGTACCACTCGGGGAAGGCGGCGAAGGTCGCGCCGCCCGCGGTGAGCAGCCACACCTCGTTGCCGTCCCAGACCGGGCCGATCGTGTTGATCAGCACCCGCTTCTCCAGGCGGTCGCGGGCGAGCAGCTTGGTGAGGATGCCGACCCCGAAGTCGAATCCCTCCAGGAAGAAGTAGCCGGTCCACAGGACGGCGATCAGGACGAACCAGACGTCGTGAAGTTCCATGACTGCGTCTCCCTCGGCCTAGTACGAGAAGGCCATCGGCTTGTCGGCGTCACGGGCCTCGCCGCCGATCTTCGTGGGCGGGTTGAGATCGTCCTCGGTGAGCTCGGGCGGGCCCGCCTTCACGTACTTCACGAGCAGCTTGACCTCGACGACGGCGAGGACGGCGTACAGCGCGGTGAAGGTGATCAGCGAGATGAGGATCTCGGTCTGGGAGACACCGGGGGAGACCGCGTCGCGGGTCTGCAGGACGCCGTAGACGACCCAGGGCTGGCGGCCCATCTCGGTGAAGATCCAGCCCCAGGAGTTGGCTATCAGCGGGAAGCCCAGCGTCCATATCGCCACCAGCCAGTACAGCCTGCCGAGCTTGGGGCTGAGCGCCTTGTTCTTGAAGAGGACCAGGTTCGGCACCTCGTCCTCACCGACCCGCAGGTGCTGCGGCAGCATGAACTTCTTGCGGGTCAGCCAGAGTCCGGCGAGGCCGATGGCGAAGGACGCCATACCGAAGCCGATCATCCAGCGGAACGCCCAGAAGGTGACGGGGATGATGGGCCGGTAGTCGCCGGCGCCGTACTTCTGCTGCTCGGCCTTGTTGGTGTCGTTGATGCCGGGGACGTACGAGTTGAAGCTGTCGTCGGCGAGGAAGGACAGCAGCCCGGGGACGGACAGTTCGACGGTGTTGTGGCCCTTGCTGACGTCGCCGTAGGCGAAGATCGAGAAGGGCGCCGGCTTCTGGCCGTCCCACAGGGCTTCGGCGGCGGCCATCTTCATCGGCTGCTGCTTGAACATGACCTTGCCGAGGGTGTCACCGCTGATCGCGGTGAGCATGCCGGCGATGACCACGGTGACCAGGCCGAGCCGCAGCGAGGTCTTCATCACGGTGATGTGCTTCTTGCGGAACAGGTGGAAGGCGGCGATGCCGACCATGAACGCACCGCCGGTCAGGAAGGACGCGGACAGCGTGTGGAAGGCCTGGGCCAGCGCGGTGTTCTGGGTGAGGACGGCCCAGAAGTCGGTGAGTTCGGCCCGCCCCTTCGCCTTGTCGATCTTGTAGCCGACGGGGTGCTGCATCCACGAGTTGGCCGCGAGGATGAAGTACGCGGACAGGATCGTGCCGATGGAGACCATCCATATGCAGGCCAGGTGGATCTTCTTGGGCAGCTTGTCCCAGCCGAAGATCCACAGCCCGATGAAGGTGGACTCGAAGAAGAAGGCGATCAGTGCCTCGAAGGCGAGCGGGGCACCGAAGATGTCACCGACGAACCGCGAGTAGTCGGACCAGTTCATGCCGAACTGGAACTCCTGCACGATGCCGGTGACCACGCCCATCGCGATGTTGATCAGGAAGAGCTTGCCCCAGAACTTGGTCGCCCTGAGGTACTTCTCCTTCTCCGTGCGCACCCAGGCGGTCTGCAGGCCGGCCGTGAGGGCGGCGAGCGAGATCGTCAGCGGGACGAACAGGAAGTGGTAGACGGTGGTGATGCCGAACTGCCAGCGCGCCAGTGTCTCCGGCGCCAGAGCCAGGTACACGTCGTCAGTCTCCTTACGTCGCCGTGGTACAGCGGCATGTGCCCCCTTTGTCGCGTACATCACGGAACAAACGGGACGCGCTTGTGAATGCATTCACATTCACAAGCCATTATGGCGCACTCACTCTCGACCATCGAAGGGGGGTCGCACTTGGGCCGTCCGGCCCCTCCGGAACATGCGAACGGGGCCACTCGGCCCTCATTCCGGCCGTGCGACCCCGCACACCTGACACCCTTCGGCCGAGGCAACCTCCCTGCGGCCCGCGGACGCTACAGCTCCTTGCGGAACGCCTCCGTCACCTTCAGGAAGATGTCGTTCGCCTCGGTCTCGCCGACCGTCACCCGCACCCCCTCGCCCGGGAACGGCCGGACGACCACACCGTGCTCCTCACTGAGCTGTGCGAAGGCGGTCGTACGCTCCCCCAGCCGCAGCCACACGAAGTTGGCCTGGGTCTCGGGCACCGTCCAGCCCTGCCCGCGCAGCGCTTCGACCACCCGCTGCCGCTCGCACACCAGCGAGCCGACCCGGCCCAGCAACTCGTCCTCGGCCCGCAGCGAGGCGATCGCCGCCTCCTGGGCGAGCTGGCTCACGCCGAAGGGGACCGCCGTCTTGCGCAGGGCCGCAGCCACCGGCTCGTGCGCGATCGCGAAGCCGACGCGCAGCCCGGCAAGGCCGTACGCCTTGGAGAAGGTCCGCAGCACGCAGACGTTCGGCCGCTCGCGGTAGATCTCGACGCCGTCGGGCACCTCGGGATCGCGGATGAACTCCCGGTAGGCCTCGTCGAGGACCACCAGCACGTCGCTCGGCACCCGGTCCAGGAACCGCTCCAGTTCGGCCCGCTTCACGACCGTACCGGTCGGGTTGTTGGGATTGCAGACGAAGATCAGGCGGGTGCGGTCGGTGATGGCGTCCGCCATCGCGTCCAGGTCGTGCACATCGCCGGGCGTGAGCGGCACCTGGACCGACCGGGCGCCGCTGATCTGCGTGATGATCGGGTAGGCCTCGAAGGACCGCCACGCGTAGATCACCTCGTCGCCGGGCCCGCTGGTGGCCTGGATCAGCTGCTGGGCGACACCGACCGACCCGGTACCGGTGGCCAGGTGCCCGAGCGGGACGCCGAAGCGGTCCGACAGCTCGTTCATCAGCCCGGTGCACGCCATGTCCGGGTAGCGGTTGAAGGAGGAGGCGGCCGCGGTGACGGACTCCATCACGCCGGGCAGCGGGGGATACGGGTTCTCGTTGGAAGAGAGCTTGTAAGCGACCGGACCGCCGGCCGCCGCCGGCTTGCCCGGCTTGTAGGTGGGGATACCCTCCAGCTCGGCGCGCAGCTTGGGGCTCGTCTCGCTCACCGCAGTCCTCCTCGCGACCACCGGCGGACCGTCCGCGCCGCCGGCATCCATTACTGCTCACCTTATGAGGATTCGGCGCCGCTGCGTACAGCGGAAGAGGGCGCGAAGAGCCGGGCCGGCACAGCGGCGGGAGAACGGGGAGCCGGAACGGCGAACCTCATCCGTACCACTGGCATCACGGGCATCACCATACGAAGGCGCATTTATCGGGGGCGCGCCCTACATATATCTACGCGCCGGTGGCTCACGCCGTAGCGCGCATCACCCGTGCAGGTGAGTTGAGACCTCTTCGAAACATCGGGCACTTGGCAGGCCCATCCGTGCCGACAAGTCACGTCTTACCATTGGATCGTTCAACTGACTTTCTTTCTAAGGCAGTTGACCCATGTTGACCTTGCAGAAACGTGCCTGTCAATGCGTGCATATGCGTCCGCACTACCCCACCGCATGAGCCCTACTATCGGCTCGCCATGACAGCAGCAGGGAAGCACCAGGTGAGCCGCGCGGAAACCTCTCGGCGAGGCAGCCGGCCGGGCCGGGCGGGCATCAGAGACGTGGCCGCCGCCGCCGGAGTCTCCATCACGACCGTCTCCGACGCCCTGAACGGCAAGGGCCGACTCCCGGATGCCACCCGCCGCCATGTCAGAGAGGTCGCCGACCGGCTGGGGTACCGCCCCTCGGCCGCCGCCCGCACCCTCCGTACCGGCAAGTCGGGACTCATCGGCCTGACCGTGACGACGTACGGGGATGAACCTTTCACCTTCACCGAGTTCGCGTACTTCGCCGAGATGGCGCGGGCCGCCACCTCGGCCGCGCTCGCCCGTGGCTACGCCCTCGTCATCCTGCCCGCCACCTCTCGGCACGACGTGTGGTCGAACGTCGCCCTGGACGGCACGGTCGTCATCGACCCCTCCGACCAGGACCCGGTGGTCAGCGAACTGGTCCGGCAGGGCCTGCCGGTGGTCTCCGACGGCCGTCCGGCCGGCTCGCTCCCGGTCACCGCCTGGGTGGACAACGACCACGAGGCCGCCGTCCTCGGCATCCTCGACCATCTCGCCGCCGCCGGCGCCCGCCGGATCGGCCTGCTCACGGGCACCACGACGGACACGTACACCCACCTGTCGACCACCGCCTACCTGCGCTGGTGCGAGCGCGTCGGCCAGGACCCGGTCTACGAGGCCTACCCGGCGCACGACCCGTGCGCGGGCGCCGTCGCCGCCGACCGGCTGCTCGCCCGGCCGGACCGCCCCGACGCCGTCTACGGACTGTTCGACCCCAACGGCACCGACCTGCTGGCCGCCGCCCGCCGCTACGGGCTGCGCGTCCCCGACGACCTGCTCCTGGTGTGCTGCAGCGAGTCGACCGTGTACGCCAACACCGAGCCGCCCATCACCACGCTCTCCCTGAAGCCGCGCCGCATCGGCACGGCGGTCGTGCAGCTGCTCATCGACGCGATCGAGGGGGTCGAGTCGGACCAGCCGGTCGAGCAGGTGATACCGACCGAACTGATCGTGCGTACCTCCTCCCAGCGACGCGCGCAGCGCACCACGGTCAGCCCGCCGCGGGCACCGGAGGAGGAGTAGCACGGACACGCGGAGAACGGGGCGGCGCGGCTGCCGGGCTTCGTCGGGCGACGGCCGGCAGCCGGTCGGCGGGTGGTCGAACCCCTGCCCAACCGGGGCGAAAGCCACGCTGAACTGGAGTCCTGCCCGGATTCACCACCCCTGGGTCATCACACGGCGCGACGGGCATTCCTATGATGGGCCCACGACACCGCGGGCCGCTGCGACCAGGCAGTCCGAAGCGGTGCAGATGCGGCGCGATGGTGGAGGGGTCTGATGACTCAGGGGGCCGGTCAGGGACCCGAGGCGGAGCGGACGGCGACGTTGCGCGACTTCCGGGTGCCCGGGTACGTCAACGAGACCGGTCCGTACGCCGCCAGCACCCACCCCGGCGACGTCGTCCCGCCCCTCGACGACGTGTACCCCGAGGGGTATCCGGACGGGTACACGCCCACCCAGCGCGACCTGCCCGTCATCAACCGCGGCGACACGCTCCAGGTACCCGTCGAACCGGCCACCGTCCCGGCCGCGCAGTCCGCGGACGGTCCCGGCCCGCTGTACGTCGTCGGTGACGTGCACGGCTACTTCGACGAGCTGGTCGCCGCGCTGCGGGAGCAGGGCCTGACCGACGCGGACGGGCACTGGTGCGCGGGCACCGCCCGGCTGTGGTTCCTCGGCGACTTCACCGACCGGGGTCCGGACGGTATCGGCGTCATCGACCTGGTGATGCGGCTGTCCGCCGAGGCGGCCGCGGCCGGCGGCTACTGCAAGGCCCTCATGGGCAACCACGAGCTGCTGCTGCTCGGCGCCAAGCGGTTCGGCGACACGCCGGTCAACTCCGGCGCGGGCACCGCCACCTTCCAGGCGGCCTGGCTGCTCAACGGCGGCCAGAAGACCGACATGGACCGGCTCCAGGACCACCACCTCCAGTGGATGGCCCGCCTGGACGCCGTCGAGGAGGTCGACGGCTATCTCCTGGTCCACTCCGACACCACCGCCTACCTCGACTACGGCGACTCGATCGAGGCGGTCAACGACACGGTCCGCGAAACCATCACGCGTAATGACGCGGACGAGGTGTGGGACCTGTTCCGCAAGTTCACCAAGCGCTTCTCCTTCCGCGACGAGGGGGGTGCAGACGCCGTCCGTTCCCTCCTCGATACGTACGGCGGTACCCGCATCGTTCACGGGCACAGCCCGATTCCCTATCTGCTGGGCGAAGTCGGCTCCGAGGAGGGCGAAGAGGGCAATGGCCCCGTTGTGGAAGGACCGCACGTCTACGCCGACGGGCTCGCCATCGCCATGGACGGCGGCGTGACCATGGCCGGAAAGCTGCTGGTGAGGCAACTCCCGCTGAACACCTGAGCGTCGGGCGGGCGGTTTCATCCCCCCGACGTCACACACGGGCCACCCCCAATTTCCGGCAACCCCCTGTCACCGCGTGCCGTAACGGCTCTACCATCGGTTTATCCGTAGCAGGCTCCCCTCCGTTTCTGCCCGACGGCTCGCCGGCGTGCGAGCCACCAGCCCTACGGAGCATCGGGGGATGCACATGAACAGCGTTCCGCAGCACCTGCACAGCGAGGACCGCCAGGAATACGAGCGGATCCTCGACGAGGCGCTGCGCTCCGCCCCGTACCGTCCCGAACTGGCCGGTATAGGCCAGCGTCTGAACACCGAACAGCTGCGCACCATGGCGCTCAACGCCACCGCACTGATCGCGGCGGCCGCGGCGACCGAGTACCAGCACTATGTGAAGGTCCGCGAGGAACTGCGCAATCCGGCGCGGTCCACCCCGGCCACCGTCCAGGAGACCGGCTCCGCAGAGCCGGGCACGGGCGGCGCGATGGGGCTCGCCACCACCCTCGGCGAGGCCGCCGAAACAACCGGCGCCGGAGGCTTCGCCCTCGCGCTGGTCCTGGCGCCGGTGCTCGCCGGCACCGCCGCCGCGATCTTCCTGCTCGTCGGCTACGTCCTGAAGATGCTGGACCCGGCCCCGGCGTTCGCCCAGACCATGCTCACCGCGGGCTGGGTGTTCGGCGTCGTGGCCGCGGCCGCCATCATCATGGCCGGCGCGGGACTGCTGCTCACCGCACTGCGCAACAGCCCCTCGCTGGAGGCCGGAGCCTACGGCGAACCCGGCGGGGAGGTGGCCAAGGCCCGGGAGGCCTGGCGGGACGCCCTGCTGGAGCGCGGCATCCTGCCCTTCCTGCGGGAAGCACTGGCCGCCGACTCCGGCACGGCCGGACTGCGCCGTACCGCCCCGTCGGGCCCGGCGGGCCGGATGCCACGTCTCGGTTACGACCGTCCCGGCTTCAGCACCGACGACGGCGCCGCACCCGCCCCCCGCCCGAGCTTCACCAGCCCGGACTACACCAGCCCGGACTTCGGAGGCCCGGAACACCAGCCGGAATAACCCGGCTTGCGCCCCCGGCCAGGGGGCGCAGGCCGGACACCCGGTCTACGAGGCCGCGTCGGGAAACTGACGGGCACCGCGTTCAGCGCGTCCGTCGAACTCCTCCCGTGCCGCCCGCATGGCGGCCATGTTCGCCTGCGACCAGTCGGTGATGCGCTGCATCAGCCCACCCGCCTCCCGGCCCAACCCGGTCAGCCGGTACTCCACCCGCGGCGGCACCGTCGGGTACACCGTGCGGGTCAGCAGTCCCTCCCGCTCCAGTGCGCGCAGGGTCTGCGTCAGCACCTTCGGCGTCACGCCGTCCAGCCGTCTGCGCAGTTCCGCGAACCGCATGGGCCGGCCGTCCGCGAGGGCCACCAGCACCAGCATGGTCCACTTGCCGGCGATCACGTCCAGCACGGCACGGGTGGGGCAGTCGCGCAGGAAGACGTCCACGCCACCGTGTTCTCTCAGGTTGAAGCCGGTATCCATGAGGAACCTCGATATCAGAGAAGTGCCTTCTTCCGCAGGGCCGTTGCCGGGGCCGAGCATGGGACGTGCCGCGACCGCCGCGCCCAGCCGCTGAGGAGCCCTGATCTGATGCCCGCCCGTATGCATGCCGTGGTCCAGTCCGTGTTCGGTGGCCCCGAGACGCTGGAGTACGCCGAGACCGGCATACCGGAGCCGGGCCCCGGCGAGGTGCTGCTGCGGGTCGCCGGGGCCGGGGTCAATCCCGGCGACGCGGTGCTCCGCTCCGGCCGGGTACCGGAGCTGGTCGAGCTGCCGTGGACGCCGGGCAACGATGTCGCCGGTGTCGTCGAGCGGGTCGGCGAGGGCGTGACACGGTTCGCCCCGGGCGACGGGGTGTACGGCATGCTGCCGGTCTCCCGGCGCGGCGCGTACGCCGAGTTCACCGCCGCACCGGCCGAGGCACTGGCCCCCGCTCCCGGGAACCTGGAGCTCGCGGTCGCGGGTGCCGTACCCCTGGCCGCGGTGACCGCCTGGCAGGCGCTGGCCGTGCTGGCGCGGGTCCGGCCCGGTGACCGGGTGCTGATCCATGCGGCGGCCGGTGGCGTCGGCCATGTCGCGGTGCAGCTGGCCAAGGAGCTGGGGGCGTACGTCATCGGCACCGCCCGGGCCGGCCGGCACGACCTGCTGCGCGAGCTGGGTGCCGACGAGCTGATCGACTACACGACCACCGGCTTCGAGTCCGCCGTGGCTCCGGTGGACACGGTCCTGGACCTGGTCGGCGGCTCCTACGGACCGCGCTCCCTCGATGTGCTGCGCCCCGGCGGCCTGCTCGTCGGCGCGTCGATCGACCCGGGAACGGACGAACGCCAGGCCGCCGAGCGCGGGGTGCGCTATGTGTGGGTCACCGCTGCTCCCTCCGGTGAACTGCTGGAACGGATCACGGAACGCATCGAGGCGGGCCGGCTGCGGGCACTCGTCCAGGACACCTACCCCCTGTCCGAGGCCGCCGAGGCCCACCGCACGATCGAGGCCGGCCGCACCACCGGAAAGCTCGTCCTGGTGCCTTGAACCGGTCCGGATCCCGCTGGACCACGTCAGGACATGGCGAGCCGCCAAGCCGGACCACGTGCCGGAGCCCACTTCCCGAGACACCGGCACACTCCCGTTTCCGCCGTCAGTCCGCGATCGGCAGATAAACCCGGTTACCCGCAGCCGCGAACTCCTTGGACTTCTGCGCCATACCCGCCTCGACCTCATCCCGACTGCCGCCGTGTTCGCGGCGGATGTCCTGCGAGATCTTCATCGAGTAAAGCATTACTAGAACCCACACATGCGCGCTACCGTCGTTTCAGCAGCCCAGACAGCGGACCGAGGGGGAACACGGTGGGCAAGCGCGAGGAGGTGATCAGCAAGCTGCGAGGCGTGCCCGAGGGACTGCCGTCCGTCGAGGAGGTACGCGCGATGCTGGCCGCCGATCCCGATCTCAGGTGCGTGGTCTGCTACGCACGGATCTCCTTCGACGGCCGGGTGAAGGACGCCCACGGCATCGAGGACCAGCACCGGGACATGACGGCACGCGCCGGCGGATTCAGGTGGCTGATCGTGTACCGCTACACGGACAACGACAAGAGCGCGAGCAAGGAAAACGTCGTCCGCGACGACTTCGAGCAGCTGCTGAACGATCTCACCGTCGGGACGACTCCCGAGGGGTACCCGATCCACGGCGTCATGGCGGTCAACGACGACCGGTTGTACCGCCGGCCGAGCGACTGGGAGCGGTACCTGAAGGCGTTCACCTCGCAGGAGGACCGTGTCTACCACGACTCGAACGGCCTCCAGGACCTCTACGCCGAGGGGTTCGAGATCAAGGGACTTGTGGGAGTCGCCATGTCCCTCAGCGAGACGAGGAAGAAGCAGCGGAGGAGCCGGAACAGCCACCGCAGCCGCGCGATTCGCGGACAGGCCGTCGCAGCATGGCGCCCCTTCGGGTGGGAGGACGACAAGAGCACGTTGCGGCAGAAGGAGGCCGACGCGATCCGGAAGGCCGTACACGACGTGATCGCCGGTGCCTCGATCTCGGAGATCACGCGGCAGTGGAAGGATGCCGAGTTCATCACGAGCCGGGGCAATCCCTTCCAGTACCAGACCGTCAAGCAGGTCCTGATGAACGCGAGGCTCTGTGGCTACCGCGAGATCAAGGGTGAGCTTGTGCGCGACGGCGACGACCAGCCGATCGTGGGCGAGTGGGACACGATCATCACGCCGAAGCAGTGGTTCGCCGTCACGGCCAAGATCAGGGAGCGCGGTGGCGGAACCGGTGTCCCGCGCGGCGGCCTGGTCCACAAGTACCTGATGACCGGCATCCTGCGCTGCGGCCACGTGCTGGAGGACGGCACGGTCTGCAACAACAAGATGATCGGGATCAAGGCGAACGACTGGCTCAAGTACAAGCACGCCTACATGTGCAAGAAGACCGTGGACGGCGGTTGCAACAAGACCTACAAGCGCGGCGACATGACGGACGACGCCATCGAGGAACTCGTGATCGCCAAGCTGGAGCGGGACGCCGCGACCAAGGCCCAGGAGGTACCGGACTGGGACAAGGCCGATGCGCTGGAGCGCGCGCTGAAGAGCCGTAAGGAGCTCGAACGCCGTTGGCACGATGACGAGGACACCGACATCGATGACGAGGCGTTCTTCCGGAACCTTCCGGTCCTTGAACGGCGGATCAAGGAGTTGCGAGCCGACGAGAAGGCGCACGAGGCTCTGAAGGCGGAGGCCGAAGAGGCCACGGGGGACATCCGGAAGTCGTGGGAGTCGAAGACACTCACGCAGAAGCGTGATGCGATCAAGAAGGTGCTGAGTGCCGTGGTCGCCGTACCCGGCGGGAAGGGCAACAAGACCTTCGATCCCGATCTACTCAAGCCCGTGTGGCGGACTTCCTGATGAGCTGAAGTCCGAGGATCTCCCCCACGCTCCGAAGCTGATCGTCGGACAGTGGGGGAGCCTCGCGAAGCTGTCGATCGATCCAGGCGCGTACTGCCGTCTGTTCTTTGTCCGCTCTGCTCGGTTTCCTCGGAGGAGTGCTCAGATGGCCTCGCCTCCAGCCTGAAGGGCGTCGAGAACGGCAGCACGGTTCTGGGCGATGTCCTCGGCTATTCCGACGGCGATGAGGGCCGCGCCGGGGGTGTGGCCGGAGCCGACGTAGCGCCAGTGCCGTTCGGTGACTGTGTTGGGGGTGTCGGTGTGGCCCATGTGGTGGGCGCGTTCGGCGCGGAGGGCCGCGTAGGTGGTCGAGTAGGCGCGGGACTTGGTGAGGATGTGGCCGCGGTAGCCGAGGGTGTGAGCCCATTCCCGGAGGCGGAGGGGCGCGTACTCGGGGAAGCCGCCGAGGCGCCAGCAGGCCCGCATAAGGGTGCGGACGTGTCCGCTGACGGGTGCCGACTCGATGTCATCCCAGGTCGTGAGGGGGTAGTCAGTGCCAGCGCCTGTCTCGTTGGCTCCCTTGGTGACGTACTTGGCCACGTACGCGGCCACCGCGTCATCGTCGGGACCGTCGCCGTTTGCGCGGAAGGGCCGGGCGTCGACCTGGACGCCCCAGCGCAGTGACAGTTGCCCCGCGGCAGGGCTGTAGGGGGTGTGGACCAGGACCCGCCTGGCGGAGGCGCGCACGGCGCCGGCCAGTTGCTCAGTGGTGGCCCAGGCCGGTGGTTCGTCGTTGGCCCCGTTCGGTCCGTCGAGGCGTACGACGGCGTGGACGTGGACGGCCGCCCGCTTCTGGTACTCGGCGACGCGGGCGAAGGACAGCCGGGCGTGATCGGTGAAACGAGACTGTACGAGGCCGACCGAGGAGGCCAGGCGCCGGCGGACGTCGATGACGAACCGGTCCCACAGCTTGGATGCGTGCGCGTGCCACAGGACGTGAGCGGTGTAGTCGTAGCAGTCGGCGCAGAGCGGTTGGCCGATGGCCGGAGCGTCCGTGGCGTGGACGGCGCCGCACCCGAGGGAACGGCCGTGCTCGCAGGTTCCGCCGTCGCGGCGAGGACGACAGGGCTCCCCTGACCGGTGGACGGGGCCGAAGGAGGGGGCGGTCAGGGTGATGAAGAGCCGGGGCCGGTGCCGGACGGTCGCGGGGATGTTCTTGCCGCCCAGCAGGCCCGCACGGACGAGGTGGAAGGTGTCTCCGGCGTGGAGGCGGGAGCAGGCGGGGCAGATGGTCGCCCGGCGGTTCCGGCATCGGACGAGGAGGCGTTCGCCGGGCTCATGGTGGGTGTCGTAGTGGTGGAGGATCTCGCCGGTTGTGCCGTCCAGGGTGGTGGTGGAGCCGGAGAGGTGGACGGGGTGGGAGCATCCACCGGTTGCGGTGACCTGCTCCAGCCAGCGGGAGAAGTTCGGATCTTTGGCGATGCGTATGGCGTCACGGTCGGTTTCGGGGAGCTGACGCAGGCGCGCCGCGCGGTCGAGGGCGGCGCGCCGGTCAGCCGGGGTGAAATCCGGGGTGATGGTGGTGACCTTCCGGGGTGAGCCGCCGGGGCGGCACGGTGGGTGGGTGGTGGTGCTCCGGTTGGCATGGGGTTGTCCCTTCGGTGGTCCGGTGGGTGGGGTTGCTGGTCAGCGGATGGTGCCGGTGCCCCGGCAGACGCGGCAGCGCCGCAGCCGTCCGGTCCAGGTCTTCCGTGCTCCGTCGCCCTTGCAGTACGGGCACCTCACGCGAGGCATGGGCATGGTGGTGGTCCCTTCTCTGCTCAGTTGTGCGAGAAGCCGCTGATGAACCAGGTCACGAGTTCGTGCACAGTCAGGCCTACGGGGGTCTGGCCGACGTAGAGACCGAAGAGGCCGACGCATACGGCTTCCCACGGGCGGACGTCGCGGGAGCGGACGAGGAGAACGGTGATGATCCCGAAGATCAACGCGAACCCGTAGGCCGTACCTTCGCTGATCACTTGACGTCTCCTTCCAGCACCGCAAGAGCGCGGACGAGGGCGGGCAGTTGAGGGGTCAGCGCGCTGTACTTCCGGGCCGTCGACACGGCCTCTTCCGTGGGTGTGAGGTGGGAGCGGGCACGGCTCCAGCCGCCATCCAGGCCCGTGCACACGGCCACCCCGCGTTCCTCTGCCGTGATGGACTGGGCGACGGCCACGGCGTCTTTGTTGAGGTCGCCCAGGGTCATCTCTGCCGTGCCGGGGTCGTTGACCCGGTGGCAGATCCGGCCGCCGAGTTGGGCGCGCAGTGCGGTGACGCCGGGACCGAGGTCGGAGCCGACGCGTTGGCCGGCGACGACCAGGTGCAGGCCGAGTGCGGCCCCGAGCTGGGCCAGCCGGAGGAGGAGCGTGGAGCATTGCTCCGCCTCGGTCTTGCTCTCGCGGGTGCCGTCGGACAGGTACAGTTCAGCGATCTCGTCGACGATCACCACGACGGGTACTGGGCGGAGCTTGTCGGGGAGCTCCCAGATGGAGCGGACGCCGGCCGAACGGCAGGCACTCATGCGCTCCCGCATGTCTGCCGCCAGCGCGAACAGCACGGTGACCGCTTCACTGCGGCAGGTGGCCAGCGCGCTCAGTCGGTCGGCGAACAGGCCGAGTTCCATGCCGCCCTTGCAGTCGATCCCGACCAGGGCGACCCGCTGCGGGGCCAGCTGTGTGATCAGCCGGGCCAGGAGGGTGGACTTGCCGGACCGGGTGGCCCCGGCGATCAGCCAGTGCGGGACGAGCCGCAGGTTCATCACCCAGGCGCCGCCGGACTCCAGGACACCGATGAGGGCCGACAGCAGCTCAGCCGGAGCCGTGGCTAAGCCGGGCCGCTGGAGCGGATCCGTGGCCGTCGCGGTCAGCAGGACGAGCCCGCGTTCCGGTGAGGTGACCCGGACCGCGTGGACCTTCCACGCGTGCACCAGCGCATCCGCCGCCTTCATGTAGGTCGCCGGAGTCTGCCCGGCATGCAGGCGCACGGTCATGGTCAGGCCCATGCGGGTGGCGCGCGGGAACGAGGCGCGCGGGATGAGCGGCCGCAGGGGATCGCCCTTGACGACCAGGTCGCCGAGGAGCCCGCGGGGCGGGCGCCGGGACACTGCGAGGTCGTTGAACATCGCGACCTTGCGCCAGGTCGCCACCACCCGGAAGACGGTGGCCGGGTAGCCGACGAGGTACCAGTGCCAGACCGGACGATGCCGGCGCACCAGGTCGCCGATGACCAGCATCCAGGCCAGCACGGCAAGAGCGAACGCGATCAGGACCGGCCCCATCACGCCTCACCGCCCTTGGTCTGTACGGGGGTTCCGTGCACGGGGGTGATGGCGTCGGCGCGGAAGCTGACGCCGTGGCGGTCGCCCATCGCCCACATGAACGCGGTCAGTCCGGTGACCTTGAGGATCTGCCCTTCCTCGATGCCCCGAGGCTGGCCGCTGACGGCGATCTCGATGACGGAGATCCGCCGCCCGTCCTGCCGCACGGTGACAGCCACCGTCCAGACCGGGTTGCCGTCCCGGTCCCGTTTCACCTCCTGTGTCTCGCTGTTGGTGATCTTCGCTTCGGGCGCGATGGCGCACCTCAGTACGCCTAGCCGCCCGGTGTCCACGGGAATGGACTGCATTTCGTTGGCCTCCCTGGCCAGTCGAGACGTCAGACTTACCCTGACGTCACTTGTCCTAATGAGTTGTGAGTGTGGAGTGCTGTACGACGAGTCCGCAACTACTTATGCTGACGAGTGACGCCGCGCGTGCGACGTGCCTATGACCCCAACCCGCCGGAGATGCCCTGATGTCGGAGATCCAGCGCCCCGGAGCCCTCTACCAGCAGGTGGCCGCCGCGATCCGCGAAGCGATCCTGTCGGGCGAGTTCGCCCCCGACTCCCTGCTGCCGTCCGAAGCCCAGCTCATGACCCGCTACGGCGTCTCCCGCCCCACCGTGCGCAACGCCATCGCCGCCCTGCGCGCGGAAGGACTGATCGACGTGCGCCATGGCAAGGGCAGCTTCGTTAGGTCCGACGGGCAGCCGTCGCTGACGATCGAGCGCCGGATCAGCCGCACACCGGACGGCAAGTTCGTTATGCCCAACGGCGACGTATGGCAGGAAGCCGAAGAGCCCAGCACCTACCGCACGCACACCACCAAGGCCACCGGCCGACTCCTCCAACTCGCCGAGGAAGAGGCCCTGTTCGGCTGTGACCGGTTGCTTCTCGATCCCGCCACGGGGACGCGGGCGATGCACCGGACGTTGATCCCGTTCGCCGTAGCTGACATGGTTCCGGCGCTCGCCGAGGACCCGTACAAGCGGTCGGGTGCCCTCTACCGGCAGCTCACCGAGGACGGCCACAAGCTCATCTGGTCCGAGACCGTACGTGCGCGTATGCCCCTGCCCGACGAGCGCAGCACGCTCCAGCTCCCGGACGCGACCCCGATCCTGCACCTGGCCCGCGTCACCCACGACACCGACGAGACGCCCCTGATCCTCGAAGAGCTCCGCATCGGTGCCGACCGCGCCGAACTCGCCTACCGGATCACCGCCGACAAACAGCCCACGCAACCCGCCCGCCCCTGAGCAGGGTCGAGGATCGGTCGAAACAGCCTTCACTTCCTCAAGGGCGCGCCTTCGGCGCGCCGGGGCGCCCGGCCGCCCCGGCCGGGCGTGCGGCGTGACCGCCGATCCCGCCCGGTCACCCGACGCCCCCACCCACAGCACGCCCGAAGAGTCGAGGCGACGACCGGCCGCCGCGGGCCGGGGCCCACAGGGCTGGGGGTCGCCGGCTGCCGAGACTTTAGGCAGCTCCCATGGGGCGAGCCTCGAAGAACAGGGGGCCGATCGGGCTCTTGCGGGCAGGTCCAAGGACTGCCCGATCCGCTGGCGAGCGTAAGGCCCCCTGTTCACTCGCCCCATGGCAGCTACCGCCCAAAGTCTCAGCAGCCGGCGACGTGCCCACGCACACCGCTCACCAGCGGAAAAGCCCCTCACGCCGCACCACCGTCGCCACCCGCACGCGCCTCCAGGAGCGCGGCGAGCCGCTCCACCGCGCCAGGCCAGCCGACGAAGCGGACGACCCCGCGCCCGTCGTCGTACGTCGAGCCGACCGCCCGTAACTCCGACAGCTCGAAGCCCGCGCCCAGAAACGCGCGGTTGAGCCGGTCGGCACTCTCCCTCGCGTCCCGCCATCCGGCGATGTAGTCGACCCCAGACACCCAGAGCCCGAAGTCCACGCCCATCGCGTCGAGCCCGTCACCGATCCACTCATCATTAGCGCCAGTCACCGCGTCACTCCCGCTCTGGTAACAGATCGTCAACTCTCTTTGGCCCAGGGCGAATGCACAGCACAACGACCCCGGTACCATCAGGCACCGGGGATCGCTGTGTCCCCTCCCGGACCACCCCGGTTGCTGCCAGGCGCGGGGGTGGTCCGGTCTCGGTATGAGGTTGTGAGGCGTGGCCCCTGGAACCAGGTGGGGATCCCGGCGGACACTCCCGAGGAGCCACGCCCCGATCACCGGAGGATCTACCTCCGGCCCCCGACTGCCGCCCCCTCAGCACGAGTCGGGAACAGGAGCGACAGCCCGGAGATCATCACGACGGGACGAGTCCGGCTTCGCCGTCGAGATCGAAACGGCACCAGACCGTCTTGCCTCCTTGTTTCGGCGTCCACCACACCGCCGCCGCCATCCGCTGGGCGAGCATCAGCCCACGGCCGCTGTCGGCCAGGACCGCCTCCGAGAACTCCGACACCAACTCCGGCGAGTAGAAGTCACCCATGGGCAGCAGCGGGGGCGTCGAGTCCTCATCCGCAACCCCGATGAACAGCCACTTCGGGTAGAGCTTGAAGATCACGTCGATGCGCCGCGCCCCGCCGGCATGAGCCCGGCAGCGGTCCGGAACCACGTGGTTCACGACGTTGCCGACCAGTTCCGAGACGACCAGACGCGCGTCATACATGACGTCTTCCGGAACCGAGCCTCGGAGAAACACGGACGTCGTGTCACGCGCGATGCGCCCCGTGCTGCTGCACTCGGCGAAGAGAGTCAGCGTCAGAAAGTGCCCCAGGGACGGATCCGGCGCCACGAACCAGTGTGCGTACGCGTCTAACTCGCTGAACAGGTCTTCCGACCGCCGCGCTCTCCTCCCACCCATGACACGGATCACCAGCCCCGATCACGTCTGCCGAGGCTCTCCCGGCAGGGTGACCCGAGGGTGCACCCGATGTCACAGCCGTCGCTCCCCCCACTTGGGGACCCCCCTCTTGGGGACCCCCGAGCCAATCGGGCACTCCCGGGGACCACTTGGGCCCCTCCACTTGAGAAAGTCCCTGGGTAGAATCGCCAGCAGGACACGGCGCGAAGATCAACCAGAAGACACATTTGGTCAATCACGATGGGGAAGTGAGATGACCGCAACCGCACCGACACCGGCCGCTCTGCCGCCTCACGTTCTGGAACGCGCAGACGTGCGGTCAGCGATCGCCAACCACGACTTCGGCGAGGTCTTCAGACTCGCCAAGATCCACGGAAACGTCAGCTACGCCAAGATCTCCGAGGCCGTCGGCTACAAGCGCGAGCACATCGGCAAGATGGCCCGACCCGAGACCGACGGCACGGGTGTCCGCCCGCGCATCACGCAGTTCCACAAGATCCTGGAAGTGGTGGACGGCCTACGCATCCCCGGCCATCTCGCAGGACTCGCCCCACGCCCATGGGAGCTGGAACAGTCGGCCAAGACCACCCAGCCGGACGACCCAAGCACCCTGATCGCACAGGGCGGTGCAGGGATATGGGACATCGCCGAGATGCTGCGCCGCACCGAGATGTCCAGCATCAACAGCGCCGCTCTGGAGTCGATCGAAGACGGCATCGACCAACTCGCCCGCGCCTACCCCTACGCCAACGCCGACTACCTCCACGAGCGCACCCGCAACGGACTGCACTACGTCACCGAGCAACTCGAAGGCCGCGTGACCCTGCGCCAGCACCGAGAACTACTCGTCGACACCGGATGGCTGTTCCTGCTCAACGCGTGCGTCCAGTACGACCGCGGTCAGCGCGAGGCTGCCAACCTCAGCAAGGCCGCAGCACTCCGGATCGGCGAGGAGGCCGGGCACGGCGAGATCAAGGCGTGGGCGTGGGAGATCGAGGCCTGGTTCGCCCTCACCCAGAGCCGTTGGCAGGACATGCTCAATGCCGTCGAGGCCGGACACATGGCCGACCAGACGCATTCCGTCGGCGTCCAGCTCTACGCCCACAAGGCACGCGCCGCCGCCCGCATGGGAGACGCCCGCCTGGTCCGTGACTCCCTCGATGCCGGCCGCGCCCGCCTGGACCGACTTCCCAGGCCCGACCACCCCGAACACCACTTCATCATCGACCCCGACAAGTGGGACTTCTACGAGATGGACGCCTACCGCCTCCTCGGAGACGACGAGCGCGCCGCCGCCCACGCCCGATCGGTCATCCGCATCAGCACCGGCCCCGACGGAACCGAGATCTCCCCCATGCGCGCCGCAGAAGCCCGCCTCACCCTCGGAGTCGCCGCCGCCCGCATGGGCGGGATCGAAGAAGCCATCGGCATGGGCACCACCGCCCTCGAAGCCGACCGCAAGTCGCTCCCGTCCCTGCTTTTAGTCGCCGACGAGCTGGACAAGGAACTACGCGCCAGGTATCCCCGCGAGGCCGCCACACGCGATTTCCACGAGCAGGTCACAGCTATCAAGAGAGGCAGCGTCGGGCCCGAACTACCATTCTGAGAGATCGCGAAGCATAGTCGGTTCATGGGCGGCACCCTCGAAGACTACGGATGAAGCCATTTACATCACCTGACGTGGAATCTAGGGTGTGGAATTGAGACAATTCTTGAGGAATGTCGATGCGATAGCATGCTAACGACGTTCACGTACCGTCGATCCTGCGCCTTACGGCACATCTCGGCAAGCTTCGCACCTCCTCGACCACTGATGAACTTATCAAAGCAGTTAATGGGCGCTTTAGTCTGACCTGTCGCCCAATCACATAGATACTGAGCAATCTCATGCTCATCTTCTTCGCACCAGCTACCTCCCCATGCCACTAGCAGCTTCATAAAGGAGCCAGCATCGTCGTCCTCTGCTCCTCTCACTTCACTCCAAGACTTATGGATTTCAAAGTGAGGGCGCCGAATTAGGGCGCGAGCGAGTCCCCACCTGGAGGGGTCTGCCGTCCACTCCCGCAAAACTTGAACCTTGAAATCGTTATACTCCTCAGTGACTGCGGGAGCCACACTCAGACTGTGCGCCCATTTTGCTATTTGATCAGCACGATTAACTGCTTCCGGGTCTCCACTAGCGCCGAGTGCAAGGATAATGTCCGTCGGGACTAGCGCTTTCGAGCGCGCTAGTGCTTCAGAAACCTGCGCCGGGAGGCCAGCAACTATGTCTGCGCCGCGCCTAGACCGGTTAGCTACATTCCACCACCAAGTGACTCGCGCAGTCCAGTAGCGGTTTCTGGGCATTTTGGCGAGCTCCACAGCTATTTCCTCGATATTTCCCGGTCCACCGATTGTCCGCGTGGGCTGAGGAGCGCGAATCAGGGTTGCCGGAATTCCGACAACCTCCGGAACAAGTGCAGGTTGCACTATCGCTAGCTTTTCTACGATATCTCCCTCTCCCCAGTTCCCTTGCGCGGCTCGCCAACTAGCAATAGCTTCCGCAGTAGCACGGAAATTCTGCTGCCCCGTCTCCCACCAGAGGGCCAAGGGCCAGGGCAGGCGGTTCCACCAAACTTTGACGTCTTCCTCGTCTGCCTGCAGCAGAGCGCTTACCGCAGCTTCCCAAGTATTTGGCGTCGGGGCATCAGCGAAGAGCACTGCTAGACGCAAAAATTCCCAGCTACCCATGGGACCTGCTAGTTCAGCGTCGGCTGCAGTTGAGTGGAGGTAATCCTCGACTGAATCACCATCCGAGGCGCGAATGGGAAACACCCTAAATTCAAGGTGCCGCCGCGCAGCAAATGGGAATCTGAAATCACGGACGAGTCGATTTAGTTTTGAAATGAATCGAACCGAAGGCCGCAGGCTCACTCCAAGTTCTTCTTGCTCCACAACCCATGCCGAGACACTCATGTGCCCCAAGAATTTGGACGAATCCGCTGGAGAAAAGTTCGGCAACTGATCCGCGAGAGCCCATGCCATGGCATAACGACCGGGATCGGCATTCAAAGCGATCTGAAGAATCTTGATTCGTCGCTCGTCAGTTTCCGCGGAGAGTGCGGAAAGAAGTTCTTCTAGTGAATTATCAACGCCGTGCTCTGCCGCGGAGGCCATATTCGCCAGTGCCCCGGCGCGCTCGAATATGTCTGACGACACGGAAGCTTGAGCAACAGCGGCGTCGATTTTCTTAAGTGACGTGGCATCAGTTACACCCATCACGGGTAGCATCGACCATGAATTTCGCACCGGAACGGAAATGATGGAAACAGCAGTGTCCGTGAGAAGCCTTTGATGGCGAGGTGCGGTATCGGCGATTCGATCGCCAAGGATGTCGATTGCCAGCTGCGAACCCAAACACGGCCCGCTCGACCCTGGGAACTCCGCAATGTCACCAGCGTTAAGCTCATTACATATAGAGAAGATCATGTCCCGTCGGGCGGTGTTGCTGGAAAATATAGCACCACTGGCCAACTGGAAGACGTTTCGCCAGTAGTCACTGCAGGAAATCGCTGCAAGGCGCTCATATACTTCCTCGTCACCTCCCTCAAGTAGCCCCTGCGCCGCACAAAATTCCTGCAGACTCCTAAGTTCAAACCCGAATCGTTCAGCCGTGTTCGCGACAAGGAATACGAGACGATCTGCGGCTGAATCCATGATGTCATTTGCCAAATTAGAACGCTCGGGCTCCTCATACCCCTCGTCCTCTAGCATCTCCTTAAGTTCAAGAGTTACTTCTTCACGAGACAGGAATGCCTCTGTATTGGAAGCCCTTGCTGCTTCAAACTGCAGACGCAACCCAATTCGCCAATGCAGCAAGTCGATAAAGTTCCTGTACCTATCCAAGATTTTTGCACTCGGCGTTTCCTTTTCGAGCTCCCGGGCATAAATTACCTGATAATAATTCGAGAAAAGTGCATACCTCTGGCTCGGGGCCTGACTGGCCCTGGAAAGTAGTAGAACCAAGATGGTGACCTGAAGCGGCGTGGTCATTAGGCGAGCGGTCTCGGTCGTGTTTGCCGCCTTCTCTACGCGCCCCATTATCTCCAGTGACTTTTCGCTTCCGTCGCCATGACGGATGGACGTGAGCCGGCGCGAGTAACGTAGCGCCTGATCTGTGGTTAGTCCCGAAAGAGACATCCGGTAATATGACGAGAAGTCATCTTTGTATCCTTGAGGTCGACTGGTCGCGATAACAACTAGGTCTGCCCCGCATGCGTCAGCTGAGTCGTGGAAGGCGCTAACCGCCTCCAGCATAGCTTCCCTATTTGCCGACACTGGAACTTCATCAAGTCCGTCGAGAATCAATAGCCAAGGATACTTGCGCAACCACCGGTGCACATTAGCTGCAGAAAAGCCATCGCCGATACGTTCAGCGATAAATGCGATGAGTGAAGTTCGTGGATTCTCCGCCAAAGCGTTGGCGAACTTCGGCAGAGAAACGAATACGGGGAATCGAAGGTTTGCAGGTCGCGGAATTCCTTCCTCTGCGCAGAGGTGGCGGGTGTGCTCAATTTCCGCCTTGATCTCCGTTTGAAGGGAGAGAAATTCGTGGCGACTCAGGAGTTCCGCCCGATAGATCTGACAAAGAAACCTGCCCAGCGTACTTTTCCCTTGACCCGGCCCTCCAATAAGAACGAATCTACCGCGCGAAGGAGAATTTTGCCTATCTAGGGGCGTAGCGCCGTTATTTGCTAGTCCAATAATGTGTGCAGTACTCGCAATCCCTGTGTGACCCGACCCTTCTTCGGAGAATAGAAATTCTTCCGCCTCATCGGTAGTTTGGTAGGGTACGTCTACGAAGACGCGGGCCAAGGGTACTTTGCGATCATCCACACCGCCGCCCTGATCAAGTTGAGCATATCTCTCAGCCTTGAACATTTTAGCAAGATGACCTGAAAGAGTATCAGCTAGCTCCATCTGTTCTGCGAAAAGCATATCATTCAAGGTTACGAGCAAGTCCCCCATGACGAGGCCAAGGTATTTCTGACGCACCGCCGTATGGGAATCGAGGAGTCGGCAGATCTTTTCAGCATGCCAGATATCCCAATCGCTGAGGCCAACACTGGCCGCAACGGAGTCAAGATAATCATTGAGGAGCTCTTCGCCGCCCCCAGGGGCGGGCGTGAGAACCACATTCGTGATGATCAGTAGTTGCCGTGGCCGCTCAGCCCTTTCCTTCCATCCAGCTATTTCTGCCTTGGTCTCCTTTAGGAGCCATTGAGCGTCGGCAGTTCGCCTTGTTAGTTCCTCCTTGTGTTTCATCTGGAAAACGGTGTATCCGGTCCAAGGACTGCCATTCCGGGAAATCGGAAGGTCATCGTAGGTACTGGCGTCTTTACCACCATCGGGGCCCAACCCATGTATCTGAATGTGTGATCCGAACTCAGCAAGAAGAAGTGCTTGAGTAAGGCGCTGGAACTCGTGGGGGCCCATGCGGGTCAGGTCGTAACGGCTCACACTGCACATACTTGCGTAAGGATGGGATCCTTGTCCTTGGGTTCGGTGAACATCCACAACCAAGGTGCCGTACTCGGCCCCAACCGCTTCCGCCTGGCGACGCAGTCCTGTCCGGCAAGGGTCTGTGAACACGGCTTGACATGTGTCAAGCCCTCGTTCCTACGGCCGGCTGCCGCCCGTGAGAGGAACAACGGCTTGATCCAGGTCACGCGGTCGCGCTTCCACTAGTGAGCGGACACAGCCCTCGGCCGATGCAGGAGGACCCGGATGCTCACCATCCAGCACGCCGCGACCGACTGCGCGCTTGTGGTACGCCCACCAGACCGTTGGCTCCAGCCGTTGAGCCTCCCTGCGTCGCGCAAGGTGAGGCGGACCGCACCCCGGCTCAGCTTTTGACCACTCCGAGGTGCAGACCGCCAGCAGTGGAGCTCAGTCCACGATCGGCAGGTACACCCGGTTCCCGCTCGCCGCGAACTCCTTCGACTTCTGGAGCATCCCCTCCGCGGCCTCCTCGGATGACGCTCCCTCGGCCGCCGCACCGCCGAACCGCTCTGTGATGCTTTGGCTGATCTTCATCGAGGACAACCAAACCCCTGAGATAGCCCGCAAGCAGGACAGGCTCAGAGGATGCCCGCCTGGCCGGCGGCAGTCATCCACGTCGGGAACTCGGACAGGAGCCGGTCGTACAGTTCCTGGTCGGCGACTTTTTCGATGTCATCGACGGCGAAGAATCCCACGTTGTCGACACGGCGGCCCGGCAAGGTGTCGAAGCGCTCCAGCACGCCGTAGTTGGACCGGCCCAGCCCGACGAACTGCCAGAAGATGGGTTCCTCGACCGCATCCCGGAGTTCTTGCTCGATCGCGGCGTTGCGATAGACGCCCCCGTCGGAGAAGAACAGCACCAGGGTAGGGACAGCGGCCGAGTTTTCCCGGACATACATGCGAACTTGGGCGATCGCCTTCTGCTCTTCGTTCTGGATGCCGACCGTCCGCATGTCAACCTGACCGGCTTCCAGCCCCTTGCTCGGCTTCTTGCTGCGCCGGAAGAGGCTCAGCTGTCCCACCCTGACGTGCAGCCGCAGCCATTCGGGGAGCTCGCCCAGACGCAAGTCGGGGAGTCGCGCGGCGTTCGAAGCGAACGTCCAGGCTTGCATCTCTCCATCGTCGTCAAGCTGTGCGGCAACCGCCGCCATACGCTCCACCACGTCGTTCACGACACCCTTGGAGTAAAGGAAGGACATCGAACCGGAAGCGTCCAGTACCAGGATGACGCGTGCGGTGACCCCGGCTCCTCCATGCTTCCTCAGACTGATCGCCACCTGCTCCTTGCGCAGGGACAGACGCTTTCGCATGTCCACGGGCAGCCGTTCCTCGCCCTTGCTGATGCGAGGGCCGACAGGTGTCGTGGCTGGGGCAGGCGGTGCCGGAACTGGTGGCGTCGAGTCAGCGGACATGCCCGAGGGGGCATCGTCGACGGTGATCCCGAAATCGGTTGCCAGCCCAGTAAGACCGGAGGCATAGCCCTGCCCGACCGCGCGGAACTTCCACCGGCCCGCCCGCAGGTACAGCTCGCCACCGATGAGCGCGGTCTCCGTCCCGGCCTCTATGCCGAACCGTGCGATTTCGATCCGCGTCCCGGCTTCCAGGAGCCTCATGACCAGCCCAGGCACCTGACCGAACGTCCCACCGTCGGCAGACGCACACAACACGACCCGCTCGACGGCCGGCTCCAGCGAGTTCAGGTCCACCTCGACCGTGTCCGTCATTACTCCGGCGGCACTCTGTTTTCCCAGGTGCGTCACGGCGTTCGACGCGTGTAGTGGCTGGTTGTAGAAAACGAAGTCACCATCGCCACGAACGCGTCCGGCCGCCGTGAGCAGCAAGGCTGAGGCGTCGACATCGGGCACACTGGGTCCCTCGGACCAAGCCATCTCGACGTGCACCACAGGAGAATCGACGGGAAGGTTAGCGCCCTTGCTCAGTGCTCTCGCTGTCATGGAGTCAGTCTGCACAGCCAAGAGAGCCAAAGGGCAGCCCCATGAGGGCTCATGGGAAGCGATGCCCCGGAGGACCGGGGCATCGAACCCTGGTCTCAGTCCGCGATCGGCAGGTACACCCGGTTCCCGCTCGCCGCGAACTCCTTCGACTTCTGGAGCATCCCCTCCGCGACCTCCTCGGGTGACGCCCCCTCAACCGCCGCACCACCGAACCGCTCTGTGATGCTTTGGCTAATCTTCATCGAGCAGAACTTCGGCCCGCACATCGAGCAGAAGTGGGCCGTCTTCGCCGGCTCCGCCGGAAGCGTCTCGTCGTGGAACTCGCGGGCCGTGTCCGGGTCGAGGGCGAGGTTGAACTGGTCCTCCCACCGGAACTCGAAGCGGGCGTCGGACAGCGCGTCGTCCCACTCCTGGGCGCCCGGGTGGCCCTTGGCGAGGTCGGCCGCGTGGGCTGCGATCTTGTAGGTGATGACGCCGGTCTTGACGTCGTCCCGGTTGGGCAGGCCGAGGTGCTCCTTCGGCGTGACGTAGCAGAGCATCGCCGTGCCCCACCAGGCGATCATCGCGGCGCCGATGCCGGAGGTGATGTGGTCGTACGCCGGCGCGACGTCCGTGGTCAGCGGGCCGAGCGTATAGAACGGAGCTTCATCGCAGATCTCCTGCTGAAGGTCGATGTTCTCCTTGATCTTGTGCATCGGGACGTGGCCCGGGCCTTCGATCATGGTCTGTACATCGAAACGCTTGGCGATCCGGTTGAGTTCCCCGAGTGTGCGCAGTTCCGCGAACTGGGCCTCGTCGTTGGCGTCCGCGATGGAGCCGGGGCGCAGCCCGTCGCCCAGTGAGTACGTGACGTCGTAGGCGGCGAGGATCTCGCAGAGTTCCTCGAAGTTCTCGTACAGGAACGACTCCTTGTGGTGCGCGAGGCACCAGGCCGCCATGATCGAGCCGCCGCGCGAGACGATGCCGGTCTTGCGGTTGGCCGTGAGCGGCACGTACGGCAGGCGCACACCCGCGTGGACGGTCATGTAGTCCACGCCCTGCTCGGCCTGTTCGACGACCGTGTCCTTGTAGATCTCCCAGGTCAGTTCCTCGGCCCTGCCGTCGACCTTCTCCAGTGCCTGGTAGAGCGGCACCGTGCCGATGGGGACGGGGGAGTTGCGCAGCACCCACTCGCGGGTGGTGTGGATGTTGCGGCCGGTGGAGAGGTCCATGACCGTGTCGGCGCCCCAGCGGGTCGCCCAGGTCATCTTCTCGACCTCCTCCTCGATGGAGGAGGTGACCGCGGAGTTGCCGATGTTGGCGTTGACCTTCACCAGGAACCGCTTGCCGATGATCATCGGCTCGATCTCCGGGTGGTTGACGTTGGCGGGCAGTACGGCCCTGCCCGCCGCGATCTCCTCGCGGACCACCTCGGGAGAGACGTTCTCGCGGATGGCCACGTACTCCATCTCCGGGGTGATCTCGCCCCGGCGGGCGTACGCGAGCTGCGTCACCGCCTCGCCTCCCCGGCTGCGGCGCGGCTGGCGCGGGCGGCCCGGGAAGACCGCGTCCAGGTTGCGCAGGCCACCACGCGGCGAGGTGTGCTTGATTCCGTCGTCCTCGGGACGGACGGGCCGGCCCGCGTACTCCTCGGTGTCGCCGCGGGCGACGATCCAGTTCTCCCGCAGCGGCGGCAGGCCCCTGCGGACGTCGGTCTCGACGAGCGGATCGGTGTACGGACCCGAGGTGTCGTAGAGCGTCACCGACTGCCCGTTGGTGAGATGCACCTGACGGACCGGCACCCGCAGATCGGGGCGGGAGCCCGCGACATACCCCTTGTGCCAGCCGATGGACTTCCCGGCCTCCGGGGACGTTTCGCCCGCGATGGGCTGTTCGTCCTGGCTGAAGGCAGGCGTGCGTGCGTCCTTGTTGGTCATGAGACCTACTCCCTACGCCGGCATTACCCGGTAACAGGTTCAGCGGTCGACGCAGCGGCTTCCGTCGGGCGGCGTTTCCTGTGAAACATCACTCGTTCCACGTGAAACATCGCGAATACGGAGGTCAGCGCCCTCTCAGCCCGGTGCTCCGAGCTCCCGCGTGTGCAAAGGTGCCTCCACGCTAGCGTCAATTCGGGCGCGGTGAACAGAGGGCCCCTGCCGTTCTTGCGATGATCGGGCGGTGACCTCGACACAGCAGCACCCCTATCCGCCCCCCGACCCGCGGCGCGGCAACGGCGCCCCGCAGGGCGGCGGACCCGGCCACGGGGGCCGTGGTGCCGGTGACGGACACATCCACGGGCAGGGCGAGCAGTACGGCCAGGGGCACGCCCTCAGCCACGCCCAGCACCACGACAACGGCGATGCCCACGGCCACGGTGAGGCCCATGGCCACGCGCCACACGGCCAGGCCTACGGCCACTCGCCCGCTCCGGGCCCCGACCAGGGCGGCTCCGGGCCCGGCGGCGGTCACGGCCACTCGCACGGGCACAGCCACGGACCCGCCGCGCCCGTCTCCAAGCATCTGCGCAAGGTCATCGCGGCGATCCTCATCCCCTTCACCGCCGCGGTCGTGGTCGGCCTGGTGGTGCTGTGGCCCGGCGGTGCCCCGCCGCACGAGCGCACCGGCGTCGGCTTCGACCGCCAGACGCAGGCGGCGACGGTCACCAAGGTCGTCTCGGTCAGCTGCAAGTCGGTCAACGCCTCCGGCGGCGGCTCGACCGGCGACACCTCCACCGCCGACGGCACCTCCTCGAAGGAGGAGGACAGCACCTGCAAGAAGGCCACGGTCCGGGTCGACACCGGCAAGGACAAGGGCCGTACCTTCACCGAGATCGTGCAGCCCGACCAGTCGCGGCAGTTGCACGAGGGCGAGCAGGTCGTGGCCGCGTACGAGCCCTCCGCGCCCAAGGACCTGCAGTACTCGGTGACCGACGTGAACCGGAAGTTCCCGATGGCGCTGCTGGCCGGGATCTTCGCGATCGCCGTCGTGGTGGTGGGCCGGCTGCGCGGTGTGATGGCGCTGGTCGCGCTGGCCGTCAGCTTCCTGGTGCTGACCATGTTCATCCTGCCGGGGATCCTGCAGGGCTCGAATCCGCTGCTGATGGCGGTGGTCGGGTCGAGCGCCATCATGCTGATCGCCCTGTACATCTGCCACGGGCTGTCGGCCCGGACCTCGGTGGCGGTGCTCGGCACGCTGGTCTCACTGTGCCTGATCGGCCTGCTCGGCTCGGAGTTCATCGACTGGGCCGCGCTCACCGGCAACACCGACGACAACACCGGCCTGATCCACGGCCTGTACCCGTCGATCGACATGAGCGGCCTGTTGCTGGCCGGTGTCATCATCGGTTCGCTGGGTGTCCTGGACGACGTGACGGTGACCCAGACCTCGGCCGTCTGGGAGCTGCACGAGGCCAACCCGACGATGGGCTGGCGTGGGCTGTACCGGGCGGGCATCCGCATCGGCCGCGACCACATCGCCTCCGTCGTCAATACCCTCGTGCTGGCCTACGCGGGCGCCGCGCTGCCCCTGCTGCTGCTCTTCTCGATCGCGCAGAGCAGTGTGGCCACGGTCGCCAACAGTGAGTTGGTGGCCGAGGAGATCGTGCGCACCCTGGTCGGCTCGATCGGTCTGGTCGCCTCGGTCCCGGTCACCACGCTGCTCGCGGCCCTGGTGGTGTCGGCCGACCGGCCGGGCACCGGGACAGCCGTGTCCGTGGAGACCGCTCCTGCCGGGTCGGCCGCGGCGCGCGGCGGGCGGGGGCGGCGCCGCAAGCGGTGAGGCGCGGTGGACGGCCCGGGAGGAGGCCGTCCACGAGGTGGGGGCGCGGACGGTGCGCCGGTGAGGAGAAGCGTTCCGGCAAGGGCCGCGCAGGGAAGCGCTGAAGCGTTCCTGCGCGTCCTCACGCGGTTCGGACGAGCGGCGCGCGGCTCCGTGCCGTAAACGCTTCAGCCGGCGCTTGGTTCCTCGGCCAGGATGCGGTCCAGGGCCTCGTCGAGGTGGGCGTCGAAGTCGGCGAGCGAGCCCTCCTGGCCGAGCGGCACCAGCTTGTCCGTACGGTCGAGGAAGGCCACCAGCGGGGGCGCGGAGGACCGGAACACCGCCTGGTCGCCGCCGACCTGAAGCCGGATCAGCACCTCGCCCAGCACCTCGGAATCGGCGGGCGCGATGTGCACATCGCCCTCCCCGCACGGCCGCCCCACCCCGTCGATCAGCAGCTCCCGGCCGAAGGCCCAGGTCACCGGAGCGTCCCCGGGCAGATGGAAGGTGAGCCGGACGGCATAGGGATCACAGGTCTCGTAGCGCAACTCCACGGGGATGCGGAAGGAGAGCTCCTCCGAGACGAGAAAGCTCATCATGACTTCTGCTTGTACGGACTCGCGCATTGCCTACCCCGTCATATGACACCGACTGGCCGGGATTTATCCCTTGATGGTGGTCAAATCTTGCTGAACGTACACGGGAGATCACAAGGAGTGAGTTTTCAGATACTGATAGCGATCGACAGGGATCCCAGATGCCGGCCCACTTCTGCCTGCAACTGCCGGACGGCGGGCAGCAGCCGGTCGGCCTGGTGGAGAGGGAGAGAAATGGCGATCGTGGCGGCCGTGGTGCCGACGGTGAGGGGGATCGCCGCACACACCGTTCCCAGCGCGTACTCCTGGCGCTCCACCACCGGCTCCATCCGCCGCGTCCGCTCCAGCCGTCGCAGCAGCGTCTGGTCGTCACGGACCGTGTACGCGGTGAGGGGCCGCACGGGATACCGGCTCAGGTGCTCGCGGCGGACGTCCTCGTCCAGCTGGGAGAGGAGACACTGGCCGACGGCGTGCGCGTGCCCGGTCTCGCGGAAGCCGGCCCACTCCTCGACCGCCGGGGTGGCCGGGGAGTCGGAGATGCTCATGACCTCGATCTCGCCGTCCCGGTACATGGCGTAGTACACGGGAACACCGATCGAATCCCGCCAGTGGGCGAGGGTGTCGACGACCGCGCTGCGACGTTTCTGCTGCGCTCCGCTGCTGCTCAGCCGCTCCGCCGCCTCACCGAGGAAGAACAGCCCCTTGTCACGGCGCAGATAGCCCTCGTGCACCAGGGTGCGCAGCAGGTGGTAGGCGGTGGGCAGGGCGAGGCCGGTCTCGCGGGCCAGTTGCTTGGCGGGTGCGCCGTGCTCGTGTCCGGCAACACACTCCAGCAGGCGCATCGCGCGCTGCACGGAGCCGATGAGGGTGGCCGAATGCGGCTGTACGGAATCGGCCGGGGAGGCCGGCCGCTGTACGGGGGGTGAGCCGGAACTGCGTTGGGTCGGGGGCGGGGGATGTTCCGTGGGTGCGGAGGTGGCGTCAAGCGTGGCCAAGGGTCACTCCCGGAGCGCGAGGGGGTCAGCGACTCTAACCGTCCACCGCCGCTCCCGGTCGGCCCGTGAGGGAAACTTCCCTCGCCCGAGGGAACCGGTGACTCCTGTTACCGGCCACCGATTCCCACGGTCCTCACCAGTCGCTCTTCGACGAGGAGTTCGATATGAACTTCCGCACGATGTAGATCAGTCCGCCGACCAGGGCCACGAAGATCAGCAGCTTGAAGAGCAGGAAGACCACCCAGCTGATCACGGCCGTGATCAGGCCGCCGAACACCACCAGCGCGATGACCGGCACCGCGATCCACTTCACCCACCACGGCAGACCCGTGAAGATCTCTCGCATTGCCCTGTCCTCCGCTTTCTCGTGCGCTCCGGCACGTACGGTCTCGTGCGTCCCGCACGATGCGATGTCCTGCACCCGATGCTAGAGCCGCGAAGGGGTCGTACGGGGGCCCTGGATCCCTTGTCCTCCCCTGACCCTTCCCCTAGGGAACCCCGAGGCCCGGGGTCAGGCCTCGGGGGGAGAGAAGACGACCAGAACCCGCAGATCCTCGCTGATGTGATGGAACTTGTGGGCCACCCCGGCCGGCACGTACACCACGCTGCCCCGCGCCACCTGCGTGGTCTCCATGCCCACGGTGACCGCGGCACGGCCGCTGACGACGAAGTAGACCTCGTCCTGGTTGTGCGGCTGCTGCGGGTCGTGCGAGCCCGCGTCGAGGGCGTAGAGGCCGACCGACATGTTCCGCTCCCGCAGGAACTGCAGGTAGGCCCCGTCGTTGGCGGCCCGCTCCGCCTCCAGTTCGTCCAGCCGGAATGCCTTCATCGCCGTTGTCGCCCTCGCATCACTATTTGCATCCGATCTCTTCTGTCACGATCAGACACATGAAGAATTTCGTAGTCAAGACGATCGCCAACGCGGGCGCCCTGGCGGTCGCCGTATGGCTGCTCGACAAGATCACCCTGACCGGCGACAGCACCGCCAAGAAGGTCTGGACGCTGATCCTGGTCGCCCTGGTCTTCGGCCTGGTCAACTTCCTGGTCAAGCCGATCGTGAAGATCCTGACCTTCCCGCTGTTCATCCTCACGCTCGGCCTGATCACCCTGGTGGTCAACGCGCTGATGCTGCTGCTGACGTCGTGGGTGTGCGACAAGCTCGACCTGAGCTTCCACGTCGAGGGCTTCTGGACGGCCGTCCTCGGCGGTCTGATCATCTCGATCGTGTCCTGGGCCCTCAACATGGTCCTTCCCGACTCGGACTGAGCGCCCGATGACCTACCGCGTCTGCTTCGTCTGCACCGGCAACATCTGCCGCTCCCCGATGGCCGAATCCGTCTTCCGTGCCCGCCTGGCCGAGGCCGGGCTCGACGACCGTGTGGAGGCCGACAGCGCCGGCACCGGCGGCTGGCACGAGGGCGACGGCGCCGACCCGCGCACCGCCCGTGTCCTCGAGGAGCACGGCTACGACAGCGAGCACACCGCCCGCCAGTTCCAGGCGTCCTGGTTCGCCCGCCTCGACCTCGTGATCGCCCTCGACTCCGGCCACCTCAAGTCCCTGCGCCGCCTCGCTCCCACCGAGGAGGACGCGCGCAAGGTGCGGCTGCTGCGCTCGTACGCCCGCCCGTCGCCCGACCACCGCCCCTCAACGAGTGCTTCGCACGCACCTTCTGAATCCGCCGGTGACGACCTGGACGTACCGGATCCGTACTACGGCGGTCTGGACGGCTTCGAGGAGTGTCTTGAGATGGTGGAGGCGGCGAGCGAGGGTCTGCTCGCCGCGGTACGGGCCGAAGTGGAGGGAACAGCGGCATGAGCGACGCGACCATGGGCGAGGGCACGCGCGCGGTGCGCGCGGGGCTGCCCGAGCCGGTCAAGAACGAGCCGACCCTGCCCGGGCCGGTCTTCGCCGCGCACTTCCATCTGCCCGGCGAGGTGAGCGGGCCGTACGCCTATGGCCGCGAGGAGAACCCGACCTGGACCCATCTGGAGCGGGCCATCGGCGAGTTGGAGGCACCCGGCGAGAGCGTGGAGACGCTGGTGTTCGCATCCGGCGTGGCGGCCATCGCGGCGGTGCTCTTCTCCCAGCTGCGCGCCGGGGACGCGGTCGTGCTGCCCTCCGACGGCTACCAGGTGCTGCCGCTGGTCCGTGCCCAGCTGGAGGCGTACGGCATCGAGGTGCGCACCGCGCCGACCGCCGGCGACGCCCAGCTCGACGTCCTGGACGGCGCGAAGCTGCTGCTGATCGAGTCGCCGTGCAACCCCGGGCTCGACGTCTGCGACATCCGGCGGCTCGCCGAGGCGGCACACGCGCGTGGCGCCCTGGTCGCCGTCGACAACACCCTCGCCACCCCGCTCGGCCAGCGGCCGCTGGCGCTGGGCGCCGACTTCTCCATGGCCAGCGGCACCAAGCAGCTCACCGGCCACGGGGACGTCCTGCTGGGGTACGTCGCCGGGCGCGACGCGGAGGCCATGGCCGCCGTACGCCGCTGGCGCAAGATCATCGGGGCGATCTCGGGGCCCATGGAAGCCTGGCTGGCCCATCGCTCCCTCGCCACCCTCCAGTTGCGGGTGGACCGGCAGAACGCGACCGCCCTGCTGCTCGCGGAGGCGCTGCGCGAGCGGCCCGAGGTGACCGCCCTGCGCTACCCGGGGCTGTCCGACGACCCCGCGCACAAGATCGCCTCGCAGCAGATGCGCCGCTACGGCTCGGTGATCTCCTTCACGCTGCCCACGCGCGCGCGTGCCGAGCGTTTCCTCGAGTCCCTGCGGCTGGTCGACGACGCGACGAGCTTCGGCGGGGTGCGTTCCACGGCCGAGCGGCGGCGGCGCTGGGGCGGGGACGACGTACCGGACGGGTTCATCCGGCTCTCGGTCGGGGCCGAGGATCCCGAAGATCTCGTGGCCGATGTGCTGCGCGCCCTCGACGAGTCGGACCGCTGACCGGATTACGGACGTCCCCACGGGTCCGGCTACGCATAACGGACGGTCCGAGCCTCCCCCCTCGTGGCTCGGACCGTCCCGGTTCTCGCGCGCCAAGAACCGCGCGACCAAGGCTAGTTGACTCTGCGTCAGTGTCCAATCACTGTAGCGACAGAGACCTATCGACTTATTTATAGTTGAGGGCCTGCCCGGGGGCCGGAAAAGGGCAGGCCGAACGGGAGGGCGTGCGATGGATCTGGCCTTGCTGCGCACCTTCGTCACCGTGCACCGGGCCGGCTCCTTCACCCGCGCCGCCGCGCTGCTCGGCCTCTCGCAGCCGGCCGTGACCTCCCAGATCCGGACCCTGGAACGGCAACTGGGCCGACCGCTCTTCCTGCGCCAGGCCCGTGGGGTGACCCCCACGACCATCGGCGACGAACTCGCCCACAAGGCTGCCCCGCATCTCGACGCCCTCGTGGAGATAGCGGAACGCGGTCTCGACGACGACTCCTCGGTGCGTACCCTGCACCTCGCCGGTCCGCCCGAGTTCACCGCCGAGCGCGCCCTCCCGGCTCTCGCGGAGCTCGCCGGGGACGACGGCCAGGGCTTCGCGCTGCGTGCCTCGTTCGGGAACGCCGAGGAGACCCTGGAAGGGCTGTCCGCCGGCCACCATGACCTGGCCATCAGTACGATCCGGCCGCGCGGCGCCCTGCTCACCGCCGCCGCGCTCTGCGACGAGGAGCATGTACTGGTCGCCGCTCCGCGCTGGGCCGAGGAGATCGGCGCCGGCACGGTACGCGGCAAGGGCGCGGCCGCCCTGGAGAACCTCCCGGTCGTCGAGGTCCATGAGTCGCTGCCGTTCGTCTCGCGCTACTGGGGCTCCGTCTTCGACACGCGTCCGGCCGCCTCGGGCACGGTCGTGGTACCGGATCTGCGCGCGGTCCTCGCCTGTGCGGTCGCGGGTGCCGGCCTCGCCGTGCTGCCCCGGTATCTGTGCACGGCCGCCCTGGAGCGCGGCGAGGTCGTGGCACTGCACGATCCCGCGGTGCCTCCGCTGCGGACGTACTTCCTTGTGGTGCGCACCGGCACGCTCGCCATGCCGCATGTGGCACGAGCGCACGAGTGGCTCCAGCACGCGGCCGCGGACTGGGGCTGAGCGCGTTCTGCGGGGTTGACGCAATGCGGCCGTGCGGTGGCGCCTCGCTATGTTTCACGTGGAACCAGCTGGGCCACATTTCTCCCATGACCGTCCGACCCGTGGTCAAGCGCACCGCCCGTGCCGTTCTCCTGGACGGCGACGACCTGATTCTGATCAAGCGCACCAAGCCCGGTGTCGATCCCTACTGGGTTACGCCTGGTGGCGGGGTCGAACCGGAGGACACCACCGTCGTCGACGCCCTGCACCGCGAGGTGGACGAGGAGCTCGGCGCCAAGATCACCGATGTGGTGCCCTGCTTCGTGGACACCGTGGAGCACATCGGTGACAGCGGCAGCGCGACCGGTGTGAAGGTGCAGCACTTCTTCGTCTGCCGGCTGGAGTCCATGGACCCGGCCCTGCGGCACGGCCCCGAAGTCGACGAACCCGCCGGTGAGTACGAGATCGTGCGTGTCCCCTTCACCCGTGTCGGGATCGCCTCCGTCCATCTCGTACCGCTGTCGCTGCGGCACTACCTGGACGGCAACATCGAGGGCGTGCGGGCCATGCACGCTCCCGACCTCGGGTGACGGGTCAGTCGCCGACGACGACCAGCTCCTCGACCGAGTCGTGCCGGATGCGGTGCGCGGGGACGCCTGCGGCCCGTAGCGCGGTGATCCCGTTGCGGATCATGCCGGGCGGGCCGGAGAGATAGGCGTCGTACTCGATCCACGGGCCGTAGCCGCGGATGGCGTCGGGGAGCTGGAGGTGCGCCCGCTGGTCGACGACCGCGCGGACCGCGAGCCAGGGATGGCTCTGCTGGAGCCGAAGCAGCGTGTCGATGTCGTACAGGTCGTGGTCGGTGCGGGCGCCGTAGAACACCTCGACCGGACGGCGCGAGCCGCGTTCGGCGATGTCTTCGACCATCGCCTTGATGGGTGCGATGCCGGTGCCGCCGCCCAGGCAGAGCAGTCCGTTGTCCCGTGTGTGGTCGACGGTCATCGAACCACCGGCCGGGCCGAGGCGGACGACGTCACCGGGGCGGGCGCGGTGCACCAGCGAGTTCGAGACCCAGCCTGCCGGGACGGCCTTCACATGGAACGTGAGCAGGCCGTCCGAGCGGGGCGCGGAGGCGAAGGAGTAGTGCCGCCACACCCGTGGCCACCAGGGTGTCTCCAGGCTCGCGTACTGCCCGGCGAGGAAGGGGTACGGCTGGTCCGGGCGGAGCGTGAGCACCGCGACGTCCGCGGTCCTGAGGTCGTGGGCGACGATCTCCGCGTGCCACCAAGCCGGTGCGCGCAGTTCGTCCGTGGCCGCCGCGTCGATCATCACCTGGGACATCGTCGTGTACGTCCGTACCCAGGCCGCCTCCGTCTCGGGATCCCAGCAACCCGAGGCGTACTTGCTCAGTGCGCCGATGAGGCACTCGCCGACGGCCGGGTAGTGCTCGGCCCGGGTGCCGTACTTGCGGTGGCCGCGGCCCAGGTTCTGGAGGTATTCGACCAGGACGGGCGGGTTGTCGATGTGCTCGGCCGCGGTGAGCAGCGCCTTCAGCAGCCGGTCCCGCTGGGTGTCCATGGCGGCCGGGAACAGCGAACGCAGTTCGGGGTGGCGGACGAAGAGCAGTGCGTAGAAGTACGAGGTGACCTTGTCGGCGATCGGACCTATCTCGGCCATGGTGCCGCGGATACGGATCGCGTCCGGGGAGACGTCCCGCGGCTGCCCTGCGCTCCGCTGTGGCGGGACGCGCTGTTCGAAAGAGCCGGGCGCAGGATGCCCGGTCGCGGGAGCGAAGGGGCCGGGTGCCGCGTGCTGTCCGGCGGACGGGGCCTGAGCGGCTCCCTGAAGGCGCGTCGGCTCCGCCGCCTGCCGTATTCGCTCCCGGGGCTCTGTAGGCACGAGAGGGCGGCCCTGAGGCGGTTCCTGTCCGCCCCTCGGCGCCACACCCGGGGGCCCGGCGGAAGGGTCGGCCGCGGGCCCGTCGTGGGACGTGAACCAGTTGCCTCCGCCGGCCCCGTCGTTGCCCGCCGACGTGGTGGTCGGAGCGTCCATGGTGTGCCCTCGCCTCGAACATCTTGCGGTCGGTCTGCGCACTTCACTCGGAAGGTGCTTGCTTTCCCCCGTTGACGGCTAGCTCTCCCCGGTCGGGCCCTGTGGCCGACACGACCACATTCAACCCGCGATTCCCCCGTGTACGGACAAGTAAGGCGAGAGTGTGACATGGACCGCAACCGCTCCTGCCGGGAGCGTCCTGCCCCGGACGTTAACCGGAGTCGACCCTACCGGCCGTCGCCGCGCGCACAAGTCCCCCCTGTCTCCCCCGTGAAACTGGCAACGGGCGAACCATCGGTTCCCTCAATTACCGGGCGCCGCACGCCAATTCATAGGCACCCCATAGATCCCGGCCCGTGTAGGAGTACGTCGCGAGACCGGCGAGATGTCCGTCCGCATTGACCGCCACGGACACCGGAACCGCGCCGAACAGGTCCCTGTCCGACATCGAGTCGCCGTAGGCGACGCAGTCCGCCCGACCGACCCCGAACTGCTCGCACAGACGGTCCGCGATCGTCACCTTGGCCGCGGCAGTGAGGACTCCCGCCGGATCCACCGGTTCGACGAACGGCACCGCCGGGAAGCGGGATCCGAAAGCCGCATGGGCTCCCCAGTCCAGCAGACGTTCCACGAAGAACGAGGGCGAGAGCGAGACCACCGCGCAGTAGTCCCCCGCTCCCCTGATCTCGGCCCAGACGTCACGGATACGGGCCAGCCACGGCGCACCGTCGAAGGCCGCCGTCACATGTGCTTCGGTCAGATCGGCCCAGAGGGTGTACACCCGCGCCGCGTACTCCGGCGGATCTATCCGTCCCGCCGAAATCGCCCGATCAAGCTCCATGGTCTCTGCTTCCAGACCGAGTTGACGGGATATCTCGACGGGTGCGGAGGTGCCGTGCAGCAGAGTGCCGTCGAGATCGAAGAGGTGAAGTCTCGCCATGGGCCCGAGGCTAACGGGCAGCGCACAGAGCTCCTTGGTGCGGCACCGCACGGGGGCCATACGGCGATGTTTCACGTGAAACGCCCCACGCCTGTCCAAAGGCTGGGCCGTGGACTACGACATGGCCAAAAGCGCGTGCGTCCTACCTGAAACAGGTGGACGCCGTGGGTGTCGGTCGGCAAGCCTGACCTGCGTGTCAACTCCTTCCGACGCCCCTCTGCCCATTCGCCGACTGACGCCACGCGATCTCAGCGCCTGCGCCGACTTGTCCGAGGATCGGGGGTGGCCCCGTGAGGAACACAAGTGGCGCTTGCTCCTCACGGCCGGGAAGGGATACGGGATCGACGACCCCGGAGGAGGCCTGGTCGCCGCCTGTGTCATCACGGAGTACGGCCCGAGGGAACGCCCGCATCTCGGCGCGGTGGGCATGGTCCTGGTCGCCGAACGACATGCCCGCCGGGGCATCGGGCGCCGGCTGATGCGGCACATCGTCTCGGCGATGGGAACGACTCCGCTGACCCTGTATGCGACGCCGTACGGCCGGCCGCTCTACGAGGAGCTGGGATTCAAGGTCACGGGACGTTCGGAGATGCTCTCCGGACCCTTCACGCCGGGCGGGTCCGAGCCGCGGGTGGTGACCCGGGCGGCCACCGCCGAGGACCTCGGTTCCATCCTCCGGCTGGACGAGGAGGTGTTCGGCGTCGACCGCACCCTCCTCATCACCCGGCTGCCCGCGTTCTCGGACCTGCTGCGCGTCGCCGTGGACGACGGGCGGATCGTCGGATACGCGGCCGCCTGGCCCAACATGGACACGCATGTCGTGGGGCCGCTGATCGCCCGCGACACGGAGACGGCGAAGTCCCTGATCGCCTCGCTCGCCGCCCACACCGACCGCCCGCTCCGTACCGACATCGACATCCGGCACGAGGAACTGCTGGCCTGGGCGAAGGACCGCGGGCTGGCCTCCGTCGCCATGAACTCGGTGATGACCTACGGAATCACGGAGTCACCGGGGGACTGGACACGGCGGTTCGCGCCGCTGACGGTCGCCGCGGGCTGAGAAGCCTTCGACCACGGCGAACGCCGGCTCCCTGAGGGAGCCGGCGTTCGCCGTCGAGCAGGGGGCTGTCAGGCGAGTGCCGATGCCGCGGCGGAGGCGAAGCCGTGGTCCTGGTCGGGCGCACCGCCGCCGACACCGATCGCCCCGATGAGCCGGCCGTCACGCCGGACGGGGACACCACCGGCGATGAACAGCAGCGGCCTGTCGAGCGCCGTGGGCAGGGTGTGGAAGAGGCCGCCGGGCTGGACGGCGTCTACGAGGTCGGCGGTGGGGGTGTTCAGCTGGAGCGCCGTGTAGGCCTTGCGGGTGCTGGTCTCGCCGGAGATCAGCACGGCGCGGTCGTCCCGCCGGAAGGCCAGCAGATGGCCCCCGGCGTCCAGGACGGTGACGCTGACGGTGACCCCGGCTGCCTCGGCCGCGCGACCGGCCTCGGCGATCAGGAGCTCGGCGTCCTGAGTGGTGAGCGGGGCGACGGTGGTGGTGCTCATGGTTCTCCTTGGATGGTGCTGACGTGCGGTGAGAGATGCGGGCGGTCAGTGGTGAACCGACGCCCGCTGTCCTGCGGGCGTGCCGGCGGCGACCACCGCGCTCGGGGCGCTGTCGCGGCGCTCCAGCGCGGCCGACAGGAAGGCGAGGACGAGGGCGGCCGCGGCGAGGGCGGCGCCGACCCAGTTGGGTGAGGTGTAGCCGAAGCCCGCGGCGATCACGATGCCGCCGAGCCAGGCGGACAGGGCGTTGCCGAGGTTGAAGGCGCCGATGTTCACGGCCGAGGCCAGGGTGGGAGCGCCGTGCGCCTGGTCCAGGACGCGCTTCTGGAGCGGCGGGACGGTGGCGAAGCCCAGGGCACCGATCAGGGCGACGGTCACAGCGGCCGCGATCTTGCTGTGCGCGGTGAGCGGGAAGAGGGCGAGGACGACCGCCAGGGCGCCCAGGGACACATACAGCATGGGCATCAGGGCGCGGTCGGCGAACTTGCCGCCGATCAGGTTGCCGCCGACCATGCCGAGGCCGAAGAGGACCAGCAGCCAGGTGACGGAGCCGTCGGCGAAACCGGTGACATGGGTCATCATCGGCGCGATGTAGGTGATGGCCGCGAAGACCCCGCCGAAGCCGAGGACGGTCATCGCCATGGCGAGCAGGACCTGAGTGTTCTTGAAGGCGGCCAGCTCGTGCCGCAGGTGCACGCCCTGCGGCTTGGGCAGCTCGGGGACCAGCTTGGCGATACCGGCCAGGCCGACGACGCCGAGGGCGGCGACGATGCCGAAGGTGACGCGCCAGCCGGCGTGCTGCCCCACGAGGGTGCCCAGCGGGACGCCGATGACGTTGGCGACGGTGAGGCCGGTGAACATCATCGCGATGGCCCCTGCCTTCTTGCTCGGTGCAACCAGCTCGGCCGCCACGACCGAGCCGATGCCGAAGAAGGCGCCGTGGGCGAGGGAGGCGACCACCCGGCCGATCAGCATGACGGCGAAGACGGGGGCCACGGCGGTCAGCAGGTTGCCGGCGATGAAGAAGCCCATCAGCAGCATCAGCATCCGCTTGCGGGGAACCCTCGTGCCCAGCACGGTCATCAGCGGGGCACCGATCACCACACCGAGCGCGTAGCCGGTGACGAGCAGGCCGGCGGTCGGGATGGAGACCCCGAAGTCACCCGCGACCTCGGGCAGCAAGCCCATGATCCCGAATTCGGTCGTTCCGATTCCGAAGGCCCCGATCGCGAGGGCCAGAAGCGCGAGAGGCATGGAGGTACGACCTTCCCAGACGATTGCAGGTGCGCTTTGCGTGCGTTCACAATAATTGCAGACGCGGGCTATATGCAAGCGAGGGATATTGCGGGCCTGCTCTATCCTGGGTTCAGCCGCTCCGGGACGGAGGAAAACGCCAATGACAGCGACGGACCCCGCGCTCACCGCCCTAGCCCAGGGCTGGTGCGCCCTCTCCCTGCTCCACGGGAGGATCGAGGCGCACATCGAGCGCGCCCTTCAGACCAAGCACGACCTGAGCGTGCGCGAGTACTCCCTGCTCGACGTGCTCAGCCGGCAGCACGACGGCGAAGGGGGCCATCTGCAGATGAAGCAGGTCGCCGACGCGGTCGTCCTCAGCCAGAGCGCCACCACCCGGCTGGTCACGCGCCTGGAGGACCGAGGCCTCCTGGAGCGCTACCTCTGCCCGACCGACCGGCGTGGCATCTACACCAACGTCACCGAGGCAGGCCTGCGACTGCTGGAAGAGGCTCGCCCCACCAACGACACGGCGCTGCGCGAGGCCCTCGACGGGGCGGCCAGAAACCCGGATCTGGCTCCCCTGGTCCGGGCCGTGGAGTCGCTGCACGTGCCCGCATAGGCTGCGGGTATGGGAGACCTTGACATACGCACCGCGGTCGCCGACGACGTCCCGGCCATCGTCGGCATGCTCGCCGACGACCCGCTGGGCGCCCGGCGGGAGACACCGGACGACCTGGCGCCCTATCTGAGCGCTCTGGAACGACTCAGTGCCGATCCCAACCAGCAGTTGGTCGTCGCCGTCCGCGAAGGGCGCATCGTCGGCACACTCCAACTCACGGTCATTCCCGGGCTGTCGAGGCGCGGTGCCACCCGGTCGATCATCGAAGGCGTGCGTATCCACGCCGACGAGCGCGGCAGCGGGCTGGGCACCCGGTTCATCGAGTGGGCCATCGACGAATCCCGCCGCCAGGGCTGCCAGCTGGTCCAGCTGACCTCGGACACGTCACGGGTCGACGCTCATCGCTTCTACGAGCGGCTCGGTTTCACCGCCTCGCACACAGGCTTCAAGCTCGAAATCTGAACCCCGGCGACTCACAGCCGAGCGGAGCATGCGGGCGGGGGCGGTGTTTCACGTGAAACACCGCCCCCGCCTTCTTGTCCGCTAACCGATCCCCCGCCATCCCTCGGGGTCCACCCCACCGGGCACGGGAGCCGTCTCGTCGTACGGCTGGCGTGTGAACACGAACGATCCGAGGTCCAGGTGGCTCATGGTGCCGTCCGGGCGCCGTACGGGCCGTAGCAGCTCTCCGGCGTAATAGCCCTCCAGGCCGGTCCAGGTGCCGTCGCCGTTGGAGCGGAAACGGGCTCGGCGGCCGGCGCCGGTCAGCGGCCCCAGTGAGACAAGCCCGTCGGCCGACACCCGCAGCACGAAGGCATGTGTTCCCCAGTACCAGGGGCCTGCCAACTCCAGGACGGACGGCTCGACCTGTGTCAGAGGGCGCCATGGCTCGGGGATGCGCGGCTCGGCCTCCGCGACGATACGGACGAGGTCGGCACCGGTGACGGACAGCAGTGGGCCGGAGGTGCAGTTCGCCAGCACCACGGCCGCGACGTCGTCGTCCACGCTGATCGTGAGGTTGGCCAGGAAGCCGGGCAGCGAGCCGGAGTGCCCGACGAGCAGCCTGCCCTCACGGCGCTGGATCTGCAGGCCAAGGCCGTAGGTGGCACCGTCCAGTACGTCGGCGGGCTCCGCGGGGGCTGCCGGGGTGCGCATCTCCCGCACCGACTCGGCGCTCAGCACACGGTCGTCCCCGGCCGCCAGGAACACCGCGAAGCGGGCCAGGTCGCCGGTGGTCGACCAGAGCTGCCCGGCCGGCGCCATCCGCCCGAGGTCCTCCAGCGGCTCCGGCAGCAGGGCGTCGGCCCAGGGATGCACCGCCCAGCCACCCGCGTGCGGCGCCTGCGGCTGGGCGCTCGTGCGGTCGAGGCCCAGAGGCTCGAGCACCTCCCGCCGCAGTACCTCCTCCCAGGGGGCACCGCGGAGTTCCTCGACCAGCGCGCCGAGCAGGGTGTAACCGGGGTTGGAGTAGTGGTGACGGCGGCCGACGGGATGCAGGAGGGGCTGCTCACCGAGCACGTCGCTGAGTTCCGGCCGCAGTGAGCCCGGGGTGCGCTCCCACCAGGGTGCCGGGGACTCGGCCGCCAAGCCGCCGGTGTGCGCGAGGAGTTCGGCGATGTTCGCCTCCCCCGCGCCGGTGCCCGGCAGATGTTTCTCCAACGGGTCGCCGAGGTCGAGCAGCCCCTCGTCGCGCAGCCGGAGCACCAGAACGGCCGTGAACGTCTTGGTGATCGAGCCGATCCGGTACTGCACGTTCTCGTCCGGCCCATGCCCGTCCACCGAGGTCCGCGCCCCGTGCCAGACGGCCCGCCCGCCTCGCACGACCGCCGCCACCAGTGACGGCGCCCGGCCTTCGGACTGGGCCACGGCGATCCGATGCAGCAGCGCCCGCCGGGTGGCGGGGAGCAGCTCTTCCTGGAATGTGGTCATGCGCCCAGTCCACCTGGTGGGCGCACCGTCGTCGAGTCCATTTCGCCGGCACGGATCACGTCGGTGCCGTCCCGGCTCGGATCAGGTCTGCGCCGTCCCGGCTCGGATCAGGTCTGCGCCATGTCCACGAAGCGGGAGTAGTGGCCCTGGAAGGCCACGGTGATCGTCGCCGTCGGGCCGTTTCGGTGCTTGCCGACGATGATGTCCGCCTCGCCCGCGCGGGGCGACTCCTTCTCGTAGGCGTCCTCACGGTGGAGCAGGATGACCATGTCGGCGTCCTGCTCGATGGAGCCGGACTCACGCAGGTCGGACACCATCGGCTTCTTGTCCGTGCGTTGCTCGGGACCACGGTTGAGCTGTGACAGCGCGATCACCGGAACCTCCAGCTCCTTGGCCAGCAGCTTGAGGTTTCGCGACATGTCCGACACTTCCTGCTGACGGCTCTCGGACCGCTTGCCGCCGGACTGCATCAGCTGGAGATAGTCGATGATTACGAGCTTGATGTCGTTGCGCTGCTTCAGCCGACGGCACTTGGCGCGGATTTCCATCATCGACAGGTTCGGGGAGTCGTCGATGTAGAGCGGCGCGGCCGAGACGTCGGGCATCCGGCGGGCCAGCCGGGTCCAGTCCTCGTCGGTCATCGTGCCGGAGCGCATGTGGTGCAGGGCGACCCGGGCCTCGGCGGACAGCAGACGCATCGCGATCTCGTTGCGGCCCATTTCGAGGGAGAAGATGACGCTCGGGAGGTTGTGCTTGATCGACGCGGCGCGTGCGAAGTCCAGCGCGAGGGTGGACTTGCCCATGGCGGGACGCGCGGCGATGACGATCATCTGGCCGGGGTGCAGGCCGTTGGTGAGCGAGTCCAGGTCGGTGAAACCGGTGGGCACGCCGGTCATCTCGCCGGTGCGGGAGCCGATCGCCTCGATCTCGTCGAGAGCGCCCTCCATGATGTCGCCGAGCGGCAGGTAGTCCTCACTGGTCCGCTGCTCGGTGACGGCGTAGATCTCGGCCTGGGCGCTGTTGACGATCTCGTCGATGTCGCCGTCGGCCGCGTATCCCATCTGCGTGATGCGGGTGCCCGCCTCGACCAGACGGCGCAGCACCGCCCGCTCATGGACGATCTCCGCGTAGTACTCGGCGTTCGCCGCCGTCGGCACCGTCTGGACGAGGGTGTGCAGATAGGAGGCGCCGCCGACCTTGTTGATCTCGCCGCGTTTGGTGAGCTCGGCAGCGATGGTGATGGGGTCGGCCGGCTCGCCCTTCGCATAGACGTCGAGGATCGCCTGGTAGATCGTCTCGTGCGCGGGCTTGTAGAAGTCGTGGCCCTTGAGGATCTCGACGACGTCGGCGATGGCGTCCTTGGAGAGCAGCATGCCGCCGAGCACGGACTGCTCGGCGTCCAGGTCCTGTGGGGGAACCCGCTCGAAGGTGGCGCCCCCGCCGTCCCAGTCTCCGCTGTCCCGGCCCCGGTCGTGCCGGTCGTCCCGGCCGCGACCGCCCTCGTCCCGTCGGCGGGAGGCGGGCAGACGATCACCCGGACCGGCGTCGGCCCACGGATCGTCCAAGGGCTCGGAAATGCTCACCGAGCCACCTCCTCCCGTCCGCACCGCGGACCTCGCCATGCCCTCTTTTGTACGGCACGGCACTGACAACCAGGACGCCCCATTCCGGTTCTGGACGCGTCGGTTTTGTGAGGTTTCCGAGGCCGTGACAAGGAGCGGGTGCCGGACCACGTTAGGCCCGCGGGCACCGTCAGCCAATCTGGTTATCCACAGGCCATGTGGACGACCGCCCGTATGCTGTGGAGAACCCGCCAAAACCTGTGCACGACACGGTGGACAGCCCTGTGAACAAGCCCTCGATCCCTGTTCACAACAGCGTCTGACCTGCACTTTTCCCATCCACCGGCTGTGCAGAAGAAAAACTTTCCCGGTCGGGCCAAGATCGCTTCGAACAACGCGCGACGGCGCGGACCACGCAACCATAGGTAAGGGTCACTCCTTATTTGCATCACTTACCTGTGGACGATTAGATTAGCGCCCATGTCACAGGCTCCCGCGACCTCCGAGGCCACCCGCCGGGGGCACGACCGAGAGATCATCGCACTGGCCGTCCCGGCCTTCGGCGCACTCGTCGCCGAGCCGCTTTTCGTCATGGCCGACAGCGCGATCGTCGGCCATCTCGGCACCGCACAACTCGCCGGTCTCGGAATCGCCTCGGCCCTCCTCACCACCGCCGTGAGCATCTTCGTCTTCCTCGCCTACGCCACCACGTCCGCGGTCGCCCGCCGGGTCGGTGCGGGCGACCTCCAGGCGGCCGTCCGCCAGGGCATGGACGGCATCTGGCTGGCACTGCTGCTCGGTGCCGCGGTCATCGCCGTCGTCCTGCCCTTCGCCTCCGGCATCGTGGACGTCTTCGGCGCCTCGGCCACCGCCGCTCCCTACGCGACCACCTACCTGAGGATCTCCTCCCTGGGCATCCCGGCCATGTTGGTCGTGCTCGCCGCCACCGGCGTCCTGCGCGGCCTCCAGAACACCCGCACACCGCTGTACGTCGCTGTAGCGGGGTTCATCGCCAACGCCGGACTCAACGCGGCGCTCGTCTACGGGGCCGGACTGGGTATCGCCGGCTCCGCCTGGGGCACGGTCATCGCCCAGTGCGGAATGGCAGCGGTCTACCTGACCGTCGTCGTGCGCGGCGCCCGCAGACACGGGGCGTCGCTGCGCCCCGACGCCGCCGGGATACGGGCCTCGGCACAGGCCGGCGTGCCCCTGCTCGTCCGGACGATCTCGCTGCGGGCCGTCCTGATGATCGCCACCGCAGTGGCTGCCCGGCTGGGCGATGCCGACATCGCCGCCCACCAGATCGTGCTGTCCCTGTGGAGCCTGCTGGCCTTCGCCCTGGATGCGATCGCGATCGCCGGACAGGCCGTCATCGGCCGCTATCTCGGGGCGGATGATGCCGTCGGCGCCCGCGAAGCCTGCCGGCGCATGGTGCAGTGGGGCATAGCCACCGGAGTGATCCTGGGCCTGCTCGTGATCGCCGCCCGACCGCTCTTCCTCCCGTTGTTCACCGGCGACCCCGCCGTGAAGAGCACAGCGCTACCCGCACTGCTCATCGTGGCGCTCTCCCAACCGATCTCCGGCATGGTCTTCGTCCTCGACGGCGTACTGATGGGCGCCGGAGACGGGCCGTATCTCGCCGGGGCCATGGTCCTCACGCTCGCGGTCTTCACTCCGGTGGCGCTGCTCGTCCCCGCCCTCGGCGGCGGACTCACGGCGCTCTGGGGAGCCATGACGCTGATGATGACCGTACGGATGCTCACCCTCTGGCTGCGCGCCCGCTCCGGCCGATGGATCGTGACCGGCGCGACGCGCTGACCCATGTGCGCTGCCGACGGTTTCACGTGAAACATCGCGGGCTGTCACGTTTCACGTGAAACACCCGCGACTCCACACCATCGCCGACCACGAAAGCCGACCAAGAGACAGGGGCCGCACCCTTCACGGGTGCGGCCCCTGTTCAGCTACTGCTCAGCGCAGCATCAGCCCGCGACGACCTCGATGTTGACCTTGGCGGCAACCTCGGGGTGCAGACGCACGGACGTCTCGTGGGCGCCCAGGGTCTTGATCGCCGAAGCGACCTCGATGCGGCGCTTGTCGACCTCGGGGCCACCGGCAGCCTTGATCGCCGAAGCGATGTCGGCCTGGGTGACGGAACCGAAGAGGCGGCCGGCGTCGCCGGCGCGGACGGCCAGGCGGACCTTGACGCCCTCAAGCTGGGCCTTCACCTGGTTGGCCTGCTCGATGGTCTGGATCTCGTGGATCTTGCGAGCACGACGGATCTGCTCGACGTCCTTCTCGCCACCCTTGGTCCAGCGGATCGCGAACTTCCGCGGGATCAGGTAGTTGCGTGCGTAGCCGTCCTTGACGTCGACGACGTCGCCGGCGGCGCCGAGGCCAGAGACCTCGTGGGTCAGGATGATCTTCATTAGTCGGTCACCCTTCCCTTAGCGCGCGGTGGAGGTGTAGGGCAGCAGCGCCATCTCACGGCTGTTCTTGACGGCCGTGGCGACGTCACGCTGGTGCTGCGTGCAGTTGCCGGTCACGCGGCGGGCACGGATCTTGCCGCGGTCGGAAATGAACTTCCGCAGCATGTTCGTGTCCTTGTAGTCCACGTACGTGACCTTGTCCTTGCAGAAAGCGCAGACCTTCTTCTTAGGCTTGCGCACAGGCGGCTTCGCCATGGTGTTTCTCCTGTGTGATCAAGAAGTGGGGATACGAGCCCTTGCCCCTTAGAAGGGAGGCTCGTCCGAGTAGCCGCCACCGCCGCCGGAGCCGGAGCCCGAGCCGGAGCCGCCGCCCCAGCCGCCGCCACCGCCCTGGTTGCCGCCACCGGCGGGAGCGCCGGAAGCCCAGGGGTCGTCGTTGGGGGCGCCGCCCTGGTTGCCGCCACCGGGGCCACCGCCCCAGCCGCCGCCACCCTGGCCGCCACCGCCGCCGTAACCGCCCTGACCACCGCGGCCGCCGCCACCGGCGGTCTTGGTGACCTTGGCCGTGGCGCTCCGCAGGCTGGCGCCGACTTCCTCGACGTCCAGCTCGTAGACCGTGCGCTTGACACCCTCACGGTCCTCGTAGGACCGCTGCTTCAGCCGGCCCTGCACGATGACGCGCATGCCTCGCTGGAGCGACTCCGCGACGTTCTCCGCCGCCTGACGCCAGACCGAGCAGGTCAGGAACAGGCTCTCGCCGTCCTTCCACTCGTTGGTCTGACGGTCGAAGGTGCGGGGGGTGGACGCGACACGGAACTTCGCGACCGCCGCACCGGAGGGGGTGAAGCGCAGCTCGGGGTCATCGACAAGATTGCCGACGACCGTGATGACGGTCTCGCCTGCCATGGGGGAACCTCTCGGCGGGTTTGCTGCTGGCTGCTTGTGCTGCTACTCGAAATCCCGAGATCGGCTGAGCGGAAAGCTCAGTGGGTCTCGGGGCGGAGGACCTTGGTCCGGAGGACCGACTCGTTCAGGTTCATCTGGCGGTCGAGCTCCTTGACGACCACAGGCTCGGCCTGCAGGTCGATGACCGAGTAGATGCCCTCGGGCTTCTTCTTGATCTCGTACGAGAGACGACGACGGCCCCAGGTGTCGACCTTCTCGACCTTTCCGTTGCCCTCACGGACGACGGAGAGGAAGTTCTCGATCAGGGGGGCGACAGCGCGCTCCTCCAGATCGGGGTCGAGGATGACCATCACCTCGTAGTGACGCATGTGGAACCCACCTCCTTTGGACTCAGCGGCCACGGTCGTTCCGTGGCAGGAGGGTTGTGATGCGTGCGCAACGGTATCGGCAGCCACTGACATTCGGGGGTTCCCGCTGGGATCCCGGTCAGGGCCTGGGCAGACACCGGTGCAGAGGCTACAGACTACCCGCACACCCGCTTCCGGTTGAAATCCGGCGGCCGGGGCCCTCAATCTGTACACATCGGGTGTGTACGGCGCTACGATGCGCCGCCTTCCGCAGGAGGTGCTCCATGGCACAGGCATTGCGACCCAACACCGCCGGATCACTGTTCGCCACCGACGGCAAGACCCATCCGCTCCAGGACTCGCTGATGGCAGTGACGCTGGCGCTCGGGCTGATCGCCTTCATCACGTCGTTCTTCCACAGCCTGCACCTGCTCAGCTCCTGGACCGGCCTGATCGGCCTCGTCACCGGTCTGTTCGGGCAGTGGGTCTCGATCACCACGCGCGAGCGTTTCGGTCTGATCCTGGGTCTCGGTGCCTCGGGCATCGGCTTCTTCATCGGCATGGCGCACGGCGGCCTGTTCGGCTGAGTCCGGCGCCCCCGCACAACCGTGGAACGCCCCGGCCGGGCAGGAGCCGGGGCGTAGGTGCCGTACGGCCAGTCGGGCCGCGGGCGAGGCGCAGTAGGCTTCGGCGCGAGAGCCGGAGCCCCTGTACCCATGGGGACACACCAGCCCGAGGAGCGCCCCGACATGAGCCTGACCCTGAGGACCATCAGCCGCGAACAGCATCTGGCGTACATCCAGAGCCTGCCGGCGGCTAGCCACATGCAGGTCCCGGCCTGGGCCGATGTCAAGGCGGAGTGGCGTTCGGAGAGCCTCGGCTGGTTCGACGAGCGCACCGGCGAGATGGTCGGTGCGGGCCTGGTGCTGTACCGCCAGCTGCCCAAGATCAAGCGCTACCTCGCCTACCTCCCCGAGGGCCCGGTCATCAACTGGTTCGCGCCGAATCTCGACGAGTGGCTCCAGCCGATGCTGGCCCACCTCAAGCAGCAGGGCGCGTTCTCGGTGAAGATGGGCCCGCCGGTGATCATCCGGCGCTGGGAGTCCAACTCCATCAAGCAGGGCATCCAGAACCCGGACGTGAAGCGGCTGCGCGACATCGAGGCCGACTTCATCGAGCCGCGCGCCTTCGAGGTGGCCGACAAGCTGCGCCGGATGGGCTGGCAGCAGGGCGAGGACGGCGGTGCCGGCTTCGGCGACGTGCAGCCGCGCTATGTCTTCCAGGTGCCGCTGGCGAACCGTTCCCTGGAAGAGGTCCACAAGAACTTCAACCAGTTGTGGCGGCGCAACATCAAGAAGGCCGAGAAGGCCGGCGTCGAGGTCGTGCAGGGCGGCTACCAGGACCTGGCGGAATGGCAGCGGCTGTACGAGATCACGGCCGCTCGTGACCACTTCCGGCCGCGCCCGCTGTCGTACTTCGAGCGCATGTGGACGGCCCTCAACACCGAGGACCCCAACCGGATGCGGCTGTACTTCGCCCGGCACAACGGGGTCAACCTGTCCGCGGCGACCATGCTGATCGTCGGCGGGCACGTCTGGTACTCCTACGGCGCCTCCGACAACATCGGCCGTGAGGTGCGGCCCTCGAACGCCATGCAGTGGCGGATGCTGCGCGACGCCTACGCGCTCGGCGCCACCGTCTACGACCTGCGCGGCATCTCCGACTCGCTGGACGAGACGGACCACCTCTTCGGCCTGATCCAGTTCAAGGTGGGCACCGGTGGCCAGGCCGCCGAGTACCTCGGCGAGTGGGACTTCCCGCTGAACAAGCTGCTCCACAAGGCGCTCGACATCTACATGTCGCGCCGCTGACGTCACGCTCCGTGCTTCTATAGCCCTGACACACCGCAGTCCTCTGGCACTCCCCAGCCACCCAGAAAGGTTCCAGGTCCGGCCATGGCGCTCACGCTCTACGTCGACACCGCGCGCTGGCGGGCGCACCACAAGCACGTGCAGGAGCAGTTCCCGGGTCTGGTCCCGGTCTGCAAGGGCAACGGCTACGGCTTCGGGCACGAGCGCCTGGCGGAAGAGGCCACGCGTCTGGGCTCGGACATCCTCGCCGTCGGTACGACGTATGAAGCCGCGCGCATCAAGGACTGGTTCGGCGGCGACCTGCTGGTGCTGACCCCGTACCGACGGGGCGAGGAACCCGTGCCGCTGCCCGACCGGGTCATCCGCTCGGTGTCGTCCATCGACGGCGTGTACGGCCTGGTGGGTGCCCGCGTGGTCATCGAGGTGATGTCCACGATGAAGCGGCACGGCATCAGCGAGCAGGACCTGCCGCAGCTTCACTCGGCCATAGAGAACGTCCGGCTGGAGGGCTTCGCCATCCACCTGCCGCTGGACCGCACCGACGGCTCGGACGCCGTCGAGGAGGTCATCGGCTGGATGGACCGGCTGCGCGCGGCCCGGCTGCCGCTGCACACGATGTTCGTCAGCCACCTCAAGGCCGACGAACTCGCCCGGCTGCAGCAGCAGTTCCCGCAGACGCGGTTCCGGGCCCGGATCGGCACCCGGCTGTGGCTGGGGGACCACGACGCCACCGAGTACCGTGGGGCGGTCCTGGACGTCACCCGCGTCGCCAAGGGCGACCGGTTCGGCTATCGGCAGCAGAAGTCGGCCTCGGACGGCTTCCTGGTGGTCGTGGCGGGCGGTACGTCGCACGGGGTGGGCCTGGAGGCCCCGAAGGCCCTGCACGGCGTCATGCCGCGCGCCAAGGGCGTCGCACGGGCCGGCCTGGCCACGGTGAACCGGAACCTTTCTCCGTTCGTCTGGGGCGGCAAACAGCGCTGGTTCGCGGAGCCGCCGCACATGCAGGTGTCGATCCTCTTCGTGCCCTCGGACGCCCCGGAGCCGAAGGTCGGCGAGGAACTGGTGGCCCATCTGCGGCACACCACGACCCAGTTCGACCGGATCGTGGACCGCTGACCGGCCGCAGGATGGACAAGCGCACCGCCTGACCGTTCACAGGACGGGAAGAGGGCCGTACACGGACTCCGTGTACGGCCCTTTTGCCGTTCAGGACCTGGGGTGTTCGCTCAGAGCGAATCGACCTCGGAGGATCGGCTTCCCCATTCCACCTGCGGCCCCTCGAAGTGGGCCGCGTGGCGCGGGGGACGGGCCGCCGCGCCGAGCACGAAGACGTCCTCCGCGCCGTCCAGCACCCCGCCGGACGGATCGTCCTCCCCGGTGCGGCGCACCACGTCCCGCTCGGGCATGAGGATGTCGCGCACGACCATGCCGCACAGGTAGAGCGTGCCCAGCAGGTGCACGGCGATGGCCCAGTGGTAGCCGTCGGTCGGCAGACCCTTGTGGGCGTCCCCGCTGGTCGTGTACGCGAGGTACATCCAGATCCCCAGGAAGTACGCCACCTCGCACGCCTGCCAGATCAGGAAGTCCCGCCACTTGGGCCGGGCGAGGACCGCCAGCGGCACCAGCCACAGCACGTACTGCGGGGAGTAGACCTTGTTGGTGAGGATGAAGGCCGCCACCACCAGGAAGGCCAGCTGGGCGAAGCGCGGCCGGCGGGGAGCGGTGAGGGTCAGGGCGGCGATGCCCAGGAAGCAGAGCAGCACCAGAGCCGTGGCCGCGGTGTTCACGACGTCGGTGCTCGGCGGGGTGGTCGTGTTCTGCGCCCAGATCAACCAGAAGGATCCGAAGTCGACGCCCCGCTCCTGGCTGAACGTGTAGAACTTCGACCATCCGTCGAAGGCGAAGATCATCACCGGCAGGTTCACGACGAGCCAGGCGACCACCGCACCGCCGGTGGCAACGAAGAACTCCCGCCATTTACCCGCGCGCCAGCACAGCAGGAACAGCGGGCCCAGCAGGAAGACGGGGTACAGCTTGGCGGCCGTGGCAAGCCCCAGGAGGACACCGAAGGCGAGGGGACGACTCCGGGACCACATCAGCATCGCCGCGGCCGTCAGAGCGACCGCCAGGAGGTCCCAGTTGATGGTGGCGGTCAGGGCGAAGGCAGGTGCCAGGGCGACCAGCAGGCCGTCCCAGGGGCGCCGGCGGTGCGTACGGACCACGCACACCGCGATGACCGCGGCGCACAGCATCAGCATCCCGGCGTTGACGAACCAGTACACCTGCTCCTGGAGCATGATGCTGCCGCTGCCGGGCGTGAGCCATGCGGCCACCTCCATGAACACACCGGTCAGCACCGGGTATTCGAGGTAGTCCATGTCGCCCGGGAGCTTGTCGAAGTACGGCACCAGACCGTCGGCGAAACCGCGCCCCTGGTAGAGATGCGGAATGTCCGAGTAGCAGGCGTGGGTGTACTGGGAACTCGCGCCGAAGAACCAGCCGCTGTCGTAGCAGGGCAGCTTCTGCACCATGCCGAGGGCGAACATCCCGACCGCCACGATGACGACCACGCGTAGCGGCGTCCACCAGGACGTGCCGAGCAGGGCACGCCGCCCGATGGGGCCGCCGATCAGCTCACTCCCGGCCGCGGCGACCTCGTCTTCCCTGGTCGGCCGCACCGGCTCCGGCTCACGCACGCCCGCGGGCGTCGTCTCTGCACTGGGCATGGGGCCCATCCTGCCGTACCTCCCTAGGAATACGCCGAGGGCCGCCGCACCTCGCCGGGTGCGGCGGCCCATGTTTCACGTGAAACAGACTTCGGCGGGCGAAATGGTCACCAGCCGGTCAGACCGCGCGGCTAGCCGGTTGATCCGCCGAAGAGGTTTCCTCCGCCGTTGGCATTGCCTCTGGTGTCGCCTTCGCTGGTCGTCTCCGTAGCTGTCGGCGAGGACGTCGTACCCGACGTACTACCGCCGGTGGAGCCGCCGTCGGTCGAGCAGTTCCAGGCGAACTGGCAGGTCTCCGTCACCGTGGGCGACGGGGAGGTGGCCGTCTCGCTGGGGGTGGCGCTCGGCGTCTCGGTGGGCGTCTCGCTCGGCGTGATGCTGACGGTCGGCGTCGGGGAGGGAGCCCCCGCCTCGTCAGCGATCTCGCCGACCTTGGTGGCGTCCGGGAAGCCGGGGTCGTTCTTGCCCTTCAGCGCGGACTCCATGTACTCGGTCCACACCGAGGTCGGGATGTCACCACCGTGGATGGACGCCACGCCGGCGGTGCCGTTCATGGAGAGCAGCTCGGCGTCCTTCGGGTTCTCGCGGAACATCGCCACCGACGTGGCCAGCTGCTGGGTGTAGCCGACGAACCAGGCCGACTTGTTGCTGTCGGTGGTACCGGTCTTGCCCGCCGCCGTACGGCCCAGGGCCTTGGCATTGGTACCCGTACCGTTCTGGATGACGTTCTCCAGCGTGTCCGTCACGTTGTTCGCGATGTTCTCGGGCATCGCCGTCGTGACCTTCGGCTTGCTGAAGCCCTGCAAGGGCTGCCCGTCCTGCTTGACCTCGGTCACCGAGTACGGGTCGGCGTGCTTGCCGGACGCGGCGAAGGTCGAGTAGGCGTCGGCCATGCGGATCGCGCTCGGAGTCGACGTACCGAGTGCGAAGGACGGGTTGAGGGTCGCGAAGCTGCTGTCCAGAATGCCGGACCGGCTCGCGACGTCCCGTACCTTCGACATGCCCACGTCCCAGCCGAGCTGCACGAACGGCGTGTTGATCGACTGCTCCATCGCCTTGCGCAGGGTGATGTACCCCCAGCGATAGTTGCTCTCGTTGTTCTGGAAGAACGTCGAGCCGTCCTTGTTCAGGACGGCGGTGCCGTCCTCGTTCATGACCTTGAGATGGTCGTTGCCGTTGTACTTGCTCAGCGGCGAGACCCCATCGGGGGAGGTCTTGTACGTGCCGTACTGCATGGCAGCGGCAAGGACGAACGGCTTCCACGTCGAACCGACGGGGACACCGGAGGTGTCGGCGTTGTTGGTGAAGTGGTTGTTCTCGTAGCCGGCACCGCCGTACAGGGCGACGATCGCGCCGTCGTTGGGCACCACCGACGCGGCACCGAACTGGACGTACTTGTCCTTCTCCCGGTTCTTCGGGTCCAGACGCGCCTTCTGGACCTTCTCCACGGCCGTGCTCAGCGCGTTGACCTTGTCCTTCTGGAAGGTCGTGTAGATCTGGAAGCCGCCCTGGTCGAACTGCGTCTCCGTGATGTTGGAGTGCGCGAGGACGTACTTCTTGGCCGTGTCGGCGAGATAGCTGATCTGGCCGGTCATGCCCTTGACCGCCTTGCGGCCCTGGGGCATCGGGTACTTCTTGATGGCCGTCTGGTACTCGGCATCGGTGAGGTGCTGGTCCTTGTGCATCTCCTCGAGGATCCAGGCCCAGCGCTCGTGCGAGCGCTGGTAATTGGCCTTCTGGGAGGCCGCGGGGTCGATGTCCGGGTTGCCCGCGGGGTCGTAGTACGTCGCTCCCTTGAGCAGGGCCGCCAGGACCGCGCACTGGCTCGGCGTGAGGTTTTTCGCGTCCACGCCGTAGTAGGTCTGGGCGGCGGCCTGGATGCCGTACGCGCCACGGCCGAAGTACGAGGTGTTCAGGTAGCCCTGGAGGATCTGCGGCTTGCTGAACTTGGTGCCCACCTTGATGGAGATGAACATCTCCTTGAACTTGCGGGTGAGCGTCTGGTCCTGGCTGAGGTAGGTGTTCTTGACGAACTGCTGGGTGATCGTCGAACCACCCTGCGTCTCACCGCCCTGGGCCATGTTGACGAGAGCGCGGGCGATGCCCTTGAAGTCGACGCCCGGGTCCGTGTAGAAGCTCTTGTTCTCCGCCGAAATCACGGCGTTCTGCATGGCTTGGGGGATCTCGGCGATGTTGACGTTCTGCCGGTTGACGCCGGTGCCCGTCGCGACCATCTGCTTGCCGTCGGCCCAGTAATAGACGTTGTTCTGGGACTGGGCCGCCGTGTTCTCGCTGGGGACACCCACCATGGCGTAGCTGACACCGACCAGCGCGACCAGGCTGCCGAAGAAGGTGATGCACAGCCCCGAGACGAGTTTCCAGGAGGGGACCCAGCGACGCCAGCCGAATCTGTTCGCCCTGGGGTAGTCGATCAGGCGCTTCTTGCCGGGCGCCGTCGACGCCCGGCCTCTGCCACGCCCTGGCCCGGCAGGACCACCCGGACCGCGGCTTCCGTTGTCGGCCGCTCTGCGGCGGCTGCTGTTTCCCGTACTTCTCTGCGCCGCCCGGCGTGCCTCGGCACGGCCACCGTACGGGCGCTCCTCACCTCCCGAGCCCGAGTCCGACCCATAGGAACTGGACCCATAGGAGTCGGAAGGAGACCCGGTGGCGCCTCGCGGTGCCGCGCGGCGGCTGGAGGACGGTTCGGACTGGCCGCGTCGGGCCGCGGCACGTCCGCCTCCCTGCGGCGGCGGCGGTTTGCGACGGTGCTCGCTCATCGAACGATTACTCCTCGGGCAGGCGCACCCGTGGGCGCCTGGAACGGCGGCTGATTTCCGGTCCCCCCGAAATACGGATGTGGTCGGTCCTGCATTCACCCGTACGGCACCGAGGACATGGACGCCCCCCAGGCGTCACTCGGTTCCCGGTGGTGTGCATGCCGCACAGACTACGCACCACCAAAACCCGCCGAGCCCCGAAGTTCACCCCAAATCAGGCAAGTTGCCTCCAACGAATCGGTGATGTGATCCCGTTCACCGTCGTTCCTCTTGTCGCACGAGGAAAGCCGATCTATCGTCGGGATGTATCGAGTCGATACATCAGAGCGAGATAAGCGAACCGCGGACGAGAGGAGGCGAGCATGAGCCGGCGCTCCGGCATCCTTGAGTTCGCCGTCCTCGGCCTGCTCCGCGAGTCCCCGATGCACGGCTATGAGCTGCGGAAACGGCTCAACACGTCGCTCGGCGTCTTCCGTGCCTTCAGCTACGGAACGCTCTACCCCTGCCTCAAGACGCTGGTCGCCAACGGCTGGTTGATCGAGGAGCCGGGGAGCACCGCCGAGGACGCTCTCGCCGCGCCCCTCGCCGGCCGCCGCGCCAAGATCGTCTACCGGTTGACGGCGGAAGGTAAGGAGCACTTCGAGGAGCTCCTGTCCCAGACCGGCCCCGACGCGTACGAGGACGAGCACTTCGCGGCACGGTTCGCCTTCTTCGGGCAGACCTCCCGCGATGTGCGGATGCGCGTGCTGGAGGGCCGCCGCAGCCGGCTGGAGGAGCGCCTGGAGAAGATGCGCGCCTCGCTGGCACGCACCCGGGAGCGCCTCGACGACTACACGCTTGAGCTCCAGCGCCACGGGATGGAGTCCGTGGAGCGCGAAGTGCGCTGGCTGAACGAGCTCATCGAGAGCGAGCGGGCCGGGCGGGACCTGAAGGGTTCCGCCTCCGGGGGGTCCGCTCAGCAGAACACCACCAATGGAGCGCCGGGCGCCCTGCCCCGGTCCGGGGATTCCCTCCGGCCGGATGCGTCCGACGACACCGCCACGTGAGACCCGTTCAGGGCCTCACTCGTACACACAGGGAGCAACCGGAATGGGTTCGGTTCGCGTAGCCATCGTCGGCGTGGGCAACTGCGCCGCATCGCTGGTGCAGGGCGTCGAGTACTACAAGGACGCCGACCCGGCGTCCAAGGTCCCCGGCCTGATGCACGTGCAGTTCGGCGACTACCACGTCAAGGACGTGGAGTTCGTCGCCGCGTTCGACGTGGACGCCAAGAAGGTCGGCCTCGACCTGGCGGACGCCATCGGCGCCTCCGAGAACAACACCATCAAGATCTGCGACGTGCCCACCACCGGTGTCACCGTCCAGCGCGGCCACACCCTCGACGGTCTCGGCAAGTACTACCGCCAGACCATCGAGGAGTCCGAGGCCGAGCCGGTCGACATCGTCCAGATCCTCAAGGACAAGCAGGTCGACGTCCTCGTCTGCTACCTGCCCGTCGGTTCCGAGGACGCGGCGAAGTTCTACGCCCAGTGCGCCATCGACGCCAAGGTCGCCTTCGTCAACGCCCTCCCGGTCTTCATCGCCGGCACCAAGGAGTGGGCGGACAAGTTCACCGAGGCCGGTGTGCCGATCGTCGGCGACGACATCAAGTCGCAGGTCGGCGCCACCATCACGCACCGCGTCATGGCGAAGCTGTTCGAGGACCGGGGCGTCATCCTGGACCGCACGATGCAGCTGAACGTCGGCGGCAACATGGACTTCAAGAACATGCTGGAGCGTGAGCGCCTGGAGTCCAAGAAGATCTCCAAGACGCAGGCCGTCACCTCCCAGATCCCCGACCGGGACCTCGGCGAGAAGAACGTCCACATCGGTCCGTCCGACTACGTCGCCTGGCTCGACGACCGCAAGTGGGCGTACGTCCGCCTGGAGGGCCGCGCCTTCGGTGACGTCCCGCTGAACCTGGAGTACAAGCTCGAGGTCTGGGACTCCCCGAACTCCGCCGGTGTCATCATCGACGCCGTGCGCGCCGCGAAGATCGCCAAGGACCGCGGCATCGGCGGCCCGATCCTCTCCGCGTCCAGCTACTTCATGAAGTCCCCGCCGGTCCAGTACTTCGACGACGAGGCCCGCGAGAACGTGGAGAAGTTCATCCGCGGCGACGTCGAGCGCTGACCAGGCACACCGCCGGGCGCTGAAGCTCCACAGCTCAAGCTCGCAAAAAAACGCTCCTGCCAGGGCTCAGAGGGTCCCCGGGTCATCCGATCCGGGGACCCTTCTCCTGTGCGTGGCCCCATATGTGAGGCTGTGCCCCATGCCCGTCGTCCGCGACCTGCGTGTCCTGCTGAGCCTGCGGAACTTCCGCCGTCTACTCGTCATACGCCTGCTCTCCCAAGGGGCCGACGGCGTCTACCAGGTCGCCCTCGCCGCCTACGTCGTCTTCTCCCCGGAGAAGCAGACCTCGCCGGCCGCGATCGCCTCTGCCATGGCCGTCCTACTCCTCCCGTACTCCCTCGTGGGACCCTTCGCCGGCGTCCTGCTGGACCGCTGGCGCCGCCGCCAGATCTTCCTCTACGGCAACCTGCTGCGCGCGCTGCTGGCCGCGGCCACCGCCGTCCTCATGGTCAGCCACGTCCCCGACTGGCTCTTCTACGCCTCCGCCCTGTGTGTCACGGCCGTCAACCGCTTCGTCCTTTCCGGTCTGTCCGCCGCGCTGCCACGGGTGGTCGACACCGACCGGCTGGTGCTCGCCAACTCCCTCACCCCGACCGCCGGCACCCTTGCCGCGACCGCCGGTGGCGGCCTCGCCTTCGCCGTACGGCTGGTGGCCTCGGATTCCGATGCCGTGGTGGTGCTGCTGGGCGCCATGCTGTACCTGGGCGCGGCCCTGGCCTCCCTGTCCATGGCCCCCGACCTCCTCGGCCCGGACCGGCATCCAGCCCAGCCGAGCCTGGGAACGGCCGTGATCACCACAGCACGCGACCTGCTGGAGGGGATTCGGCATCTCGCCGCACCGCGCCGCCGTGAGGCGGCCTGGGCACTGGTCAGCATGACGGCGATGCGCTTCTGTTACGGCGCGCTGCTCGTCCTGGTGCTGATGCTGTGCCGGTACGCCCTCTCCTCCGACCCGGACGACGGACTCGGGTTGCTGGGGCTGGCTCTGGGCATCTCCGGCGCCGGCTTCTTCGCCGCCGCCGTGGTGACGCCATGGACCGCGGGGCGGCTCGGCCCCGGCCGCTGGATCGTCGTGTGCGCCGCGTCGGCCGCCGTACTGGAGCCGGCCCTGGGCCTCCCGTTCACGACCGTCCCCATGCTCGTCGCCGCCTTCGTCCTGGGACTCATCACCCAGGGCGCGAAGATCGCCACGGACACCCTCGTGCAGTCGTCCGTGGACGACGGCTTCCGCGGCCGGATCTTCTCCGTCTACGACGTGCTCTTCAACGTCGCCTTCGTCGGGGCCGCCGCTGTAGCCGCACTGATGCTTCCGCCGGACGGCCGCTCCGCGACCCTCGTCATCACGGTCGCCCTCGTCTACGCAGCGGTTGCGGCAGTCATGGCCCGCTTCGAGTACGACCGCCGACCACAGCAGGATCACGCAACCCCGCAGTGAAGAGGGGCGATGTTTCACGTGAAACATCGCCCCTCGCTACGTCACAACGGGGTCATGTTTCACGTGAAACATGACCCCGTTGTGCGCCTTCAGCCCTGCTCGGCCCACCACTCCTTGAGCGCGGTCACCGCCGCGTCATGCCCCATCGGCCCGTTCTCCAGCCGAAGCTCCAGCATGTGCTTGTAGGCCTTGCCGACCTCCGGGCCGGGGCGGATACCCAGGATCTCCATGATCTGGTTGCCGTCGAGGTCCGGGCGGATCGCGTCGAGCTCCTCCTTCTCCTGGAGTTCGGCGATGCGCTGCTCCAAGCCGTCATACGCACGGGAGAGCGCCGCGGCCCTCCGCTTGTTACGGGTGGTGCAGTCGGACCGGGTGAGCTTGTGCAGACGGTCCAGCAGCGAGCCCGCGTCACGGACGTAGCGGCGGACCGCCGAGTCCGTCCACTCCCCGGTGCCGTAGCCGTGGAAGCGCAGATGGAGTTCGACCAGGTGCGAGACGTCCTTCACCAGTTCGTTGGAGTACTTCAACCCCGTCATGCGCTTCTTGGTCATCTTCGCTCCGACCACCTCGTGGTGGTGGAACGAGACCCGGCCGTCGTTCTCGAAGCGGCGGGTGCGCGGCTTACCGATGTCGTGCAGCAGCGCGGCGAGCCGGAGGGTGAGGTCGGGACCGTTCTCCTCCAGCGCCATGGCCTGTTCCAGGACGATCAGCGTGTGGTCGTAGACGTCCTTGTGCCGGTGGTGCTCGTCGCTCTCCAGCCGCAGGGCGGGCAGCTCGGGCAGGACATGGTCGGCGAGGCCGGTGTCGACGAGCAGGGTCAGCCCCTTGCGGGGGTGGGCCGAGAGGATCAGCTTGTTCAGCTCGTCCCGGACCCGCTCGGCCGAGACGATCTCCAGACGGCCGGCCATGTCCTTCATCGCCGCGACGACCTCGGGGGCCACCTCGAAGTCGAGCTGCGCGGCGAAGCGGGCCGCCCGCATCATCCGCAGCGGGTCGTCCGAGAAGGAGTCCTCGGGCGTCCCCGGGGTGCGCAGCACGCGCAGTGCGAGGTCTTCCAGACCGCCGTGGGGGTCGATGAACTCCTTCTCCGGCAGCGCCACCGCCATCGCGTTGACCGTGAAGTCACGGCGGACGAGGTCCTCCTCGATGGAGTCCCCGTACGACACCTCCGGCTTGCGGGAGGTGCGGTCGTAGGCCTCGGAGCGGTAGGTGGTGACCTCGATCTGGTAGCCCTGCTTCTGCGCGCCGACCGTGCCGAAGGCGATCCCGACCTCCCAGACGGCGTCCGCCCAGGGCCGGACGATCTTCAGTACGTCCTCGGGGCGGGCGTCGGTCGTGAAGTCCAGGTCGTTGCCGAGCCGACCCAGCAACGCGTCCCGAACCGAGCCACCGACCAGGGCAAGGGAGAACCCGGCCTCCTGGAATCGGCGGGCGAGGTCGTCGGCGACGGGCGCCACCCGCAGCAGTTCGCTCACCGCGCGCTGCTGCGCCTGGCTCAGGACAGTGGGAGTGTCTTCATTGGCGTTCGGCACAACAGAACAGGGTACGTGCCCCAGACGGTCCGAAGCGCCTCCATATTCCGGCAGCGCCCCATGGAAAGCCTCCCGTGCGGAGGGGTGGGACATCTCACTCCGTACTCATACAAGCGCAGCGTTCGCCTCTTAACAGAGTCTCCCGACGATACTGGATATAGGGGACAGCCCGACCTCCTCTCCCGATCTTGGGGAGCAGACCGCGGCACTTCCGTTCAGCGCACCTCGTTACCATGCGTGGACGCACATTCCGACGACCACTGACGACGACGAGGGACGGACGAGCGCGTGGCCGAGGCGGCAGACTTCCAGGGGACGCCCTCACCTGCCCGCCGCTGGCTGCGGCGCACCGGGGCACTGCTCGCGGGTGCACCCCTGCTGGCCGGACTGATGCAGCTGCCCGCGGCGGCGCCGGCCCAGGCGGCCGGCTCGGACACCGTGTCCGTCGCCCTGGACTCACTGAGCCCCAGCGCCCCCAGCGACGGGGACACACTGACGGTCTCCGGCACGGTGACCAACAACGGCAAGCAGGCCGTCACAGACGCGCACGTGGACCTGCGGATGGGCTCACTGCTCAGCACGCGCTCCGAGATCGACACGGCCGCCCGGCAGTCCGAGGACCTCCAGTCGGGCCTGGGCACCGAGGTCGGCGACAAATACACCGAGGACTTCGACTCGCTCCCTCCGGGGGTCGCCGAGCACTTCAGCATCTCCGTGCCGGTCGACAAGCTGGATCTCGGCCAGGACGGCGTGTACCAGTTCGGCGTCTCGCTGTCCGGCAAGACCTCCGCGCAGCAGTGGGACCAGGTCCTCGGCATCCAGCGGACGTTCCTGCCGTGGCAGTCCTCCGAGGCCGACACGAAGACGAAGACGACGTATCTCTGGCCGCTGATCTCCACCGTCCACGTGACGGCGAAGACGGGCGCCGGCGAGTTGCAGACGCCCGTCTTCCAGAACGACGACCTGGCCAAGGAGATCTCGCCCGGCGGCCGGCTGGCCCAGATGCTGGCGCTCGGCAAGGACCTCGACGTCACCTGGGTGATCGACCCGGATCTGCTGGCCTCCGTGGACGCGATGACGCGCAACTACCGGATCCAGGGAACCGGCGACACCACCACGGCCGGCACCCATCAGGCGGTGGCCAAGCAGTTCCTGTCCGATCTGCAGGACGCGGTGACCGACAAGGAGGTGGTGGCCCTCCCCTTCGCCGACCCGGACCTGGCCTCCCTCGCCCACAACGGCACCAGCGTGACCGGCTCGCTGAGCCACCTCAAGGACGCCACCGACGTTGCCGCCACCACGGTGAAGACCGTGCTCCATGTCACACCGAGCACCGACTTCGCGTGGCCCGTGGACGGCGCCGTGGACCCCTCGATCATCAAGGTCGCCACCTCGGCGGGTGCCGACAAGGTGATCGCCCGCAGCGACAGCCTCCAGGAGACCGGCGGGCTGACCTACACGCCCTCGGCGGCGCGCCCGATCGGCGGCGGCACCACCGCGGTGGTCGCCGACGCGCGGCTGTCCACGGCGTTCGAGGGCGATCTGACGCACGCCGACTCGGCCACGCTCGCGGTGCAGCAGTTCCTCGCCCAGAGCCTCGCGCTGAACACCCAGACCGGCAAGCAGCGCAGTATCGTCGTCGCCCCGCAGCGGATGCCGACGGCAAGCCAGGCCCAGGCGATGGCGACGGCGATCACCGCCCTGCAGGACAGCAACTGGTCGCAGCCCCAGGACCTCGAGGCGGCCGCCAAGGCCAAGCCCGACCCCGGCGCGACCACGAAGATCCCCTCGTCGTCCGCGTACCCGTCCTCGCTGCGCAAGCAGGAGCTGCCCCGGACGGCCTTCGAGCAGATCGCCCGCACCCAGGACAAGCTCGACAACTTCCAGGTGATCCTCACCGACGAGTCCCGGGTGGTGACCCCCTTCGGGCGGGCCATAAACCGCGAGATGTCGACGTCGTGGCGGGGCCGCGGCAGTGAGGCGGACAGCTTCCGCACGAGCGTGGAGTCCTGGCTCGACGACCTCATCGGCCAGGTGAAGCTGATCGACAAGTCCGAGACCAAGCTCTCCGGCCGCAGCGCCACCATCCCGGTGACCGTCCAGAACAACCTGGTCCAGGGTGTCGATCACCTCGTCCTGCGGCTCACCTCGACCATGCCGACCCGACTGGAGATCGGCGGCAAGCCCTACTACGAGCAGCCCGTCGAGGTCTCCGGCGGCCACAGCCAGTCCGTGAAGTTCTCCACCTCGGCCAATGCCAACGGCCGGGTCGAGGTCACCGCCCAGCTCTACACCGAGGACGGCCAGGAGTACGGCGCGCCCGTCAGGTTCGACGTGAAGGTCACCGAGGTCACGCCGACCGTGATGCTGGTCATCGGCGGCGGCGTGCTGCTGCTGGTGCTCGCGGGCTTCCGGATGTACACCCAGCGCAAGCGGGCGGCCGCCCGCCGGGCCGAGGAGGGCGACGGCCCCGACGAAGCGGGCGAGGACTCTCCGGACGCTCCCGACGCCCCGGAAGCTCCCGGCACCCTGGAGACTCCCGGCACCTCGGAGGCCAGGAGCCCGGAGGACGCCGGGGACACCGACGGGCCGGGGAACCCCGCCACCCGTGGGGATCGTCTCCAGGAGGAGTCCGTCGCCCGGACCCGGGAAGACGACCCGGACCAGCCGAGTGACCCGACACCGGACACCGCATCGGAAAGCGCCGACCCGTCCGAGACGGGTGAGAGAGTGGACCGTTGAGCGATGTCGTGGCCGGTGGGCCCGGGACGATGAGGTAGGGGTAACCATGAACGCGCCGTACGACGGTGAAAGCGGCCAGGGCGCGGCCGGTTCGGGCTACCCCGAGCCGCCGCCGGAGCCCGGCCAGGTCCCGCCGCAGCAGGCGGCTGACATGTACCTCCAGGACGCCTACGACCAGGACCCCTACCGGGCGCGCGACCTCTCTGCCCAGGATCCGGTCGCCGAGGCGCTCTACGACCGTGCCGCACACCCCCCGCCTGCTCCGGGCAGCTACCCGCAGCAGCCGCTGTACGGGCAGCCCGCCCAGTCGCCGTACGCCCCCGACCCGCACGTGTGGGCCCAGACCCCGGCGCCGGAGCCGGACGGCCCGAGCCAGTACCTGCCGTACGGCGACGACCCGCGCACGACCCAGTTCGTGGGCGTGGACGACCTGGTCTCGCACTCCGGTGAGGAGCGTCACGAGCCGGACGCCTTCGCCCATCTCTTCCGCGACCAGCAGCAGAGCGGCTACCAGGACCAGCAGCAGCACGGCTACCGGGATCCGCAGCAGGGCGGCGGTCACCTGCCGTCGGAGCCCCCGGCGGTGCCGGGTCCGGCGGCCGCCCCGGGAGGGCCTGCACAGGTGCCGCCGTACCAGGCACCGCCGGCACCGGCTGGTCCGACCGCCGCGGTCGACCAGACCCTGAACCTCGGTGCCGTACCCGCCGCGGCCCCGGCGCCCGCCCCCGCGAAGAAGAGCGGGAAGGCCGCGGGCCTGCTCAAGTCGAGTGCCGTGATGGCGGCGGGCACGATGGTCTCGCGCCTGACCGGCTTCGTCCGCTCCGCGCTGATCGTCTCCGCGCTGGGCGTGGGTCTGCTCGGCGACACCTTCCAGGTCGCCTACCAGCTGCCGACGATGATCTACATCCTGACCGTCGGCGGCGGCCTCAACTCCGTCTTCGTGCCGCAGCTGGTGCGGGCCATGAAGGAGGACGAGGACGGCGGCGAGGCCTTCGCGAACCGTCTGCTGACGCTGGTGATGGTGGCGCTGGGCCTGCTCACCGCAGCCACCATCGCGGCCGCGCCGTTCCTGATCCGCCTGCTGTCCGACTCGGTCGCCAGCGACCCGGCGGCCAACGAGGTCGGCATCACCTTCGTCCGCTACTTCCTGCCCTCGATCTTCTTCATGGGCATCCACGTGGTGATGGGTCAGATCCTCAACGCCCGCGGCAAGTTCGGCGCGATGATGTGGACCCCGGTCCTCAACAACATCGTCATCATCGTCACCCTCGGCCTGTTCATCTGGGTCTACGGCACCGCCGCACACTCCGGCATGAAGGTCACGACCATCCCGCCTGAGGGCCAGCGGCTGCTCGGCCTCGGTGTGCTGCTCGGGCTCGTGGTCCAGGCCCTGGCGATGATCCCCTACCTCCGCGAGACCGGGTTCCGGCTGCGGCTGCGCTTCGACTGGCGGGGCCACGGCCTCGGCAAGGCCGCGACCCTCGCCAAGTGGACCGTGCTGTTCGTCCTCGCCAACCAGGCGGGCGCGCTCGTCGTCTCCCAGCTGTCGACCTCGGCCGGCAAGAGCTCCCCGGTCGACGGCACCGGCTTCGCCGCCTACGCCAACGCCCAGCTGATCTGGGGCCTGCCGCAGGCCATCATCACGGTGTCCCTGATGGCCGCCCTGCTGCCGCGGATCTCCCGCTCGGCCGCCGAGAACGACACGGGCGCCGTCCGCGACGACATCTCCCAGGGCCTCAGGACGACCGCCGTCGCGATCGTCCCCATCTCCTTCGGCTTCCTGGCCCTCGGCATCCCGATGTGCACCCTGATCTTCGGTTCCTCGGGCATCAGCGAGGCCACCAACATGGGGTTCATGCTGATGGCCTTCGCCCTCGGCCTGATCCCCTACTCGGTGCAGTACGTCGTCCTGCGCGCCTTCTACGCCTACGAGGACACCCGCACCCCCTTCTACAACACGGTCATCGTCGCGGCGGTCAACGCGGGCGCCTCGGTCGCCTGTTACCTGCTGCTCCCGGCCCGCTGGGCGGTGGCCGGCATGGCCGCCTCCTACGGCCTGGCCTACGCGATCGGCGTCGGCGTGGCCTGGCGGCGGCTGCGCAAGCGGCTCGGCGGCGACCTGGACGCCTCCCGGGTCACCCGCACCTATGCCAGGCTCTGCATCGCCTCTGTACCGGCCGCGCTGGTCAGTGGTGCGGCCTGCTACGGCATCGGCCACACTCTGGGGCAGGGCGTGATCGGTTCCTTCGCCGCGCTGCTGGCCGGCGGGGCGGTCCTGCTCGGCGTCTTCTACGTCGCCGCGCGCCGCATGCGCATCGAGGAGCTCAACTCCCTCGTGGGTATGGTGCGCGGGCGTCTGGGGCGCTGAGGCGGGGGTAAGCGCACAACCATCGTTCGCCGCCGCGTGTCGTGCATAGCGGGGGACTGTGGGCACAATTGGTTTCGGCGTCGGACAGCGTGCAACGGATGGGGAGGCAGGAACGACGGTGGCGGAACGGAGCACGGCTGCCGTCGACGTGGCAGACAACAGCGGTGACAAGCCGCTGACCGCCAAGGCGGACCAGTCCACGGCCGACGGGGTGGCCAAGAACCCGGAGCGGGACACGGACAGCGACGAAGCACAGGGAAACGGCATGGCCGCGGGTGCTGAGCAGCAGGCCGCACCCCCTGAACTGCACAGCGGGCACAAGCTCGCCAGACGCTACCGTCTTGAGGAGTGCGTCACCCGTCTGGACGGATTCAGCAGTTGGCGTGCGGTCGACGAGAAACTTCGCCGCGCCGTCGGCGTCCACATCCTGCCCGCCGACCATCCGCGGACCCGTGCGGTGCTGGCCGCCGCCCGCTCCGCCGCACTGCTCGGGGACCCGCGCTTCGTGCAGGTCCTGGACGCCGTCGAGGAGAACGACCTCGTCTACGTCGTCCACGAGTGGCTGCCTGACGCCACGGAGCTGACCGCACTGCTCGCGGCCGGACCGCTGGAGCCTCACGACGCCTACCAGATGGTCAGTCAGATCGCCTCCGCCATGGCGGCCGCGCACCGCGAGGGGCTGGCCCATCTCCGCCTGAACCCGAACGCCGTGCTGCGCACCTCCACCGGGCAGTGGCGCATCCGCGGCCTCGCGGTGAACGCGGCGCTGCGCGGCATCAGTTCCGACACCCCGCAGCGCACCGACACCGAGGCGATCGGTGCCTTGCTGTACGCGGCGCTGACCCAGCGCTGGCCGTACGAGAGCGACGCCTACGGTCTGGCCGGGCTGCCCAAGGACGTCGGTCTGATCGCACCCGACCAGGTGCGTGCCGGCATCCACCGCGGCCTGTCCGAGCTCGCCATGCGGGCTCTGGTCAACGACGGCGCCACCGCCTCCCGCCACGAGTCCGCGTGCACCACGCCGGAGGAGCTGGTGAAGGCGATCGGCGAGATGCCCCGCATCCGTCCGCCGGAGCCGGCGTTCACGGCACCGCCCGAGTACCAGCGCACCACGTACCAGCAGGGCACCTACGGCCGTCCCGCGCCGCCCGGCGCGACGCAGCCGCTCCAGGCCCCGCCGCCACCGCTGCAGAGCCGCACCGGCAAGGCGCTGAAGTGGGGCGTCTCGGCCCTTCTCATCGCCGCCCTTGGCCTGGGCAGCTGGCAGCTCGCGGACGCCCTGATGCACCAGGGCGACAAGTCCGGCGGAGACACCACCAACACCCAGACGACGGACGACGGCGACAAGAACAACGCCAGCTCGGCGCCCGCCGCCGCGATAAAGATCCAGAACGCGCAGGAGTACGTCGCCACGGGCGAGGCCCAGCATCCGAACGACGTCAAGAAGACGTACGACGGCAGCACCTCGACGTACTGGAGGACGAACACCTTCGTGAGCGGACCGGAGCTGGCTCCGTACAAGCCGGGTGTGGGAATCGTCTACGACCTGGGCTCCGCCAAGGAACTCGCCACGGGAACCATCTCCCTTCGCTACTCTGGCGATCACACAACGGTCGCGCTGTACGCCGCCGACTCGCTGAACCCGGGATCGATCAGCTCGATGACGAAGATCGGCAGCGTCACCACCACCGGGAACACCGCCACGGTGAAGGTCAGCAAGAAGGTGAAGAGCCAGTTCGTGCTCATGTGGATCACCGCCGTGCCGAATTCGGGCGCGGATCCCGACGCGTACGCACAGGCCGGCTACAAGCAGGCCGTCACCGAGGTGAAGTTCACCGGCTGACGTCTCACCGGCGGCACCGAAGGCGGAGGGGGCAGATGGCGGAAGGCGCCGGATACGGCGGAGTGAGCGACCAGGATCTGCTCGCCCGCCATGTGGAAGGCGACCCCGATGCCTTCGGTGAGATCGTGCGACGGCACCGGGACCGGCTCTGGGCGGTCGCCCTGCGGACCCTGGGGGACCGCGAGGAGGCCGCTGACGCCGTCCAGGACGCCCTCGTGTCCGCCTACAGGGCCGCCCACACCTTCCGAGGCCAGTCGGCCGTCACAACGTGGCTGCACCGGATCACGGTCAACGCCTGCCTCGACCGCGCCCGCAAGGCGGCCTCCCGCAAGACCGCCCCCGTCGACGACACCGAGCGGCTGGAGCAACTCCTGGAGCCGCATGAATCGGCCTCCGCTCCGGCCGAGCGGAACGATCTGCACCGCCAGCTCCTGGAAGCCCTCGGCACCCTGCCCCACGACCAGCGCGCCGCCCTCGTCCTGGTCGACATGCAGGGCTATCCGGTGGCCGAAGCTGCCCGGATCCTCGATGTCCCCACAGGGACGGTGAAGAGCCGCTGCGCTCGCGGCAGAGCCAGACTCCTCCCTCTGCTCACTCATCTACGGCCGGAAAACACCGGTGACGAGAACGACCCGGACCCGGCACGGAACCGGGCGGAGGGGACATCCGTCCCACCCGCAGCGGGGCCTCAGGATCGGGGCCCACAGGCCACCGGGCCGAGTGATTCAGCCGCAGTGAAGGGCGGAGGTGGGCGAGCATGACTTCGACGACAGACACGACCGGACACCCGGATGTCGCGGAGATCTCCGACCTCACCGAGGGTCTGCTCCCACCCGCTCGGACGGAGGAAGTACGACAGCACCTGGACGGGTGCGAGCTCTGCACCGACGTCCACGCCTCGCTGGAGGAGATCCGGGGTCTGCTGGGCGATCTGCCGGATCCGCCGCGCATGCCGGCCGATGTCGCGGGACGGATCGACGCCGCGCTCGCCGCCGAAGCTCTACTCGACGCAACGGCACCCGTGGCTCATGTTTCACGTGAAACATCGCCCCGCGAGATGTCGTCCTCGGGGGACCGGCCCGCCGGGCGACCGAGTGCCTCCGCCGGTCCCGGCCGCAAGGACCGCGGACGTGACCGCGGCCGACGCCGCCGCACGGCCGTCCTCGGCGCGGTCTTCACCGCCGCCGTTCTCGGCGCCGGTTCCTTCTTCCTCCAGTCCCTCGGCGGCGACGGAACCACGACGGCTCAGAGCAAGCCGACGGACTCCGCCGGGGCCTTCTCCAAGAACACCCTTCAGGGTCAGGTGAAGGACCTCCTCGGCACGAAGACGAACACGCAGCGGGGCTCCCAGAAGCCCTTCAACGTCGAGTCCCAGGACACCGGCCAGCCGAGCTCGACCCAAAGCCCGAGGATCAAGCTCCAGCCCACGACGCAGGTGCCTGTATGCGTCCGCCAGGGCATCAGCCAGACTGACCTTGCCCTCGGCGCGAAAAAGGGGACATACGAGGGGAAGGACGCCTACCTCGTCGTACTCCCCGACGCCTCCGATGCCTCCAAGGTGACGGCATACGTCGTCGACGCGTCCTGCGACAGCAAGGGGTCCGCCTCCCCCGGCAAGGTCCTCCTGACGGAGTCCCTGACGCATCCCTGAGCCTCCCTCCTCGATGGCCTCAGAGGGGGAACGCATCGTCTCGCCCCAGCGTGGAAATCCGTACGGTGTGGGATGCCCGTGTGCCCGGACACACCGGGAATGCGCGCCCCTTAGGATCCGTTGGGTGGGGTGAGAGCTTCTGACGGGAGCTCCCACCGGTCGAATGACGTAGACCAGAGACGAGGAATCAAGCCGTGAGCGACGTCCGTAACGTGATCATCATCGGCTCCGGGCCCGCCGGCTACACGGCGGCGCTCTACACCGCGCGCGCGTCGCTGAAGCCCCTGGTGTTCGAGGGGGCCGTCACCGCGGGCGGTGCCCTCATGAACACCACCGAGGTGGAGAACTTCCCGGGCTTCCGCGACGGCATCATGGGCCCCGAGCTCATGGACAACATGCGGGCGCAGGCTGAGCGCTTCGGTGCCGAGCTGATTCCGGACGATGTCGTCTCCGTCGATCTGACTGGTGAGATCAAGACCGTCACCGACACCGCCGGCACGGTCCACAAGGCGAAGGCCGTCATCGTCACCACCGGCTCCCAGCACCGCAAGCTCGGTCTGCCGAACGAGGACGCCCTCTCCGGGCGCGGCGTCTCCTGGTGCGCCACCTGTGACGGGTTCTTCTTCAAGGACCAGGACATCGCCGTGATCGGCGGCGGCGACACCGCGATGGAGGAAGCCACCTTCCTCTCCCGGTTCGCCAAGTCCGTGACGATCGTCCACCGCCGGAACACCCTGCGCGCCTCCAAGGCGATGCAGGAGCGCGCCTTCGCCGACCCGAAGATCAAGTTCGCCTGGGACAGTGAGATCGCCGAGGTTCAGGGCGAGCAGAAGCTGGCCGGTCTGAAGCTGCGCAACGTCAAGACCGGCGAGCTCTCCGACCTGCCGGTGACCGGTCTGTTCATCGCGATCGGCCACGACCCGCGAACCGAGCTCTTCAAGGGTCAGCTGGACCTCGATGAGGAGGGCTACCTCAAGGTCGCCTCGCCCTCGACGCACACCAACGTGACGGGGGTGTTCGCCGCCGGTGACGTGGTGGACCACACCTACCGCCAGGCGATCACCGCGGCCGGTACCGGCTGCTCCGCTGCTCTCGACGCCGAGCGTTTCCTCTCCGCCCTCGCGGACGAGGAAAAGGCCGAGCCCGAGAAGACCGCCGTCTGACCTTTCCCCTTCCGCCCCACCACCGCACGATCAAGTAAAGGAGCCCGCCGTGGCCGGCACTCTGAAGCATGTGACCGACGCCGACTTCGAAGAGGTCGTCCTCAAGAGCGACAAGCCCGTCCTGGTGGACTTCTGGGCCGAGTGGTGCGGCCCGTGCCGCCAGATCGCCCCGTCGCTTGAGGCGATCGCCGCCGAGCACGGCGAGAAGATCGAGATCGTCAAGCTGAACATCGACGAGAACCCGAACACGGCGGCCAAGTACGGCGTCATGTCGATCCCGACCCTGAACGTCTACCAGGGTGGCGAGGTCGCCAAGACCATCGTCGGTGCCAAGCCGAAGGCCGCGCTCGTCCGCGACCTTGAGGACTTCATCACCGAGTGATGTTTCACGTGAAACACGAATGGGCCAACCCCCAGGGGTTGGCCCATTCGCTTTGGGGCGCTCATAGCGGCCGCAGCGCCGGTTCCTTCTGTACGGCCCCCAGAAGCCTGTCGAGCGCCAGCTCCACGTCTTCCTTCCATGAGAGCGTCGTCCGCAGCTCCAGCCGCAGCCGGGGGTGCAAGGGGTGCTGTCGGACCGTCTTGAAGCCCACAGCCAGCAGGTGCTCGGCAGGGAGCAGACAGGCAGCTTCCTTGTAGCGGGCGTCACCGAAAGCCTCGATCGCCTTGAAGCCCCGCCGCAGCAGATCCTTGGCGACCGTCTGTACCATCACGCGTCCGAGCCCCTGCCCCTGATAGCCGGGCATGATGAAGCCGGTCATGAGCTGCACGGCGTCGGGTGACACCGGGCTCGTGGGGAACGCCGTGGAGCGCGGGACGTAGGCGGGCGGAGCGTAGAGCACGAAGCCCACCGGTACGTCGTCGACATAGACCACTCGGCCGCACGATCCCCAGTCGAGCAGGACGGCGGAGATCCAGGATTCCTTCTCCAGCGCGGCTGTACCCGCTCTCACCGCTGCTTCGCTGCTGACGGGATCCAGTTCCCAGAAGACACACGAGCGACAGCGCTGGGGAAGGTCCTGAAGGTTGTCCAGCGTGAGCGGTACGAGCCGACGCCCCATGAAGGCTGTTCCTCGCTTCCTTCGCCCGCGGCGTCGCGAGCGGCTGTCAGAGCGCTGCGTTCCCTGAGCAGACTGCCGAAGAATCCGACGGTCGCGCCCAGTCCCAGACCTGCGCTCACCAGTCCGGTGCGGCTCATCGATCGCATGGCCCCCGCCTCTCTCAGAGGTGCTGCCAGCTGCCAGGTGGATGCGCCATACCGAACGCATCGTATCCACACAGCGTTTCCATCGATAGCGCCTGAAAGCAAAGAGCGGACCGTGTTCCGGTACACACCGGACATGGTCCGCTCTCTGAGCGACAGGACGCCGACCGGGTGGGAAACACCCGGGACGGTCAGTCCTCGGGCTCCTCGGAGACCGAGGAGTCGCCGTCGTGAAGGCCCTGGTGCAGGACCGGTCCCTCACCGGGGGCGAGCGTGCCGAGGATCCGCTCAAGGTCTTCCATCGAGGCGAACTCGACGGTGATCTTGCCCTTCTTCTGGCCCAGGTCTACCTTCACCCGCGTCTCAAAGCGGTCCGAGAGCCGGGTCGCGAGGTCACTCAGTGCCGGGGAGACCCGGGCGCCGGCCCGCGGTCCCTTGGCACGGGTCGTCGTCTGGGGCCGCGAGCCCATGAGGGTCACGATCTCCTCGACGGCCCGTACCGACAGTCCCTCGGCGACGATCCGGTGGGCCAGCCGGTCCTGCTCCTCCGAGTCGTCGACGGAGAGCAGCGCCCGGGCGTGCCCGGCCGACAGGACTCCGGCGGCCACCCGGCGCTGGACCGCCGGGGAGAGCTTCAGCAGCCGCAGGGTGTTGGAGACCTGCGGGCGGGAGCGCCCGATGCGGTCGGCCAGCTGGTCGTGCGTGCAGTTGAAGTCCTTCAGCAGCTGGTCGTAGGCGGCGGCCTCTTCCAGCGGGTTCAGCTGAGCGCGGTGCAGGTTCTCCAGCAACGCGTCCAGGAGGAGCTTCTCGTCGTCCGTCGCCCGGACGATCGCCGGGATCGCCTCCAGGCCGGCCTCACGGCAGGCCCGCCAGCGCCGCTCGCCCATGATGAGCTCGTAGCGGGAGGGGCCCAGCTGCCTGACGACGACGGGCTGGAGGAGGCCGACTTCCTGGATGGAGGTGACCAGCTCCTGCAGAGCGTCCTCGTCGAAGACCTCACGCGGCTGACGCGGGTTCGGCGTGATGTCGTCGAGGGGGATCTCCGCGAAGTGGGCGCCCATCGGAGGAGCGGGCGTCTCCGCGCCTCCTCCGACCCCGAACACCGAGAGCTCCTCGGTGTCATGTGAAACAGCCGGCAGCGTCGTCACCTTGGCCGCGGCGACGCCACGGTCGGTCGTCAGCACCGGAGCCGCGGCGGGGGACGGAACTACCGTTCCCCCCACGGCCGACTGGGCCGGGGTCATCTCGGTCGGGGCAGCTGGGATCAGTGCACCGAGACCACGACCCAGCCCCCTCCGTCGCTCGCTCACTGGATCCCCTCCACCATGTTCGGGTTGGTCTGAGCGCCGATATGGGCCTGCGTCGGGTCATAGCTGACCCCGATGCCCTTCAGCGCGATTTCTCGGGCCGCCTCAAGGTACGAGAGGGCACCGCTCGATCCAGGATCGTAGGTCAGTACCGTCTGCCCGTAGCTCGGCGCCTCGGAGATGCGGACCGAGCGGGGAATGCTCGTCCGCAGCACCTCGTCGCCGAAGTGGCTGCGCACCTCGTCCGCGACCTGGGAGGCAAGGCGCGTCCGGCCGTCGTACATGGTGAGCAGGATGGTCGACACATGCAGGTTGGGGTTGAGGTGCCCCCGTACCAGGTCGACGTTGCGCAGCAGCTGGCCCAGGCCTTCCAGCGCGTAGTACTCGCACTGGATCGGGATGAGCACCTCGGCGCCCGCGACGAGCGCGTTGACCGTCAGCAGGCCAAGCGAAGGCGGGCAGTCGATGAGGATGTAGTCCAACGGCTGCTCGTACGCCTGGATCGCCCGCTGCAGCCGGCTCTCCCGCGCCACCAGGGACACCAGCTCGATCTCCGCACCGGCGAGATCGATCGTGGCGGGGGCACAGAAGAGGCCTTCGACGTCCACCACCGGCTGGACAACCTCTGCCAGAGGCTTGCTCTCGACCAACACGTCGTAGATCGAAGGAACTTCGGCGTGATGGTCGATCCCCAGTGCGGTGGACGCATTGCCCTGTGGGTCGAGGTCGATCACCAGGACGCGGCCGCCGTGCAGGGCCAGGGACGCGGCAAGGTTGACGGTGGTCGTCGTCTTGCCCACGCCGCCCTTCTGGTTGGCGACCACGATGACTCTGGTCTGCTCCGGACGTGGCAGTCCTTCGCCGGCGCGGCCCAGAGCCTCCACCGCGAGTTGGGCAGCACGACCGATGGGAGTGTCGTCCATCGGAGGCGGTGTTTCACGTGAAACATCCGCCCCCATCGACTCGGTACGGGGACCGGGGACCGGATCGGTCATCGGTCCCGCGATGTTGGCGTCGGACCGCAAGGATTCACTCTCCTCGACTTCAGGCTCGCAATGAACAGAGCCTCCCATGCCTTCGGGGTCGTGAACCAGTGAGGCCTGGTGTTCTGTGGAGAAATCCACCTCTGTGGACAACTCCGTGCCCCGCAGGGAGGACGGAGTGTCACCAGAGGCTCCCTCTCTGAGGGCTCCGAGGGGCTTTCGGTCGCGCGGTTCGGCCGCAGCGCGGCCCCGGCCGATAATGCCGTGTAGCAGTGAGCGACGTTTCACGTGAAACACGATGCACAGCGAGCAGTACCGAAAAGCCGCGACACTCCGTCATGCGTAGGTTTGGCAGCTTGTGTGGAGTACGTCTGGTCGTCAGGACGGATCAGCGACGCCTACGTGCCCTCCCCGTACGAGCCGCCTTCGCCCGCTTGGCCGCGAAGCGCACGCCGCCCGGGCTCTCTCCGACCTCCACGCGGACGACGGTCGACAGCGGATCCACCACGCCCTCACCCACATGCAGGATGGACGTGGACACCGCACCGAGCTTGGTCAGCGCGGTGGCCGCAGCCTTCAGCTCCTCCTCCGCCGTGTCCCCCTTGAGGGCGAGCATCTCGCCGTAGGGACGCAGCAGCGGGATGCCCCAGGCGGCCAGCCGGTCCAGCGGGGCCACAGCACGGGCCGTCACCACATGCACCGGAGGCAGCTTGCCCATGACCTCCTCGGCGCGGCCCCGCACCACGGTCACATGGTCCAGGCCGAGCAGCTCGACGACCTCGGTCAGGAAGTTGGTGCGCCGAAGCAGCGGCTCCAGCAGGGTGATGTTGAGGTCCTCCCGTACCAGTGCCAGCGGAATGCCGGGCAGGCCGGCTCCGGAACCCACGTCGCAGACCGTCACCCCTTCGGGAACGGCCTCAGAGAGCACCGCGCAGTTCAGCAGGTGCCGCTCCCACAGGCGGGGCACTTCCCGTGGGCCGATCAGACCACGCTGCACGCCTGCCTCGGCGAGCAGCTCCGCGTAGCGGACCGCATCGGCGAAGCGCTCACCGAACACTTCCCGCGCCTGTTCAGGCGCCGGGGGGAGCTCCGCAGCCTCCGTCACGGGGACCGTCCTTCCGTACCGCGCCGGCGCTCCGTGCACCGGCCACCAGAACTACCAGGCTGACAAAGTTCGGCCCCGCCTGCTCAACAGACGGGGCCGGTAAAACGGGGAGACCGCTCAGGCGGGCAGCACGACGACGAACCGCTGCGGCTCCTCGCCCTCCGACTCGCTGCGCAGCCCGGCGGACTTGACCGCGTCGTGCACGACCTTGCGCTCGAACGGGGTCATCGGCTTGAGCTTCACGGGCTCGCCGGTGCTCTTCACCTCGGCGGCAGCCTTGGCGCCCAGCTCGGAGAGCTCGGCACGCTTCTCGGCGCGGTAGCCCGCGATGTCGAGCATCAGCCGACTGCGGTCACCGGTCTCCCGGTGCACGGCGAGGCGGGTCAGCTCCTGGAGGGCCTCCAGCACCTCCCCGTCGCGGCCGACCAGCTTCTGGAGGTCGCGGGTGCCCGAGTCGCTGATGATCGACACGGAGGCGCGGTCGGCCTCGACATCCATGTCGATGTCGCCGTCGAGGTCGGCGATGTCCAGCAGACCTTCGAGGTAGTCCGCCGCGATCTCGCCCTCCTGCTCCAGGCGGGTCAGGGTGTCTGCACCCTCGGCAGCGGCGGAGGTGGTGCCTTCCGTCACGGGATGGGCTCCTTCTTACTTCTTGGACGGGGACTTGGGGCGCTGCGGACCGCCCTTGCGCTGACCGGACTGGGCCCTGCTGCGGCCGTTGGAACCGCCCTTCGGGGCCTGCTGGGCGGCCGGCTTGGCGTCCTGCGGCTCGTCGGACTTCTCCAGCGAGGTCGTCTTGCCCTCCGAAGCCGACGGGCCCGAAGAAGCTGGCGAGTCCGAGGAAGCCGATGCGGTGTCGCCGGCCGCCTTCACCGCGCCGGACTGCCGCTGGGCCTTGCTCTGGCGCTTGGGCTGCTGGCGCCTGGCGGCACCGGTGGCCGTGACGCCGTCCTCGGTCTGCGCGACGGCCTGGGCCTCGCCCTTCACCACGGCGCCGTCGGCCTGTGCCGTGAGGCCGGCCTTGGTCAGCGCGTTGATGAACGTGCGCTCGAACTCGTTGCGGTCCCGGCCCTTGGCGACGATCGCCTTGACGATGGTCTTCTCGCTGCGCCGACGGGTCTTGCCGTGGTGCGTGACGTGCTTGGTGAGGCGCTCCAGGTAGGCGGCCTGGGCCTTGGAACCCGGGGTCGGGTTGTTGCGGATGACGTACATCTGCTGGCCCATGGTCCACACGTTGGTGGTCAGCCAGTAGACGAGGACACCGACCGGGAAGTTGATACCGAAGACGGCGAACATGACCGGGAAGACGTACATCAGCATCTTCTGCTGCTGCATGAACGGCGTCTTCACCGTGGTGTCGACGTTCTTCGTCATCAGCTGGCGCTGCGTGTAGAACTGCGACGCCGACATCAGGACGATCATGATCGCGGTGACGACCCGGACGTCCGTGAGGGAGGCACCGAGCGCCTCCACCTTCGAGGAGCCGTCCGTGAACTTCGCGGCGAGCGGTGCCCCGAAGATGTGGGCCTTACGGGCGCTGGCGAGCAGCGACTCGTTGATGACACCGATCGTCGAGCCCGTCGCGATGCCGTTGAGCACGTGATACAGGGCGAAGAAGAACGGCGACTGCGCCAGGATGGGAAGGCACGAGGAGAGCGGGTTGGTACCCGACTCCTTGTACAGCTTCATCATCTCTTCGGACTGACGCTGCTTGTCGTTCTTGTAGCGCTCCTGGATCTTCTTCATCTCGGGCTGGAGCGTCTGCATGGCCCGGGTCGCCTTGATCTGCTTCACGAAGAGCGGGATCAGGCAGATGCGGATCAGGATCACCAGGGACACGATGGACAAGCCCCAGGCCCAGCCCGTGTCGGGACCGAAGATCTTCCCGTACACCGAGTGGAACTGGACGATGACCCATGAGACGGGTGTCGTGATGAAGCTGAACAGGCTGGCAATCGTGTCCACTAATCATGCTCCTTGGGCATGGGACGAAGTCTCTGCGGCCGGGCTCGAAGGAAGCCCGTAGGGAGGCTTCTCCTCGGTGGCCGGTTCGGCGGCGGAGGGCCCGCCCCTGCGTGCACGCCAGGCGTCACGCAGCATTTCGTGCCACCGCGGGCGCTTGCGCGGCGGAACATGGTCCACACCACCGAGCGACCACGGATTGCACCGCAGGATGCGCCAGGCCGTGAGAGCCGTGCCCTTGATCGCACCGTGCCGGTCGATGGCCGTGTAGCCGTAGTGGGAGCACGACGGGTAGTACTTGCACACCGGCCCCAGCAGCGGACTGATCGTCCACTGGTAGAGCTTGATCAGAGCCAGCAGCGGGTACTTCATCGCGCGCCCCCTCCCAGCAGCCGCTCGATGGCGGCATCCAGGTCTCGGGCCAGCTGTGCATGGTCGGCGTCGCCCGCTCCGGGCAGCGCTCGTACGACTACCAGGCTACCGGGGGGAAACAGGGCGACTCGCTCACGCATCAGATGGCGCAGTCTGCGCTTCACTGTGTTGCGCACAACCGCACCACCCACGGCCTTGCTCACGACGAAACCCGCACGCGTCGGGGGAGCGCTCTCCCCAGGCGCGTGCGGGTCCGTGGCACCGCTACGAAGGTGGACGACGAGGGACGGGCGGCCTGCCCGGCGCCCCCGTCGTACCGCGGTCGCGAAGTCCTCGCGCCGCCTCAGCCGATGCTCGGTAGGCAGCACGACGTCATGACCTGATCGGGATCAGGCGGACAGGCTGGCGCGACCCTTGGCACGACGGTTCGCGAGAATCGCGCGGCCGGCACGGGTGCGCATCCGCAGGCGGAAGCCGTGGGTCTTCGCGCGACGACGGTTGTTCGGCTGGAAGGTGCGCTTGCTCACTCGGGGGCTCCAGAGATCAAATCGGTGGTGGCGGGTGCCGTCCTGGCTGTCACCGTGCGCCCACGAGTAGCTCGCATCACGCCCGAGTGCACCGCTTCCCGATCACCTTCAGCGATCTGTGCCCATCGGAGGCAGGCGGCAGCAGCCATCGACAACTCGACCTGGTTACGGTACGCGGGGCTACGCCATTCGGTCAAACCAGCAGTGACGGAGAGACACTATCCACAGGCTGGGGACAACAACTTGAACCGCACCCGCCACGCTGACTACCGTGGCTGAACTCCGATTCGTTCCTTTATCCCCGCCCGACCCGATATTCATCCCAACCCGTCCTCGAACCACACGTTCGTGGGACCTGTGAGAGAGCGTGCCCTGTGGCTGACGTACCTGCCGATCTTGCCGCAGTGTGGCCACGAGTACTGGAGCAGCTCCTCGGTGAGGGCCGCGGTCAGGGTGTGGAGGCGAAGGACGAACACTGGATCAGGCGCTGCCAGCCGCTCGCGCTGGTCGCGGACACCGCTCTCCTCGCCGTACCGAACGAATTTGCTAAGAACGTACTGGAGGGCCGTCTCGCACCGATCGTCAGCGAGACCCTGAGCCGCGAGTGCGGGCGCCCGATCCGGATCGCGATCACCGTGGACGAGTCCGCGGGCGAGCCCCCGGCCCCGCCGGCGCCCCCCGTACAGAAACAGCGCTACGACGGGCCCGAGCCCCCGTCGTCGCAGTACGACGGGCAGTACGACGGAGGGTACGGCCGGCACCGCGCCGACCAGCTGCCGGACCAGGGCGGCCGCGACCAGCTGCCCACCGCCCGCCCCGCCTACCCCTCCGAGTACCAGCGCCCGGAGCCCGGCGCCTGGCCGCGCCCCGGACAGGACGAGTACAGCTGGCAGCAGCCGCGGCTGGGCTTCCCGGAGCGCGATCCCTATGCCTCGCCGTCCCAGGACGCGTACCGCTCGGACGGCTACGGCGGCCAGGACTCGTACGCCCAGGAGTACCGCCCGCAGCCGCTGGACCGGCCGCCGTACGAGCAGCAGCGCGCGGAGTACGAACCGCCGCGCCCCGACTACGACCGGCCCGACTACGACCGCTCCGACTACGAGCGGCCCGCCCATGACCGGTCCGCCCATGACCGGTCCGACTACGACCGGGACTCCGGGCGCCGTGAGCTGCCCGAGTCCTCGGGCGGGCCGGGCCAGGGGCACCGGGGCGGTCCCGGACGGCCGGACCTGCCCAATCTCCCGAACATGCCGAGCGCCGGCGGGCCCGGGCCGCTGGGCGCGAAGCCCGCGCCGGCCGGCGGCCCCGGTGAGCCGACCGCCCGCCTGAACCCGAAGTACCTCTTCGACACGTTCGTCATCGGCGCGTCCAACCGCTTCGCGCACGCGGCCGCGGTCGCCGTCGCCGAGGCGCCCGCGAAGGCGTACAACCCCCTCTTCATCTACGGGGAGTCGGGACTCGGCAAGACGCACCTGCTGCACGCGATCGGGCACTACGCGCGGAGCCTCTACCCGGGCACGCGGGTGCGGTACGTGAGCTCGGAGGAGTTCACCAACGAGTTCATCAACTCCATCCGCGACGGCAAGGGCGACAGCTTCCGCAAGCGCTACCGCGAGATGGACATCCTGCTCGTCGACGACATCCAGTTCCTCGCGGACAAGGAGTCGACGCAGGAGGAGTTCTTCCACACCTTCAACACGCTCCACAACGCGAACAAGCAGATCGTGCTCTCCAGCGACCGGCCGCCCAAGCAGCTGGTCACGCTGGAGGACCGGCTGCGTAACAGGTTCGAGTGGGGTCTGATCACCGACGTCCAGCCGCCGGAACTGGAGACGCGGATCGCGATCCTCCGCAAGAAGGCGGTGCAGGAGCAGCTGAACGCGCCGCCGGAGGTGCTGGAGTTCATCGCCTCCCGCATCTCGCGCAACATCCGTGAGCTGGAGGGCGCGCTGATCCGGGTGACGGCGTTCGCGTCGCTCAACCGGCAGCCGGTCGATCTCGGGCTGACCGAGATCGTGCTGAAGGATCTGATCCCCGGGGGGCAGGACTCCACGCCGGAGATCAGCGCGACGGCGATCATGGCGGCGACCGCGGACTACTTCGGGCTCACCGTCGAGGACCTGTGCGGGAGCTCGCGCGGGCGGCAGTTGGTCACGGCGCGGCAGATCGCCATGTACCTGTGCCGGGAGCTGACGGATCTGTCGCTGCCGAAGATCGGGGCGCAGTTCGGGAACCGGGACCACACGACCGTGATGCACGCCGACCGGAAGATCCGGGCGTTGATGGCGGAGCGGCGGTCGATCTACAACCAGGTGACGGAGCTGACCAACCGCATCAAGAACGGGTAGCGGTCGGGGTTCGGCCGACGGTTCTACGGCGTTCAGGGCGCCCTGGGAGAGATCCCGGGGCGCCCTTTTGGCGTCCTGGGGTGGTTCGGAGGGGGTCCCGTGCCGGTCGGTGGGGGCTGGTCGCGCAGTTCCCCGCGCCCCCAAGGGGGCGCTGCAGCGAAGTCCGCTGTTCGAATACCGGCCCGGTTACGGGCGTCCTCCACAGATTTGCCGACTTTCTTGCGTCCACACCCTGGGGACTGTGAAGTTGTCCCGAACCTCGTCCACAGGCTGGGGGTTGAAACGGCATCAGGGCAGCTCAGGTGCCTGTGGAATCGTGGACGACGGATCTCCACAGACTGTGGACGGAGAAGGGATCCACAGACTGTGGATGAAGTTGTCCACCGCTAGCCCACAGGCTGAGGGGCGGTTGTCCCCAGCGATCCCCAGCTTCTCCACACCGCTGTCCACTGTTCGGCAACGTGACGCGCCCGCTCACCGGGTCGAGTGAAAGGCGTCACACAAAGGTGCCGGGTTGGGCTGTGGGAAAGGTGGGTAAAGCTGGGGACGGTGTTGGGGAGAACTCCCCTCGGGCTGTGCATGGCGTGTGCAGAACTTTCTGTTCTCCACAGCGACACCCAGTTGTCCACCGGTGCCACCCACAGGGGCAGTGGACAAAATCTCCGCCCTGAGCTGGGCAAACGAGGTTATCCACGGTATCCACAGCCCCTACTACTACTGACAACTAGAGAGAGCTGGGAATCCGTTTCGAAGAGGGCCCTGTGCACAACTCGCTCTCCGGCCCCTGACCGCGCCTCGTCACGACTTGACCCCGAGAGGCACCAGCTGTCAGTGCGGTGCGTCAGACTGGTCCCCGGTGTTCTTCCCCTCTCCGGGGCCGACGACACCGAGACAGACGACGAAGAAGACGCAGCAGGGCGAGAAGCCCCGGCAACAGCAGGAGGCGGGCTTACGGTGAAGATCCGGGTGGAACGCGACGTACTCGCGGAGGCAGTGGCCTGGGCGGCACGCAGCCTCCCGGCCCGTCCGCCGGCGCCGGTCCTCGCCGGCCTGCTCCTGAAGGCCGAGGACGGCCAGCTGAGCCTGTCCAGCTTCGACTACGAGGTCTCCGCGCGGGTCAGCGTCGAGACCGAGGTCGAGGAGGAGGGCACGGTCCTGGTCTCCGGCCGCCTGCTCGCCGACATCTGCCGTGCGCTCCCCAACCGGCCGGTGGAGATTTCCACAGACGGTGTACGGGCCACGGTGGTCTGTGGATCGTCCCGGTTCACGCTGCACACCCTGCCGGTGGAGGAGTACCCGTCCCTGCCGCAGATGCCGAACGCGACGGGCACGGTCCCGGGCGAGGTCTTCGCCTCCGCGGTCTCCCAGGTGGCCATCGCCGCCGGGCGCGACGACACGCTGCCGGTGCTCACCGGTGTGCGGATCGAGATCGAGGGCGACACGGTCACCCTGGCCTCCACCGACCGCTACCGCTTCGCGGTCCGCGAGTTCCTGTGGAAGCCGGAGAACCCGGAGGCCTCCGCGGTCGCCCTGGTGCCCGCCAAGACGCTCCTGGACACCGCCAAGGCCCTCACGAGCGGCGACAGCGTCATCCTGGCCCTCTCCGGCTCGGGCGCGGGCGAGGGGCTCATCGGTTTCGAGGGCGCCGGTCGCCGTACGACCACGCGGCTGCTCGAAGGCGACCTGCCGAAGTACCGCACGCTGTTCCCGACCGAGTTCAACTCCGTCGCCGTGATCGAGACCGCCCCCTTCGTGGAGGCCGTCAAGCGCGTCGCCCTGGTGGCCGAGCGGAACACGCCGGTGCGGCTCAGCTTCGAGCAGGGTGTGCTGATCCTGGAGGCCGGTTCCAGCGACGACGCACAGGCTGTGGAAAGGGTCGACGCACAGCTGGACGGCGACGACATCTCGATCGCCTTCAACCCGACGTTCCTGCTGGACGGCCTGAGCGCGATCGACTCGCCGGTGGCCCAGCTGTCGTTCACGACGTCCACGAAGCCGGCGCTGCTGAGCGGCAAGCCCGCGGTGGATGCCGAGGCGGACGAGGCGTACAAGTACCTGATCATGCCGGTGCGGCTCAGCGGCTGAGTTTGTCCACAGCTGTGCACGGTGCCGGCTGCCCCCTGTGGGTATCCGGCACCGAAGCCCGGTGGGTTTCCCCAGGTGAGCGGCTATGCCCACAACTGTGCGCAAAGGGCCGGGATTAGGCTCGGACGCGGGCACGATCGTGCCCCTCCTGCCACACCGCAACCTAAGGAACCAACTGATGGAGCTCGGTCTCGTCGGCCTCGGCAAGATGGGCGGCAACATGCGCGAGCGGATCCGCCGCGCGGGCCACACCGTCGTCGGATACGACCGCAACCCGGACCTCGCCGATGTCCACAGCCTGGAAGAGCTTGTGGGCAAGCTCAGCGGGCCGCGCGTGGTGTGGGTGATGGTCCCGGCCGGGGCGCCGACCCAGTCCACGATCGACGAGCTGGCCGAGCTCCTGGAGCCCGGTGACGTGGTCGTCGACGGCGGCAACTCCCGCTGGACGGACGACGAGAAGCACGCCGAGGAGCTGGCCGCCAAGGGCATCGGCTTCGTGGACTGCGGGGTCTCCGGCGGCGTCTGGGGCCTGGAGAACGGCTACGCCCTGATGTACGGCGGCGAAGCCGAGAACGTCGAGAAGGTCCGGCCGGTCTTCGACGCGCTCAAGCCCGAGGGCGACTTCGGTTCGGTGCACGCCGGCAAGGTCGGCGCGGGCCACTTCGCGAAGATGGTCCACAACGGCATCGAGTACGCGATGATGCAGGCCTACGCTGAGGGCTGGGAGCTCCTGGAGAAGGTCGACTCCGTCACGGACGTGCGTGAGGTCTTCCGCTCCTGGCAGGAGGGAACGGTCATCCGTTCCTGGCTGCTCGACCTCGCGGTGAACGCCCTCGACGAGGACGAGCACCTGGACAAGCTGAAGGGTTATGCACAGGACTCCGGCGAGGGCCGGTGGACTGTGGAAGCCGCCATAGACAACGCGGTGCCGCTGCCCGCGATCACCGCCTCGCTGTTCGCGCGGTTCGCCTCCCGGCAGGACGACTCGCCGCAGATGAAGATGATCGCCGCGCTGCGCAACCAGTTCGGCGGCCACGCCGTCGAGGCGAAGTAGCAGCGACAGAAGCAGAACCGAGAAGCAGCACCGAGCAGAGACGAAGCAGCAAGGTCACGGGGAGGTCGGCGAAAAGCCTATGCACGTCACGCATCTGTCGCTGGCCGACTTCCGCTCCTACGCCCGGGTCGAGGTCCCGCTCGACCCGGGCGTCACCGCCTTCGTCGGCCCCAACGGCCAGGGCAAGACCAACCTCGTCGAGGCCGTCGGCTATCTCGCCACCCTCGGCAGCCACCGGGTCGCCTCCGACGCTCCCCTGGTCCGCATGGGCGCCGACCGGGCGGTCATCCGGGCACAGGTCCGGCAGGGCGACCGGCAGCAGCTGATCGAGCTGGAGCTCAACCCCGGCAAGGCCAACCGCGCGCGCATCAACAGGTCATCGCAGGTCAGGCCGCGCGACGTGCTGGGGATCGTACGGACCGTGCTGTTCGCGCCCGAGGACCTCGCGCTGGTGAAGGGCGATCCCGGCGAGCGGCGGCGCTTCCTGGACGAGCTGATCACGGCTCGGTTCCCGCGGATGGCCGGTGTGCGGTCCGACTACGAGCGGGTGCTCAAGCAGCGGAACACCCTGCTGAAGACCGCCGCCCTCGCCCGGCGGCACGGCGGCCGCTCGATGGACCTGTCCACACTCGACGTGTGGGACCAGCACCTCGCGCGGGCCGGCGCCGAGCTGCTCGCCCAGCGGCTCGACCTGGTCGCCGCGATCCAGCCCCTTGCGGACAAGGCGTACGAGCAGCTGGCGCCGGGCGGCGGTCCCGTCGCGCTGGAGTACAAGCCGTCGGCGCCCGGCGAGGCGCACACCCGTGAGGACCTGTACGGCCAGCTGATGGCGGCCCTGGCCGACGCCCGCAAGCAGGAGATCGAGCGGGGGGTGACCCTGGTCGGCCCGCACCGCGACGACCTGGTCCTCAAACTGGGGCAGCTGCCCGCCAAGGGCTACGCCTCGCACGGCGAGTCCTGGTCGTACGCGCTGGCGCTGCGCCTCGCGTCGTACGACCTGCTGCGTGCCGAGGGGAACGAGCCGGTGCTGGTGCTCGACGACGTGTTCGCCGAGCTGGACGCCCGGCGTCGGGAGCGGCTGGCGGAGCTGGTCGCGCCCGGTGAGCAGGTGCTGGTCACCGCCGCCGTGGACGACGACGTACCGCACATCCTTGCCGGTACGCGGTACGCGGTGGCCGACGGGACGGTGGAGCGGGCATGAGCACCGACGGACCCGCACCCAAGGACGAACCCTCCGGTGTCGACCTCGCGCGCGTGGCGCTCAGGGCGGCCAAGGAGGCGGCACGCGCGCGTGGTGACGCGGCGCAGCAGAAGAAGCAGGCGCGGTGCGGTGGCCTGCGCTCCGGCGCGCGCGCCGACGGCCGCGACCCGATGGCGCTGGGTTCCGCGATCAACCGGCTGATCACCGAGCGCGGCTGGGAGACGCCGGCCGCGGTGGGCGGGGTGATGGGCCGCTGGCCGGAGATCGTCGGTGAGGATCTGGCCAAGCACTGTGTGCCGCAGCGGTACGACGAGGACGAGCGGGTGCTGGTCGTCCAGTGCGACTCCACGGCCTGGGCGACCCAGCTGCGCCATCTCGCGCCCGCGCTGGTCGCCCGCCTGAACGAGGACCTGGGGCACGGCACCGTGCGCCTGATCAAGGTGCTCAATCCCGGTGGTCCGGCCCGGCGCTACGGCCCTTTGCGCGCCCCCGGGAGCATGGGTCCCGGGGATACCTACGGGTGACTTACGTCACGATCACAGCCGGGTGCGGTGCCGTTCCACGGCCGGCCCGGCTGATCGTCGTACGACCGCACGCGGTTGCGAATCGCGACCTGACGCCGGAGTAGCCAAGGGTTGACAGCCGGAAGCGCTGAGTGCCTCCGTGAGCCTCTTGGAGCCCCCATCCGCATATCGGGAGTCGGCGGAGGCGGGTTCAGGGCGGCACATGCGGACTCAGGTACCGGCAAACCCCCATCACTGTCGGCGCTACCGGTAGACTGGGAGACAATCCCGCCCCGAACGTGGGGACCGTCCGGGAAAAGCTGAGCAACGCTGATCAAGGCTTACCAACGCAACATGCCGCAGCCGCTCCGGCAACCCGCCGACGAGCCCGGCTCGTGCTGTGCCAGAAAGGGCGCTTCGTGGCCGATTCCGGCAACCCCAACGAGAACATCCCGTCCACCGACGCCGGCGCGAACGGTGAGGTCACCGCCTCTTACGACGCCAGCGCCATCACCGTCCTCGAAGGGCTGGACGCGGTCCGCAAGCGACCCGGTATGTACATCGGCTCGACCGGCGAGCGCGGCCTGCACCACCTGGTGTACGAGGTCGTGGACAACTCCGTCGACGAGGCTCTGGCGGGTCACGCGGACACCATCGACGTGACGATCCTGGCCGACGGCGGCGTGCGCGTCGTCGACAACGGCCGTGGCATCCCCGTCGGCATCGTGCCCTCCGAGGGCAAGCCGGCCGTCGAGGTCGTGCTCACCGTGCTGCACGCGGGCGGCAAGTTCGGCGGCGGGGGCTACGCGGTCTCCGGCGGTCTGCACGGCGTCGGTGTCTCCGTCGTGAACGCTCTGTCGTCCCGGGTCTCGGTCGAGGTGAAGACCGACGGTGCCCGCTGGACGCAGGACTACAAGCTGGGCGTTCCGACGGCTCCGCTGGCCAAGCACGAGGAGATCGACGAGACCGGTACCTCGGTCACGTTCTGGGCGGATCCGGACATCTTCGAGACCACCGAGTACTCCTTCGAGACGCTGTCGCGGCGCTTCCAGGAGATGGCGTTCCTCAACAAGGGCCTGACGATCCGGCTCACCGACGAGCGCGAGTCGGCGAAGGCGGTGGCCGGGGCGGACGAGGCCGGCGCCGACGAGAAGGCCGAGGTCAAGACCGTCACGTACCACTACGAGGGCGGCATCGTCGACTTCGTGAAGTACCTCAACTCCCGCAAGGGCGACGCGGTGCACCCGACGGTGATCGACCTGGAGGCGGAGGACAAGGACAAGAGCCTGTCCCTCGAGGTCGCCATGCAGTGGAACAGCGGCTACAGCGAGGGTGTGTACTCGTTCGCCAACATCATCCACACGCACGAGGGCGGCACCCACGAGGAGGGCTTCCGCGCGGCGCTGACCTCGCTGATCAACAAGTACGCGCGCGACAAGAAGCTGCTCCGCGAGAAGGACGACAACCTCACCGGTGACGACATCCGCGAGGGTCTGACCGCGATCATCTCGGTCAAGCTGAGCGAGCCGCAGTTCGAGGGCCAGACGAAGACCAAGCTGGGCAACACGGAGGCCAAGACCTTCGTGCAGAAGGCGGTCTACGAGCACCTGAACGACTGGCTGGACCGCAACCCGGTGGAGGCCGCGGACATCATCCGCAAGGGCATCCAGGCGGCCACCGCGCGCGTGGCGGCCCGCAAGGCCCGTGACCTCACCAGGCGCAAGGGTCTCCTTGAGTCGGCGTCCCTGCCGGGCAAGCTGTCCGACTGCCAGTCGAACGACCCCACCAAGTGCGAGATCTTCATCGTCGAGGGTGACTCCGCCGGCGGTTCGGCCAAGTCCGGCCGCAACCCGCAGTACCAGGCGATCCTCCCGATCCGCGGCAAGATCCTCAACGTCGAGAAGGCGCGGATCGACAAGATCCTGCAGAACCAGGAGATCCAGGCGCTGATCTCGGCCTTCGGCACCGGTGTGCACGAGGACTTCGACATCGAGAAGCTCCGCTATCACAAGATCATCCTGATGGCGGACGCCGACGTCGACGGCCAGCACATCTCCACCCTGCTGCTGACCTTCCTGTTCCGCTTCATGCGGCCGCTGGTCGAGGCCGGGCACGTGTACCTCTCGCGTCCGCCGCTGTACAAGATCAAGTGGGGCCGGGACGACACGGAGTACGCGTACTCGGACCGCGAGCGCGACGCGCTCCTCGAGATGGGGCGGCAGCGCGGCAAGCGCGTCCGCGAGGACTCGATCCAGCGCTTCAAGGGTCTCGGCGAGATGAACGCCGAGGAGCTGCGCATCACCACGATGGACCAGGAACACCGGGTCCTCGGCCAGGTCACCCTGGACGATGCCGCCCAGGCCGACGACCTGTTCTCGGTCCTGATGGGCGAGGACGTCGAGGCCCGCCGCGCGTTCATCCAGCGCAACGCCAAGGACGTCCGCTTCCTCGACATCTGAGTCGGTCTCAGCTGACCGCACCAGGAAGGATCTTGACCAGCTATGACCGACGAGAACACTCCCGTCACCCCTGAAGAGGGCGGCGAGCTCGCGATGCGTGTCGAGCCCGTCGGGCTCGAGACGGAGATGCAGCGCTCCTACCTGGACTACGCGATGTCCGTCATCGTGTCCCGCGCGCTGCCCGACGTCCGCGACGGCCTCAAGCCCGTGCACCGCCGCGTCCTGTACGCGATGTACGACGGCGGTTACCGCCCCGAGCGCGGCTTCTACAAGTGCGCCCGTGTCGTCGGCGACGTCATGGGCAACTACCACCCGCACGGCGACTCCTCCATCTACGACGCCCTGGTGCGCCTCGCCCAGCCGTGGTCGATGCGGATGCCGCTGGTGGACTCCAACGGCAACTTCGGCTCCCCGGGCAACGACCCGGCGGCCGCCATGCGGTACACCGAGTGCAAGCTGGCGCCGCTGTCGATGGAGATGGTCCGCGACATCGACGAGGAGACCGTCGACTTCACGGACAACTACGACGGCCGCTCCCAGGAGCCGACCGTCCTGCCGGCCCGCTTCCCGAACCTGCTGATCAACGGCTCCGCCGGTATCGCGGTCGGTATGGCGACCAACATCCCGCCGCACAACCTGCGCGAGGTCGCGGCCGGCGCCCAGTGGTACCTGGAGAACCCGGACGCCTCGCACGAGGAGCTCCTGGACGCGCTGATCGAGCGCATCAAGGGCCCCGACTTCCCGACCGGCGCGCTGGTCGTGGGCCGCAAGGGCATCGAGGAGGCGTACCGCACGGGGCGCGGCTCCATCACCATGCGCGCGGTCGTCGAGGTCGAGGAGATCCAGAACCGCCAGTGCCTGGTGGTCACGGAGCTGCCGTACCAGACCAACCCCGACAACCTCGCGCAGAAGATCGCCGACCTGGTGAAGGACGGCAAGGTCGGCGGTATCGCCGACGTCCGCGACGAGACCTCCTCGCGCACCGGCCAGCGCCTCGTCATCGTGCTGAAGCGGGACGCGGTCGCCAAGGTCGTCCTGAACAACCTGTACAAGCACACCGACCTCCAGTCCAACTTCGGCGCCAACATGCTGGCGCTGGTCGACGGTGTGCCGCGCACGCTGTCGTTGGACGCGTTCATCCGGCACTGGGTGACGCACCAGATCGAGGTCATCGTCCGCCGTACCCGCTTCCGGCTGCGCAAGGCCGAGGAGCGGGCGCACATCCTGCGCGGTCTGCTGAAGGCGCTGGACGCGATCGACGAGGTCATCGCGCTGATCCGGGCCAGTGACACGGTCGAGATCGCGCGTACCGGCCTGATGGAGCTCCTGGAGATCGACGAGATCCAGGCCAACGCCATCCTCGAGATGCAGCTGCGGCGACTGGCCGCCCTGGAGCGCCAGAAGATCATCCAGGAGCACGACGAACTCCAGGCGAAGATCACCGAGTACAACGCGATCCTCGCCTCGCCGGTCCGCCAGCGCGGCATCGTCAGCGAGGAGCTGGCCGCGATCGTCGAGAAGTACGGCGACGACCGCAAGACCATGCTGGTGCCCTACGACGGTGACATGTCCATCGAGGACCTGATCGCCGAGGAGGACATCGTGGTCACCGTCTCGCGCGGTGGCTATGTGAAGCGGACCAAGACGGACGACTACCGGGCGCAGAAGCGCGGCGGCAAGGGCGTGCGCGGTACGAAGCTGAAGGAAGACGACATCGTCGACCACTTCTTCGTCTCCACCACGCACCACTGGCTGCTGTTCTTCACGAACAAGGGCCGGGTGTACCGGGCGAAGGCCTACGAGCTGCCGGACGCCGGCCGGGACGCGCGCGGTCAGCACGTGGCGAACCTGCTGGCCTTCCAGCCGGACGAGGCGATCGCCGAGATCCTCGCGATCCGGGACTACGACGCGTCGGACTACCTGGTGCTGGCCACCAAGGCCGGTCTGGTCAAGAAGACGCCTCTGAAGGATTACGATTCGCCCCGCTCCGGCGGTGTCATCGCGATCAACCTGCGGGAGCGCGAGGACGGTTCCGACGACGAACTGATCGGTGCCGAGCTGGTTTCGGCGGACGACGATCTGCTTCTGATCAGCAAGAAGGCGCAGTCGATCAGGTTCACCGCCTCCGACGAGACTCTGCGACCCATGGGCCGGGCCACCTCCGGTGTCAAGGGCATGAGTTTCCGTGAGGGGGATGAACTTCTGTCGATGAATGTTGTTCGACCCGGTACGTTCGTGTTCACTGCCACCGACGGGGGGTACGCGAAGCGGACCCGTGTCGACGAGTACCGCGTCCAGGGCCGCGGCGGCCTCGGTATCAAGGCCGCCAAGATCGTGGAGGACCGCGGTTCGCTGGTCGGCGCGCTGATCGTCGAGGAGAACGACGAGATCCTCGCCATCACCCTGTCCGGCGGTGTGATTCGCACGCGAGTCAGCGGGGTCAGGGAGACGGGCCGTGACACCATGGGCGTCCAACTGATCAACCTGGGCAAGCGCGATGCCGTCGTGGGTATCGCACGTAACGCCGAGGCCGGCAGCGAGGCGGAGGAAGTCGACGGCGAGGACGCCGTGGACGAGACCGCCGAGGGTGTCGCGACCAGCGGCACGGACGAGGGTGAGGCGCCCTCGGCCGAGTAGGCACGAGGAGTGAGTCATCGTGAGCGGAGCCACGGGCGCCGGATCGGCCGGTACCTCGACGGGTACGGATGCGGACGGCGGCGGCCGTGGCTCCGCCGCGTCCGACGGGGGCGGTGCGCCGCAGCAGGCGGACACGCACACGACCCAGCTGAAGGCGATCAAGGCGCCCGCGAAGGCGCCCGCGCCGGACGCACCGGGAGCGCAGGGGGGAACCGTGACCGACACCCGAGGGCCGGCCGCGCCGGGCGACCGGCCGGCGCCCGCGCAGCCGCAGCAGCAGGGGGCTTCCCCGCTGCCCGGGGAACGGCGTGCCGAGCAGCCCGCCGGGCCCTACCACCCGCCGCAGGCCTACCCGGCGGCGCAGGCCGCGCAGGCGCCCGCGGGGGGCGTACGACGGCCGCGTACGGGCGCCGCCGGGGCGCGCACCGCCCCGCGCACCCGCAAGGCCCGGCTGCGGGTCGCCAAGGCCGACCCCTGGTCGGTGATGAAGGTCAGCTTCCTGCTCTCCATCGCGCTGGGCATCTGCTCGATCGTGGCGGCGGCGGTGCTGTGGATGGTCCTGGACGCGATGGGTGTGTTCTCGACGGTCGGCGGCACGATCTCGGAGGCGACCGGTTCGAACGAGTCGAACGGCTTCGACCTCCAGGCGTTCCTCTCCCTCCCGCACGTCCTGACGTTCACGGCGATCATCGCGGTCATCGACGTCGTCCTCGCGACGGCGCTGGCGACCCTCGGCGCGTTCATCTACAACCTCTCCGCGGGCTTCGTCGGCGGCATCGAGCTGACCCTGGCCGAGGACGAGTAACCGGAGTTCAAACCTCTCCTGACGGTCCCCCGACAACCGATTTTGGGACTGCCCCGGTCGTGCGCTAATCTTCAGGAGTCAGCGCGCGGGACATACACCGCAGAGCGCGGCGGGGCTATAGCTCAGTTGGTTAGAGCGCATCCCTGATAAGGATGAGGCCACAGGTTCAAATCCTGTTAGCCCCACCAGTACTGAGACCCCCGATCCGGATGGATCGGGGGTCTTTGGCATCTACGGCCGGCATCGGGCTCGTGCCGGTGCAGGTGGGGGCCGCGGTGGCACGGACGGGAGCGGGCATGAAAAGGCCCGGTCGCTGGCGACGGGGGATGCACCAGCGACCGGGTTGCAGCCAGCCTAACAAGGTGGCCTGTGCGGCGGGAGTCAACTTCTCGGCCGTCCTGAGCAGTTGTGATCGGGATCACTCAAAGACGGTCGGGGGTGGGGGCGGATCAGGCGTCGCAAGGTGGGTCGTAGGCGAGGCGGGGGAGGTATTCGCGCCACTTGGCGGGCGTCAGGACGTTGCGGGTGACCGCGCAGATGCGGTTGACCGCCTGGTCGACGTCGAGGCTCCACAGCCGGACCGTGTCGGCGCCGCTGGAGACGCCCAGCATGTTGCTCCGCGGGCTGAAGGAGAGGAAGTTGCCCGTCTTGGCGTTGGGGCTCATGGACTGACCGATGGGGTGGGCCGAGGACGGGGACGACACGTTCCACAGACGGACCGTGTTGTCGTTGCCGCCACTGGCCAGGGTCCTGCCGTCCCGGCTGAAGGTCAGGGAGACCACCGCCTCGGTGTGGCCGGTGAGGGCCGAGCCGAGGCGGGTTGCGTGGCCGGGATCGGAGACGTTCCAGAGGCGGACCGTGTCGTCGTCGCTGCCGCTGGCTAGGGTGTGGCCGTCGGGGCTGTAGGCGAGGGTGTTGATGGGGCCCAGGTGGCCCTTCAGGGGGCTGCCGAGGGGCCTGGCACGGGTTCGGTCGGAGACGTTCCACAGGCGGACGGTGCCGTCCGCGCTGCCGCTGGCCAGGGTCCTGCCGTCCGGGCTGAAGACGAGCGCGTTGACGTAGCCGGTGTGGCCCTTGAGGGGCTCTCCGAGGCGCGTGGGGTGGGCGGGGTCGCTGATGTCCAGGAGCTGGACCGTGCGGTCGTCGTAGTCGGCTGCCACGGTCCTGCCGTCGGGGCTCAGCGCCAGCGCCTCGGAGCCCGCGTACCGGGTGTCCAGCCGGACCGGCGCACCGTACTGGGCGGGGTGCGCGGGGTCCGAGACGTTCCACAGCTGCACCCAGCTGAGGTTGTTCTCACTGGTCAGGATGATCAGGGTGCGGCCGTCCCGGGTGAACACCATGGAGCGCAGATCCCGCGACCCGGTCGTGAACGGCTCGCCGAGCGCGGTGGGCCGGGCCGGATCCGTGATGTTCCACAGCCGCATCCGGCTGTCGCCGCCGCCGGTGGCCAGGACCCGGCCGTCCGGGCTGAACGCCCCCGCCGCGCCGATCATGTCCGAGCCCGGGATCGACCACAGCCGCACCTTGCCGTCGCCGCTGCCGGTGGCGAGGGTGTGGCCGTCGGGACTCCAGCCGACGGCGTACATCTCGCCGCTGCTGCCCGCGAGCGGCTCGCCCACCTGGGAGGGGAAGGCCGGGTTGCCGACGTTCCACAGGCTGGCCGTGGAGTCCGCGCTGCCCGCGGCGAGCATGGAGCCGTCGGGGCTGAAGGCCACCGACCAGACGGGCCCGGTGTGGCCGGTGAGCGGCCCGCCGAGGGCCTTGGCGTGCGCCCGGTCGCTGACGTCCCACAGCCGTACGGTGTCGTCCTTGCTGCCGCTGGCGAGGGTGCGGCCGTCGGGGCTGAAGGCCACGGAGTGCACGGTCGCGGTGTGGCCGGTGAGCGCAGTGCCGACGCGCTCGGGGCGGCGGGGGTCGGACACGTCGTACAGGAGGATCGAGTTGTCGTCGCTGCCGGCCGCGAGGGTGCGGCCGTCCGGGCTGAACGCGATGGAGCGCACGGCCTCGGTGTGACCGGTGAGGGTGCCCAGCGAGGCGGGGTGCCGCGGGTCGTGCACGTCCCACAGGTGGACGGTGTGGTCCTCGTCGGCGGCGGCCAGGGTCTTGCCGTCCGGGCTGAAGGCGACCAGGTAGACGGTGCCGTCGTGGCCGGCCAGCGGGGAGTTCAGAGAGGTGGGGTGCTCGGGGTCGGAGACGTCCCACAGGCGTACGGTGCCGTCGTCGCCGGCGCTGGCCAGGGTTCGGCCGTCCGGGCTGAAGACCGCGCTGGAGACCCAGCTCGTGTGGCCGAGCAGGGGCTTGCCCAGGGCCTTCGGCCGGGTCGGGTCGCTCACGTCCCACAGCCGGACCGTGCGGTCGTAGGCGGCGGTGGCCAGGACCTTGCCGTCGGGGCTGAAGGTGGTCAGGTAGACGGCGCCGGTGTGGCCGAGCAGCGGGGTGGCCAGCGGGGCGTTGACGATGGAGATCAGGCGGTTGTTGGCGCCCTCGTCGTCCTGGCGCAGATCATGGGCCACCAGGTCCAGCTGGGCGGAGAGCGACGGGTCCGAGTACTGGAAACGGTCGGCCTCCGCCACCACCTGCTCGAACACCGCGTCGTCCCGTTGCTGCCGGGCGATCACGGCGGAGCCGGCCGCCAGCAGCGCGAGCACGACCAGCGCCGACACGGCGGCCCGGCTGATCCACACCGTGCGCCGGCGCAGCCGTACCGAGGCCGCCAGGAACTCCACCGCGCTGCGGGTCAGGAAGGTGTCACCGGCCGACTTCGCCCAGGTGTGGGCCTGTTCCAGGCGTGAGCCCCGGTAGAGCAGCGCGGAGTCCTGGGACGACTCCTCCCAGGCCTGGCCGTCCTCCGCCAGGCGCTGGCGCAGCAGGTTGCCGTTGCGGTCCTCGTCGAGCCACTCGCGCAGCCGGGGCCAGGCGTGCAGCAGCGCCTCGTGGGTGATCTCCACGGTGTCGGCGTCGAGGGTCACCAACCGGGCCCGGACCAGGGCTTCGAGCGACTCCTCCGTCTTGTTCGGGTCGGTGGATTCCGCGGCCAGCTGGCGCCGGGTGCCGCGTCTGCGGGTCGCCTGGGTGTCCTCGCCGAGCCGCACCAGCCGGAGCAGGAGCAGCCGGGCGGCGGTGCGGGCGGCCGGGTCCAGGCTCGACCAGGCGCGTTCCGCGGTTGCCGCGACGGCGCCCTGGATGCCGCCCGCCGCCCGGTAGCCGGCCAGCGTCAGCCGGCCCGCCTTGCGGCGCTGCCAGGTGGCGAGCAGGGCGTGCGACAGGAGCGGGAGGACACCGGCGTCATGGGCGCCGCGCGGGCCGTCCGCGCTCACCTCACGGACGATCAGTTCGGCGAGACCTGGCTCCAGCTCCAGGCCCACGGCCTTGGCGGGAGCGGTCACGGCCTCGCGCAGTTCGGCGGTGGTCAGCGGACCGAGCACCATGTGCCGGTGCTGGAGCGCGTCGGCCAGCTCCGGGTAGCCGAGGCACTGCTCGTAGAAGTCGGCACGGATACCCAGAACGACCAGGGCGGGGGCCGGTTCGCCGGACGTGGCGGGGGTGCTGGCCGTGTGCAGGAGCTGGACGAAGGAGCGCCGGTCCGCCTCGTCGGTGCAGAGGGTGAAGGTCTCCTCGAACTGGTCGACGATCAGGACCGGACGGGTTGGATGGGGGCGCGAGGGTGGTCGTGTTTCACGTGAAACATCGACGGTAGATCCGGCCGTGGTCCGTCCGGTCGCCATCTGCTCGGCGGTGGTCCGTCCGGTCGCCGTCTGCCCGGCCGCTGTCCCTCCGGCTGCCGTCTGCCCGGCCGCTGTTTCCCGGCGGGCCCAGGCCGTGATCGCCTCTCGTACGGCATCCGGATCATCCAGGTCTGCCGGCTCGGCCAGCTCGGGTATGCGGCGGGTCAGCTCCTTCGCGGGATCCGCACCCGGGATGAGCTGAAGTATGTGGCGCGGGCCGTCGCGGTCCTCCTCGTCGGCCAGGGCGCCGCTCTGGAGTGCGGTGACCAGGCCGGCGTTCAGCAGCGAGGACTTCCCCGCGCCCGAGGCGCCGACCAGCATGACCAGGCCGCCGCCCGACTCCGCGGAACGGAGCTGGGCGACCAGAGCGTCGGTGCTGCGCTCCCGCCCGAAGAACCAGCGGGCGTCCTCACGGCGGTAGGAGGCCAGCCCCCGGTACGGGCAGACGCTGTCGACCGGTGGCGGCTGTTCCGTCTCCTCGGCCTCCGGTGCGGGCAGCTCGCCGACCGGATCGGCCACGGCCCGCTCCCAGAGCTTCCGCCACTGGACCATGTCGTAGAGCCCGCCGGACACCGGCGTCGGCTGGGCGCGACGGGCCTGCGGGATCAGGACCTGCAGGACGGCGGAGAGAGCGACGAACTGTGCGGGCACGTTCTTCGCCCGCCGCCAGTCGCTGATCCGCTGGGCCGAGACCCGCACGGGCCGGCCCCGCTCGTCGACGCGATGCAGTCGGTCGACCGCCTCGGCGACGCGCTTGAGCGGAGGATTACCGGCCTCCCTGTACAGCAACGCGAGGCGTTCCGCGAAGGCTGTGCGTGCCCCTGCGTCGGGACCCAAGGCTCTCCACCCCTTACTTCCCCCGCTGCTGGCCATCCGGACCGGAAAACCCACTTTATACGGCTGACCTGCGGCGAAGCCCTGGACCGGACGTGCTGCCCTCCTCATACGGGCCCCTCGGCTGGCAGGATTTCACCGCAGCAACGCGGTGATCGGGGGTCGCCCCGACCGGCCGACCAGCTCAGCATTCGCAGAGACAGCTCACGGCACCGCACGTTCTCGGTCACCTTCGGCCGGTGGCCTTCCGCCGGAGTGGCCGTGCGACGCGAGCTGCTCCCGCCCACTGAGCCGGCCTCCGGGCTCAGGCGGCGGTCCTACACCTCCCGCGCCGTTCGGCACCGGTCCCCACGTGGGGAGGGACCGGAGCCGAACGGCACGGGATCACATCCAGCCCGCCTTACGTGCCGCCTCGACCGCGCGTTCCTCCGTGTCGTCGGCCTTCGCGGTCAGAGCCGCGTCCCGTCCGGCCGCCGTGCCGCCGGCCGCCGTCGCCGCCGCCTGGGATGCGGTGAGGGCCGCGCGCAGGGCCGAAGCCGCCTCTGCGCGGTCGTCCAGGGCAGCGGCCACCTGCGCGGCCAGCGCCGCGGTGGCGGCGGCGTTGCGGGCGCAGCGGGCGTCCGCCGCCGGGTCGGGCGCGGTACCGGCCAGCGCGGTGAGCGACTGGGCCGACAGCCGCAGCGCGTTCGCGGCCCGGCCCACCGGGCTCGTCGGGACGGTCTGGGCCGCGTCGGGGTCGATCCCCGCGTGGCGGCAGGAGGCCACCGCACGCTCGTACGCGCTGCGGGCGCGCGCCGAGTGCAGCTTCCTCAGGGTGCCCGCCGAAGGGGAGCCGGAGGGGGACTTCGAGGGAGAACCGGAGGGGGACTTCGAGGGGTCGGTCGGCATCTGTGCCTCCTCGCTGGGGGTGCCGTGATGGGGCGAGGGTCGCTGCGGGTGCGCCTCATCTCGGGCCTTTGGGCCCTGCCCCGAAGGGCGTCCCGGCTAGCCGAACAGCCCCAGCGCGGAGTCCACCGACCAGCTCTGCCAGCTGATGGCGAACAGGCCGACCACGGAGATCATGGCCATCATCAGGTTCTGTCCCTGTTCCGCCCAGTCGTGGATCATGAGGACCAGGTAGATCAGGTTGAGCAGGAACCCGGCCACCAGCGCGATCGGTGTGAGGAAGCCGGCGACCAGTCCGAGGCCCAGGGCGAGCTCCGCGTAGGCCACGACGTAGGCCATCAGCCGGGGGCGCGGCGCGACGACGATGTCGAAGCCCCGCCTGACCACCGGCCAGCGGTGCTTCTCCGCGACACCGGCCGCCCATCGGATGCCTCCGCCGCCGAACCATTGCTTCTTGTCCTTGTGCCGCCAGCTCTCCAGCCACCACAGACCGAGCCCGATGCGGAGCACCGCGAACCATTCGGCACCGTTCAGCAAGGCTGATCGCATCCCGCACCCTCCCCGGATCCCCAACGGCATCTATCTGACGGTTCGTCAGTTCAGCGGAAGGCGGCGTGCGTCGCAAGAGGGAGGGCGGGACGAACTCCATGAGGTTCCGGAAGGTTTCGGGAGGAGGGGGTGCGGGGTGTGGTGGGCCTTGCTGGTGCGAGCTCCTGGGCCTAGCCTGAATGTCGACGGTTTATCTGATGGACCGTCAGATAAATAAGGAACTCCGCAGGCAGCAGGGGGTAGGCATGGCAGAGAACGCGACCGGCACCCAGGATCTGCCCAGGGTGATCAGCGTGGACGACCACGTGATCGAGCCCGCCCACCTCTTCGAGCGGTGGCTGCCGGGCAAGTACCGCGACAAGGGGCCCAAGCCCTTCACCGCCGGCATCGGCGATCTCGCCTACGTCGGCGGCAAGTACCGCTTCACCACCGACCCCGAGGGCCAGACCACCGACTGGTGGGAGTACGAGGGCCTGCTCTTCCCGTACAAGCGCATCATCGCGGCCGTCGGCTTCTCCCGGGACGAGATGACGCTCGACGGCATCACCCGGGAGCAGATGCGGCGCGGCTGCTGGGATCCCAAGGCCCGCCTGGAGGACATGGACATGAACCATGTCGAGGCCTCCCTCTGCTTCCCCACCTTCCCCCGCTTCTGCGGGCAGACCTTCGCCGAGGCCGACGACAAGGAGGTCGCGCTGGCCTGTGTCCGCGCCTACAACGACTGGATGGTCGAGGAGTGGTGCGGGGACAGCGGCGGCCGGCTGATCCCGCTGTGCCTGATCCCGCTGTGGGACATCGACCTGGCCGTCGCCGAGATCCGGCGCAACGCCGAGCGCGGGGTCCGGGCGGTCACCTTCAGCGAGATCCCCACCTACCTGGGCCTGCCGTCCATCCACTCCGGCTACTGGGACCCGTTCTTCGCGGCCTGCGAGGAGACCGGGACGGTCGTCAACATGCACATCGGCAGCAGCTCGCAGATGCCGGCCGCCTCGCCCGACGCGCCGCCCGCCGTCCAGGCCTCGCTCAGCTTCAACAACGCCATGGCCTCGATGATGGACTTCCTCTTCTCCGGGGTCCTGGTGAAGTTCCCCCGGCTGAAACTCGCGTACAGCGAGGGCCAGATGGGCTGGATCCCATACGCCCTGGAGCGCGCCGACGACGTCTGGGAGGAGCATCGCGCGTGGGGCGGGGTGAAGGACCTGATCCCCGAACCGCCCTCGACGTACTACTACCGGCAGATCTTCTGCTGCTTCTTCCGGGACCGGCACGGCATCGAGGCGATCGAGACGATCGGCGTGGACAACGCGACCTTCGAGACGGACTACCCGCACGTCGACTCGACCTGGCCGGATACCAAGCGGGTGGCCCAGGAACACGTGGGCGGGCTGGACCCCGAGGTCGCCTACAAGCTGCTGCGCGGCAACGCGATCCGGATGCTGGAGCTGCCGTTCACATAGCCGGTGCGACGCCGGTTCGGCGGGTCCTCTGCTGGGCAGGGGACCTTCCATGAAGGTCTCCGTCGATGCCGGTGTCTGTTATGGGTCGGGCGAGTGTGCCTTCCGGGCACCCGCTGTGTTCGGCTTCGAGGACGGGTACGGTTTCGTCCTGCCCGGACGGGAGGAGTCCGGGGACGACGAACTGGTCCGGAACATCGCCGAGCGCTGCCCGTCGCAGGCGATCCGGATCGACGGCCGAAGGGTCACCGACTAGCGGATGAGCACTGCCCCCACCGCCCCCACCGAATCCAGCCAACTCACCGGACTCACCGGACTCACCGGACTCACCGAACTCCTGGCCACCCTCGGCCGCCGCTACGTCCGCGACTTCCCGCGTCCCTGGGGCAAGACCCTCGCGGCCCGCGCGCTCAACCCCTACCTGCGCGACCACCCCCGGCAGCGCGTCGTCGAGACGCTCTCCGGCGACCGGTTCGCGGTCGACACCCAGGACCTCATCCAGCGCTACCTCTACCTCTTCGGGGTGTGGGAACCGCACATGACCCGCTGGCTGCGCGGCCGGCTGGCGCCGGGGGACTGCTTCGTCGACGTCGGCGCCAACATCGGCGTCTTCAGCGTCCTCGCCTCCCGGCTGGTCGGGGAGAAGGGCCGGGTCGTGGCCGTCGAGGCCTCCCCCGCCTTCCACCGCCGCCTGGAGCAGCAGAGCGCGCTCAACGGCTGCCGGAACATCCGCGCGGTCAACGCCGCCGTCTCCGACGCCCACCGCACCCTGACCTTCGTGCTCGCCAGCTCCCGCAACATGGGTGCCAACAGCATCGTCCCGTGGGACGGCCCGGCCGAGTCCAGCTTCGACATCGAGGCCGTCCCGCTGCCCGAACTGCTCCGGCCGGAGGAGATCGAGACCGCGCGGGTCGTCAAGATCGACGTGGAGGGCGCCGAGGGCGCGGTGGTGCGCGGGCTCGCCCCGTTGCTGGAGAAGCTCCGCCCGGACGCCGAGATCACCGTCGAGGTCACCCCCGACCGGATGGCCCAGCTCGGCGACTCCGCGGACGACCTGCTGCGCACCATGACCGACGCCGGCTACCACGTCTACCGGCTCGCCAACAGCTACGCGGCCGACAGCTACCCCCGCGCCCTGTACGGCCCGCCGGTGGTCCCGGTCCGCTGGGACCGCCCGGTGACCGAGGAGAGCGACCTGGTGTTCTCGCGCGTGGACGCGGCGACCCTGTGAGCGACGCGGCAGGGCGGTCGTACAGACCGGCGCGGTAGGACGGTCGTACCGCACACGCTGTAAGACGGCCGTACCGCCTACGTCAGCCGTACCGTCAGCCGTACCGCCAGCCGAGCTCCGCCAGCGCCCGTGCCCGTGCCGCCACGACCGTCATGCGGGCCTCCCGCTCCACCGGGTCGGTGTGTGCGGGGCGGCCGGTGACCTGGCCCTCCCACTTGCGGTAGAACAGCCCGACCTCCGCCGTGAACCAGCCAACGCTGACGGCGTCGAGGGCGAGCAGCAGTCCCGTGTCCTCGGAGGCGGGCAGCGCCATCCAGCCGCCGAGGGCCAGCAGCAGCTCGCGGCGGACGAAGAGGGTGGCCGGGTGGACCGGGGCGCGGAAGCCGTTCGCCGCCCAGTGGCCGAGCACCGTCCCGCGCTCGATCGGACCCTCCTCCGGGTCGCCGGGGAAACCCTCCGTGGAGCCGTCCGGCAGCAGGTCCAGGGCCCGTGAGGTGGCCCAGCCGAGGTCCGGGCGGGCCTCCAGCGCGGCCAGGTCACGGCCCAGCGCACCGGGCGGCAGCCGGTCGTCGGAGTCGAGGACCTTGACGTACGGCCCCTGCGCCCGGGCCAGCGCCATGGTGCGCGCGACCCCGGGACCGCCGGCCCGGCCCTGCCGGAACGACACCCGCGCGTCGTCGGGAACGTACCGGGGCACCTTGTCGCCGTGCCCGTCCTCCTGGATCAGCCACTCCCACTCCCACCCGTCCGGCAGCCGCTGCTCGCACAGCGACGCGTAGGCCTCGGGCAGGAAGCGGGCCGACGGCGCGTGGACCGCGGTGACGACGGTGATGCGCCGGGTCACGGCAGCGCTCACCACCTTTCCAGATGTGTGGTGAAGAGCAGTTCGGTGCGGTCGCCGGGGAGCGTGACGGCGGTGATGTCCACGATGCGGTCGTGGATGTCGTACGACGTCTTGCGCAGCAGGATCACCGAGGTGCCGGCCGGCAGGTCCAGCTCCCGGGCCTCCTCCGGCGTCGGTGGCCGGGCGGTGAAGCGCTCCTCGACGCGGTCGACCTCGATGCCGACGGTGTGCAGCTGGTTCTGGGTGCCGCCCGGCCAGGGTTCGTTTGCCTCGTCCAGGAGCTCCGGATTGGCCGCGATCAGGTCACGGACGAGGTAGGAGGTCACCAGGTTGAAGGGGGCGGTCTCGGCGGAGTGCCTGGTCCGGTAGGTGCGTTCCAGGAGCACGGTGCCCTCCGGCACCCCGAACGCGTCGGCGAGGTCGCCGAGCGCGGCCAGCTCGCGGTAGCGGGCGAAGAAGACCAGGTCGTCGATGACCAGGCCGGTCTCGCGCTCGGTCGCGCCGGTCTTGGCCCGGGTGGCCTCCGGCATCAGGGCGCGGTCCTTCTCCCACTGGTGCCGTTCGTTGTCGCGGACCGCGCGGGTGCGCGGACGGCGCACGAAGGTGCCGCTGCCGTGCCGCTTGTCGATCAGTCCCTCCGCGCTGAGCAGCCGCAGCGCGTTCTGGATCGTCGGGACGCTCCGCCCGTAGTGCCGGGCGAGCTCCGCCTCGGAGGGCAGCCGGGCGCCGGGCTCGCGCTCGCCCTTCCTGATGGAGCGGCGGAGGTCGTCGGCGATCTCCTCGTACGCCTTGGGCACATGATCAGCCTACGACTCCTCAAGAGGAGTTGAGGAGTCGAGCCGCTCCGGCCACGGATGCACGGACGCAGAGCCGCAAGAGCCGCAAGAGCCGCAAGAGATGCAAGAGACGCAAGAGACGCAAGAGATGCAGGGGTACAGGGGCGCAGAGATGCAGGGATGTCCGGACGTGCGGAGGCCCGCGGCCGGATCGATTCCGGTCGCGGGTCTGTGTCGCAGTAGGCGCTGGTACGTACGCAAGTCGCCCTGCGCCGTTGCGTCCGAGCCGTCTGTACCTGGGGGATCAGCAGTCGAGCGGTGCCGCGGGGGGTTCGGCCGGGGTCTCCGACTCGGTGGTGTCCAGGGGGCGGTGCCGGCAGCTGGGGGTCTTGCCGTGGGCCTCGGCCCGGATGCGCTGCTTCATCGTGGGCGGGAGGGACCTTGCCTGGGACCAGAGCCAGTGGGTCTGTGCCGGGATCGTCACCCGGTCCGTGACGTGGTCGTCGCCGGTGCTGTTGCGCGGGGTCTCGGTCTGCGGTACGGCGGCGGCGGTGGTGGCGGAGACGAATCCGAGCGCCGTGCACAGCGCGAGGAAGGCGGTGACGATGGCGGTCCACAGCTTCATGACCTTGGAGTTCCGGGCCATGGCCCCTCACTTTCGGGTTGGGCGATTTGCGTACTTTCCTCATGATGTGTATGGGGGTCGCGAAGTGGGGGACGTCGGCTTGTGGCGCGTCGATGTTCCGATGAACACCACACGGATGGGCGCATGGCGTGGGAAAAATCCGAAGAAAGGCCCGCGAAGGGAGTCGAGAGGGAGCAAAGTAACCGTCCGTGGAGGTGTGATCACCCTCCGATCGGAGCGGTCCGACCTCGTGCAACGCCTTGTGGCGGAACGGAGTTGGGGGTCGGATGCCAGGTCACCGATCGATATCGGTCGGTGTGTATAGTCGGGCGGCAGAGGTCCCCTACGTCAAGGAAGAGACGAGGTCGCGCGGTGAAGAAGCTTCTCCTGGTCGCACTGGCCGCCATCGGCGGGCTCCTCGTGTACCGCCAGATCCAGGCGGATCGCGCCGAGCAGGATCTGTGGACGGAGGCGACTGACTCCGTGCCCACGGGTTCGTGAGTACCGACAACAGACGACACTGAGACCCCGGCCGCCAGTGCGGTCGGGGTTTTGCGTTGCCGGGGTGGCCAGGGTTGCCGGGGTGGCTGTGGGCGCGATGCAGGTGCTCCGGGCGGGGCGTTTCGGACGGTCACGTGGATCGCCGGGTGGCGCGGGGGCGCGCGGGGCAGTATGGGGCCCGGCCGGGCCGTGACTTCGGCGGTCGGCGGACGACGACTGGGGGGCGCGCGTGATACGGCGGTGGCGTACGGCGGCATGGCGGTGGCGTACGGCGGTAGGGCGGGCCATCTGCATGACGGCCGCCCTCGCACTGACGGCACTGCTCCCGACCGCTGCTGCCGCCGCCGATGGTGGTGGCAGCGGATACGCCTTCGCCCCCGACGCCCGCACCGTCTCCGGAGCGGCGAGCACCACGGACGCCGTACCGCTGGAGCCCGGCACGAGCTACCGCAGCACCCTCCCCGACAAGGGCGAGCTGTACTTCCGCCTCGAACTCACCGCCGCCGCCACCGCCTACGTCCCCGTCACCGCCGTGCCGCCCGCCTCCGCCACCGTCTCGGCCAGCGACGGCATCGAGGTCTCGATCGAGGACGCCAACGGCACCGCCTGCGACTACGACAGCGCCCGCTTCGGCGCCGGGCTCAGCCCACGGCCGGTGACGGCGGTGGGGCGGCGGGACGCGGGCAGGGCGCTGTGCCAGGACGCCGGAACCTACTACGTGGTCGTCGAGCGGCTCGTCTCCGGCTCACGGACCACCACCCCCGGCAGCTGGGACCTGGAGATCGCCCCCGTCACCGAACCGGCCCTGGCCAAGACCGGCGCCACCACCGCCCCCGAGGCCTGGAACTCCGCGTCACCCGCGCCGCTCACCTCGGACCCCCGCCACCGCACCGCGGGCGCCGGCTTCACCACGGCCCGCACCCTGGACCAGGGCGTCTGGCAGACCGACATCACGCCCGGCCAGACCCTCTACTACGCCGTCCCGGTCGACTGGGGCCAGCAGCTCCACGCCACCGTCGACCTCGGCAGCACCGGCGGCGACACCCCCGGCTATGTCAGCGCCGCGCTCAACCTGTCCCTCTACAACCCTGTCCGCGGCCACGTCGACGACGTCTCCCTCGGCTACGACGGCACCCAGAAGTCGTCCTCCCTCGATCCCCTGCCACCCGTCGCCTACGCCAACCGGTACGCCGCCTCCGGCACCGAGAGCGCCGTCCGCTTCGCCGGCACCTACTACCTCGTCGTCCACCTCACCGGGCAGACCGCGGACACCTTCGGGAAGGGGCCGTACGGCGTCACGCTCCGGGTCCGCGTCGACGGCACCCCGAACTCCGGCCCCGCGTACGCCGGTTCGCCCATCCCGAAGGGCATCTTCGGCGTGTCCTGGGACCGCGGGGGCCTCTTGACCACGGGCGGCGACGACACGGCGATGCGGGCGCTCGCGGCCGGCGGGATCGGCACGGGCACCGCCCTGCTGCTCGTCCTCGGCGTGTGGACCCTGACCGCCCGGCGCGCTCAGAGCCGGGCCAGCGCCCAGAAACCGACGGCGTAACAGGCCAGCGCGAGGAGAAGGACGGGCACGACCGCCCTGGCGGGCGGACCGGGCCGAGGCGCCCGCCGCCGACGCCGGCCGTGGGTGCGGACCGACGACGACGGCGGCGGGGTCTGCGGTTCCTGCGCGGTGTACGTGGCGGTGGGGGTGGGGGTGTCAGCGTGCGGCTGGACCGGGGGGAGCGGCTGCGCGGGTGGCCAGGGCGTGTGGGGCTGCGCGCCCGGGGCTGCCGGTGGCTGGGCGTACGGCGGGTACGGCGGTGTCGGCCCGGGCCGTACGGCAGCGGGGGCCGGGGCGACCGGCGTCTGGGGTGGGGGGAGCCGGAAGCTGCCGGTGTCGGACATGGAGGCGGGGGCCGAAGCGGTTCCGCCGCCGCGGGTGCCGTTGGCGCCGACCGCCGGGGACCCTTCGGCGGTCCCGGTCCCGGCGCCGGGACCGGGCGCCGCGACAGCCGACCTCGCACCCGGGCCCGCCTGCACCCCCGTCCCTGCCGCACCGGCCGGCTCCGCGGCCTTCTCCCGGCCCGGGGCGGCCCCGGTTGCCCGTTGCCCCGTCGCGGTCGCCGCGTCGGGATTCGGCGCTGCCGCTCCCGGTGCAGCGGGCCCTGCCGCAGTCCCCGAGGCCTCCTGCGCTGTGTCGACCCCCGAAGCCACCCGCACCGGACCCTCCGCCCTGAACCCCGTGGGCAGCGGCCCCAGTTGGTCGAAGATCTCGATCGACTCGTCGTCCGCGTCCGTCTCCGGGAGGAGCTCCCGGGCCTCGGCGAGGGCTCTGCGGGCTCCCGTGGCCGTGCGGAAACGGGCACGTGGGTCCGGCTGGAGAAGACTGGCGACGACCTGCCAGAGCGGGTCCGGGATGCCCTTGGGCGCACCCGGAGTGCCGTGTTCGGCGAAGTACTGGACGAGCGCCTTGGCGTCGGGCTTGGCGCCCTCCAGGAGATACAGGGCGACCAGGCCGACGGCGAACAGGTCGGCCGTGAAGTCGGGCTCCGCGCCCAGGAGTTGCTCAGGGGCGATGTAACCCGGCGTACCGACCACGAGGTTGGTCTCGGTCAGCCGGGCCTCGCCGAACCGCATGGCGATGCCGAAGTCGGACAGGCGCAGCCGGGGACGGGCGGTGCCGGTCGCTTCCAGCAGGATGTTCGCGGGCTTGATGTCCCGGTGCACCACACCCTCGGCGTGCACCGCGGCGAGGCCGGCGAGGAGCTGGTCAAGGAGGGTGCAGACGAACAGCGGGGGCAGGGGACCGTAGTCCCCGACGAGGTGGACCAGCGAGCCGCCGGCGACCAGGTCCATCGTGAACAGGACCTTGTCGTCGTCGGCGGCCCAGCTGGCCGGAGCCAGGACGTGGGGATGGTCGATGCGCAGCGCCTGCTCCCGCACGAAGCGCAGGAGCGCGTGGGCGTCGCTCTGCTGGAGCACCTTGGCCGCCACATAGCGCTTGCGCCGGTGGTCCCAGGCGCGCCACACGGCGCCCACTCCGCCATGACCGATCGGGTCGGCCAGTTCGTACCGGCCCGCGAAGACCTCACCCATGACTGCCCGTACCCCTCCCCCTCGGCTTCCCCTGCCACCCCCCTTGCCTGTTACCCCCCTTGCTTCCCCCGGATGAGCGATACGACCCCTCTCGCGTGACCCCCTCGGCCAGGGCCTGGCCCCGCCCGGTTCACCGGACCCCCTCCGGCGCGCCGGGCCGTGGCTCAGCTCTGGTGCGACTGGTAGTGCGTGACCGCGTCCGACGTGCGGCCGGCGCCGTACACCCGGAGGAACTCCGCCAGCTCCGGGTGGGTCGGAGCGAGTGTGTCCGCCGCGTCGATGATGTCACCGGCGGCGGCCACCGAGCGCAGCAGCGACTGGATCTCGCGAACCACCCGCTTGACCGTCGGCGCTCCCGAACCGCTCGTCGTCTGCGTGGTGTTGCTGAGCACCGAACCCCCCTGGGACTTCTTGATCTCGTCCATGCGCTCGGTCGCCTCGGCCGCGCTCACGCTGCCGTCCGCGACCTGAGCCGAGAGGTCCTGGAGCAACTGCACCCGCTGGACCACGGCCGGGTTGCCGATCTTCGCCCGCTGCCCGCTCATCAGCTGCGACAGCATGGGCGCGGACAGTCCGAGGACCGCCGCGAGACGTGCCTGGTTGAGCCCCAGGTCGTCGATGAGCTTACGGAAGAGCGCCCCCAACGGCTCTCCGTACCAGTTCCGCTGCAGCTCCCGCGCTCTGGCGGTGGCCTCCTGCTGTGCGGCGTCCATTGCGTCTCCCCATCGCTTCCCCAAAAAAACCACGGTTCGCTACAGCGAACCCCGTCGAGCATCTTACGGAGAGTGGTCATCTGCGGGGACCCCCAATCTTTTTGCGAGGTACGGGGGGTGACCCGGTACTCTGGTCTGCGGCACCGACCCCGCGGACCTTCCGCTTGGCCGGTCGCTTCCCGTACGGGGCCTTAGCTCAGTTGGTAGAGCGCCGTCTTTGCATGGCGGATGTCAGGGGTTCGACTCCCCTAGGCTCCACAACAAACCCCTCTGACCTGCGTAAACGCGGTCAGAGGGGTTATTTGTTCGCCCTCACGGTCAAGCGATTGGTTTCACGTGAAACGGCGCCGTGGACGGGACACGGCAGACGTGCGATCCGCCGGGCTCAGCGGTTCTTGTCGTCCCGGGACCGGGAACCGTGCTCCTCCGCCTCCTTCGCCTGGACCTCCGGGTCGAGGGGGGAAGTGCCGTCCACCGAGCTGAGGCGGCCCGCGTCCGGGACCTCCGTGGCGGCCGGGGGCTCGACCAGCCAGTCGGGGTTGGCCTGCTTGTCCCACCACTTCCAGGCGGCGAAGGCCGCACCGGCCAGCACACCGAACACCGCGAACGCCTTGAACGCACGACCGCACGCCGAGCGCCGCTGGTTCCGGCGAGCCAGCTTCTCGATGTCCTCGGCCGACACATTGCCGCGCAGCGCGGCCAGCGCCGCGGCACCCCGGGCGGTCGCCTCCTCGCGGACCGGACCGGCCGCGGCCACCGCCTGCTCGATCCTCGGACGCGAGTAGTCGGCGGCCTGCCGGGCCGCCTTGCGTGTCAGGTCGGCGGCGTCGTGCGCGGCCTGGTCCATCTTCGGCGGCACATGGATGCGGGCCTGCTCCAGACGCGGCACGAGACGGGCGTCGTACTGGACGCGGGCCTGTTCAGCGGCCTGCGACACCACGGGCGCGAGCCGTACGCGTGCCTCCTGTGCGTAGTACGCGGCACGCTCCTTGGCCGTGTCGGCGTAGGGCGCCACCGCTTCCGCGGCGTGCCGCACGCTGTCCTTCGCCGAACTGGTCGCGGCGCGCACGCTCTCTTTGCGGGTCACGGGTTTCCTCCTCCTCGGTGGCGTACGGTATTTCGACTTTCCACCCTTTTACGGATCATGCCTGCTCGCGGGCCGGGCGGCGCGCGAGGACGGGCATACGGGTGCAACCAGAGCTAAGAGGGGCTTGTCGACGACAATGCCACGGATCGACGCCGCGCGCCCCCGCATGACAGAAGGGGTTCCGCAAGTGATTCGTGAGGATCCAGGCCCGGAAGCCCCGGCCGGGCATCGGACCCGCCGTACCGTGCGAGGATCGAGGGCACTGAATCCGAGCACAACGGAAGGCGGACCGTGGCCGAGCACCTCTACGCCACCCTGAAGACCAGCCTCGGCGACATCGAGGTCCGGCTCTTCCCGAACCACGCGCCCAAGACGGTCAGAAACTTCGTCGAACTGGCGCAGGGTGAGCGTGAGTGGACCCACCCGGACACCGGCACGGTCTCCACGGACCCGCTCTACGACGGCACGGTCTTCCACCGGGTGATCAGCGGCTTCATGATCCAGGGCGGCGACCCGGTCGGCACCGGCATCGGCGGCCCCGGCTACAAGTTCGAGGACGAGTTCCACCCCGACCTGCGCTTCGACCGCCCCTACCTGCTCGCCATGGCCAACGCAGGCCCCCGCACCAACGGCTCCCAGTTCTTCATCACGGTGAACCCCGCTCCCCACCTCAACCGCAAGCACACCATCTTCGGCGAGGTCGTCGACCCGGCCGGCCAGAAGGTCGTGGACAGCATCGCGGCCGTCCCCGTCAGCGGACCCAACAAGCGGCCGGTGAACGACGTCGTCATCGAGACGGTCGTCGTCGAGAAGCGCGGCGGCTGAGCGGTCCGAAAACGAAGCGCCCGAAGGGAACCAAACGCCCCGCTCGTCCGTAAGGATGGGCGGGGCGGAACACTGCCCACGACGAGCGAGGGGATCCCATGGAGGACCAGGCGACAGGCAGCGCGCGCGACGCCCACAGCCTGCCCAAGTGCTACCGGCACCCGGACCGGGAGACCGGTGTGCGCTGCACCCGCTGCGAGCGCCCCATCTGCCCCGAGTGCATGGTCAGCGCCTCCGTGGGCTTCCAGTGCCCCGACTGCGTCCGCGGCACCACCGCAGGCCAGAGCGGCCCGCCCCCGGCCGCCTCCCAGCCCCGCACCCTCGCCGGCGGCACGATGACCGCCGACCCGCGGCTCCTCACCAAGATCCTGATCGGCATCAACATCGCCGTCTTCCTGGTCGAGCTCTCCGTCGGCGACGGCTTCACCAACCGGTTCGACCTGATCGGCCAGGCCTGGTTCCCGCAGTACGGCGACGTCGAAGGCATCGCCCAGGGCCAGTACTACCGCATGCTGACCGCGATGTTCCTGCATGACAGCTCAAGCCCCATGCACATCGTGTTCAACATGCTCAGCCTCTGGTGGATCGGCGGCCCCCTGGAAGCCGCCCTCGGCCGCGCCCGCTACATCACGCTCTACTTCGTCTCCGGCCTGGCCGGCAGCGCTCTCACCTATCTGCTCGCCGCCCAGAACCAGCCCTCGCTCGGCGCCTCCGGTGCGATCTTCGGCCTCTTCGGCGCGACCGCGGTGCTCATCCGCCGGCTCAACTACGACATGCGGCCGATCATCGCCCTGCTGGTGATCAACCTCATCTTCACGTTCAGCGGCGGCATCGCCTGGCAGGCCCACATCGGCGGCCTGGTCGCCGGTGTCATCACCGGCTACGCGATGGTGCACGCCCCGCGCGAGCGGCGGAACCTGATCCAGTACGGCACGTGTGCGCTGGTGCTGGTCGCGGCCGTGGTGATCACGGTCATCCGGACCGCGCAGCTCACCTGAGCCTGAGGCTCATCACCGATCACCGATCACGGCGGCTCACCGCACCGATACCGAACCGTTGTCCACAGTCAGTGGCCGATCTTGTGCAAAACGTGCGTGCACAACTGCGCCCCCTCCCACTCACCTGCGTTGTCGCAGGTCAGGGAGGGGGCGAAGGATTTTGCGGCGGGTGTTGTGGTAGTCGTACTGGCGTCAACACCCAACGGGTTATCCACAGATCGTCGTCTTTTCCCCAGGAGGGTGTGGACAGCAGCTCAGGCCTGTGGATAACTCAGCGAACAGCCCTGGGCAGAGCTGTCGGTCGGGTTACTTCCACTGGGTGGAGACGCCGAAGCCGGCCGCGATGAAGCCGAAGCCCACGACGATGTTCCAGTTGTCGAGGCTGTCGATCGGCAGTGAACCGTCGGTCACGTAGAAGACGACGATCCAGGCCAGCCCGATGAGGAACATGGCCAGCATCACCGGCGCGACCCAGGCCCGACTGTTGAGCTTGATGGCGGTCGCCTGCTTCGCCGGGGGCGGCGTGTAGTCGGCCTTCTTGCGGATACGTGACTTCGGCACGAGGGTCTCTCCTGTCGATGCGCTGCGTGGCCGCGCAGGTAACTGGGTCGGGCTCGGGGCAGCGTACAAGGGGACAGTAAGGGCAGACTGAGCGCTCCCCCGGGCGTCCGTTAGCGTAGTGCTTCCGTGGCGCTGAAGGAGATAAGGGTACGTTGAGCAATTCTGCCGACTCCAACGCGACCGGATCAACGGGTTCGGACCCGGCCGGCGAGGGCGGTTTCCCCTCCGGCCTCCGGCCGCGCTTCCGGCCGGTGCGGATTCTCACCGTGGGCGTCTTCGCCCTGGCCGGTCTTCTCTTCTTCACCAGCTTCAACACGGCCAAGGGCACCGACATCCGCTCGGACGACAACCTGCTCAAGCTCTCCGACCTGATCCAGGAGCACAGCCGCAGGAACAAGGAGCTGGACGAGTCCAACGCGAGCACGCGCGACCAGAACGAGAAGCTCGCCAAGCGTGACGACGGCTCCACCAAGGCCCAGGACGACCAGCTGGCGGGCCTGGAGAAGGATGCGGGCACCCAGAAGCTGACCGGCAAGGCGATCACCGTCACGCTCAACGACGCCCCGCCGAACGCCACCGCCAAGCTCCCGGGCTACCCCGAGCCGCAGCCCGACTACCTGGTCATCCACCAGCAGGACCTGCAGGCCGTGGTGAACGCCCTGTGGCAGGGCGGCGCCCAGGGCATCAAGGTCATGGACCAGCGGCTGATCTCCACCAGCGCCGTGCGCTGCGTCGGCAACACCCTGATTCTCCAGGGCCGGGTCTACTCACCGCCGTACAAGATCCAGGCGATCGGCGACCCGGCGAAGATGCAGAAGTCGCTCGCGGACTCCGAGGCCATCCAGAACTACATGGTGTACGTGAACGTGTACGGCCTCGGCTGGAAAGTGACCGAGGACGGGACGGTGACTCTGCCGGGCTACTCGGGCACAGTGGATCTGCACTACGCGAAGCCCGTGGGGTAAGCAGCTCGTCACTTTCTGGAGCCGCCGGTGCGCGTGATCGTCAGGACCGTCAGCGAGCTCTGCATCACCGTCGGCACGCTCATCGTGCTCTTCGTCGCGTACGTGCTGTTCTGGACCGGTGTGAAGGCCGACAGCGAGATGCACGACCAGATCGACCAGTTACAGCGGCAGTGGTCGGCGAAGGCCACGGTGCACCCCACGGCGAAGGCGACCGCCGCACCCGCGCAGCCCGCCGCGTACCACTACGGCAAGCCCTTCGCGATCATGTACATCCCCCGGTTCGGTTTCACGTGGAACAAGCCGGTCCTGGAGGGCACCGGCACCGATGTGCTGAAGAAGGGCCTCGCCCACTACGCCCGGACCGCCCGGCTCGGGCAGGTGGGCGACTTCGCGGTCGCCGGCCACCGGCGCACGTACGGCGACCCGTTTCTCGACTTCCCGAAGCTGCGTGAGGGCGATGCGGTCGTCCTGACGGACGGGACGACCTGGTTCACGTATCGGATCGACAAAGGCCCTTACAAAACAGTTCCGACGGACGTTGAAGTGATCGACCCTGTGCCACGTAAGTCGGGGTATACGCGTCCGGGGCGCTATCTCACGCTGACCACGTGCGATCCGGAATGGGGGCACAGCCATCGGCTGATCGTCTGGGCGCACTTGGACTCCACACAGCCTGTGGAGTCAGGCAGACCTAAGGCGCTGCGCCGTTAGTCTGGTGCAGTACGGCGGGATTCTGGTGCCGTGGTGGAACGGAAGGGACGGCATGTACGGCTGGATCTGGCGGCATCTGCCGGGCAACGCGTGGGTGAGGGCGCTGATCTCACTTGTGCTGGTCCTGGCCGTGGTCTACGTCCTCTTCCAGTACGTCTTCCCCTGGGCCGAACCGCTGCTGCCCTTCAACGATGTGACGGTGGACAACCAGTGAGCGCGCGGATTCTCGTCGTCGACAACTACGACAGCTTCGTCTTCAACCTGGTCCAGTACCTGTACCAGCTGGGTGCCGAGTGCGAGGTGCTGCGCAACGACGAGGTGTCGACGGCGCACGCCCAGGACGGCTTCGACGGGGTGCTGCTCTCGCCCGGTCCCGGGACGCCGGAGGAGGCCGGGGTGTGCGTGGACATGGTCCGGCACTGCGCCGCGACCGGTGTCCCGGTCTTCGGTGTCTGCCTCGGCATGCAGTCGATGCAGGTGGCGTACGGGGGTGTGGTGGACCGGGCGCCGGAACTGCTGCACGGCAAGACCTCGTTGGTCGAGCACGGCGGCCAGGGGGTCTTCGCGGGGCTGCCCTCGCCCTTCACGGCGACCCGGTACCACTCGCTGGCCGCCGAGCCGGCGACGGTGCCGGCCGAGCTGGAGGTGACCGCCCGCACCCACGACGGGATCATCATGGGGCTCAGACACCGTGAACTCCCGGTGGAGGGCGTGCAGTTCCACCCCGAGTCGGTGCTGACCGAGCACGGGCACCGGATGCTGGCCAATTGGCTGGTGGAGTGCGGTGACCAGGGGGCCGTGGCGAGGTCGGCGGGGCTTGCCCCGGTGGTGGGCAGGGCCACGGCGTGACCGCGCTGCGCCCCGAGCGCGAGACCGGTGCCTCGTACGGGGATCAGCCGTACGGGGGGTCTGGCGCGCTCGGGGAGACGGCGTTTCTCCCGCCCCTCCCGCCGGTCGACGAGGAGACGGTCGCGCTGCGGATCCCCGATCCGCTGCCCATATCGGCTTCTGCGGGCACAGCAGCCTCTTCCGGCACCGGAACCCCAGGGGGCGGCCGAGCGGCCCGCAGAAAGGCCGCCAAGCGGCGTGGTGGGCGGCATGGTGGCGCATCGGAGACGGCGCCGCAGGAGAACACCGCGCCGCGCACGGCGGCGGGCCGGCCGCTCTCCCGGGTCGAGGCCCGTCGGCAGCAGCGGTTGCGCAAGCCCAGCCCGGCCGTCATGGCGAGCCGGGCGATAGGAGAGGTGTTCATCACCACCGGCGTGCTGATGCTGCTGTTCGTCACCTACCAGCTGTGGTGGACGAACGTCCGCGCCCACGCTCAGGCCGGCAGCGAGGCCAGCAGTCTGCAGAAGGACTGGGCGAGCGGCAAGCGCGCCCCCGGTGTCTTCGCGCCCGGGCAGGGCTTCGCCATCCTGCACATCCCGAAGCTGGACGTGGTGGCGCCGATCGCGGAGGGCGTCAGCAACAAGAAGGTCCTCGACAAGGGCATGGTCGGGCATTACGGCGAGGGCGCGCTGAAGACCGCGATGCCGCAGGACAAGACCGGAAACTTCGGTCTGGCCGCGCACCGCAACACGCACGGTGAGCCGTTCCGGTACATCAACAAGCTCGTGGCCGGTGACGCGGTCGTCGTCGAGACGCAGGACGAGTACTTCGTGTACAAGGTGACGTCGATGCTGCCGGTGACGTCGCCGAGCAACGTGAGTGTGCTGGACCCGGTGCCGAAGGGTTCGGGTTTCACCCAGCCGGGCCGGTACATCACTCTCACCACCTGCACACCGGAGTTCACCAGCAAGTACCGGTTGATCGTGTGGGGCAAGATGGTCGAGGAACGCCCGCGCAGCAAGGGCAAGCCAGACGCGCTCGTCGAGTAGGGGCAGAGGAACAGTGGCAGCGACCGCCGACGACACCGAAGAGCAGACCGACGCGCCGGACGCGGCGTCCGTGCCGGGGCGGCGGCCGATCGGCCGGATCGCCATGGCGGTCAGCGTCTTCGGTGAACTCCTCATCACGGCGGGCCTGGTGCTCGGCCTGTTCGTCGTCTACTCGCTGTGGTGGACGAACGTGATAGCCGACCGCAAGGCCGACCGGGCGGGTGACAAGGTCCGGGAGACCTGGGCCCAGCAGGACACCGGTCCCGGTGCGCTGAACACGAAGAACGGCATCGGCTTCCTGCACGTGCCGTCGATGAAGAACGGCGAGGTCCTGGTCGAGAAGGGCACGTCGACGGACGTCCTGAACAACGGCGTGGCCGGCTACTACATCGACCCCGCCAAGGCCATGCTCCCCACCACCGGCAAGACCGGCAACTTCACCCTGGCCGCCCACCGCGACGGCCACGGCGCCAAGTTCCACAACATCGACAAGGTGAAGGTCGGCGACCCGGTCGTCTTCGAGACCCGTGACAACTGGTACGTCTACAAGGTCTACGACATCCTCCCGGAGACCTCGAAGTACAACGTCAAGGTCCTCTCCCAGGTCCCCAAGGAGTCCGGCAAGACCAAGCCGGGCCACTACATCACCCTGACGACCTGCACGCCGGTGTACACGAGCCGGTACCGGTACGTGGTGTGGGGCGAGCTGGTGCGCGTCGACAAGGTCGACAGCAAGCGGACTCCGCCGAAGGAACTGCGTTAGCGTGACGTCTTGTCACGCTAAGAGCGAGCCGGGCCCGAAGCCGCAACTTCCCTTTGCAGCTTCGGGCCCTTTCACGTCACCTCGTTCTCACGCCAGGACCTTCAGCGGTTCCCCGGCACTCCAATCCTCCAGCACCCCCCGGTGTACGGCGGTGATCCCGGCTTCGGCAGCGATGTCCAGGGCCTCAGGAGTGAAGGGGCACGTTGCGACGTAGAGCGCCACCTCTGCGCTGTACAGGACCTTCGCGGACCCGATGAACTTCTGGACGTCGGGGCTGGTGATGTTGAGGTAGGGCGCGAACCTCTTGCACTGGACGACGAGGCGTCGCCCGTCGGCCGTGAGTCCGATGATGTCGACGCCACGGTCGCCGTGGCCGCCCTGTACGACGACGTTGGTGCATCCGTCGCGGATCAGCAGTTTGGCGATGTGGCGTTCGAAGGTGCGGCCGTTCATGGCGTCCATGGCGGCCATGACTCCGACGGCGGGGCGGTCGTCTCGGACTCCTTCGAGCCTCTTCAGCCGTGCGTGGTGCTGGTGGAGCCGCCGCTCGATGCGTTGGACTCCTGCGCGCAGGGCGATCAGCTCTTGCCGATGCTCGCCGGTTGTCTCGATCAGGGCGTTGAACATCGGTACTACGGTCTTGCCGAGGATGTGGGTGATGCGCTGGTCGATGCGGTCGTCAAGAGCCAGGAGGTCTGTTGGCGCCGGGTTATCCACAGGCTGGGTCCGGGCCAGGTACTCCATGTCGAGGAGGTAGACACGTACCTGACGTGCGACTTCGCTGTCGCGGAGGAGCATGGCGACGTTGAGGACGGCTCGGCGGGACCAGATGGCCAGGCCGGAGCGGGGCTGCGGGCCGCCATAGGAACTCAAGTTGAGTTCCTTGAATTCGCGCAGTTCAGGACCGCGGAGCACGCGAAGGCCGTTCGACTCAAGCTCCTGCCTGTGGCGGCTGAGCAGGTTGTTGATCACTGTTTCGGCGACTTCGAAGTACGTCGCCACCATCGCCGTCGTCACATGCATCCCGTCCGGCAGCAGTGACAGCGCCTTCACCTTGTCGAGCACGTCGGTGCGGTCCAGCACGCTGTCGCGCAGGCTCTGCGATTCCAGCAGTGCCGATTCGTTGATCACGCTCTGCCCTTTCGATCGTGGTGTGGCCGTACGGCCAGGGCAGAGCTGCGAGTCCCCACCCGATCCGGCCAACGAATGGTTGAGTGGGAAGACACGATCGACAGAAGGGCAGGTGTTCAGTGACGACAGAGCGACGACAGTCGCTCGGACGTGCACAACTCCTCGAGAATGAGGCCGTGTTGATCAGCGAGTTGGCGCGACGTGGGCAGGGCCGGGCGGAATAACGTGCGGGTGCAGCCTTTGCGATCACACGAGTGGAATCATGCGATCACGGATGGTCGCGCCCTTCGTCGTTCACCCGATCCCCTGTCCAAGATCCGAGCACGCATCACGCCCGGGGCCGGGGTAGCGATCGGGCCTGGAGTACGCGCTGATCGCCGCGTCCAGCGTGTCACCGTCAACGCGCTGCATCATGCGGGACACCGTAGCGGCGTGCGGCACAGGCCGGACTGCGCTGAGCGGATCGGCTGTGAGCCCCATGATTCCCAATTCCCAGGACGGACTGAGAGGCATCTGTGATCCACTCGCTGATCGCGATGAGCGAGCGGGCCCCTGTCAGCACCGCCGCGTCGGCCGCGCACAACAGCGCGACCGTCGCAGCCGCCGTCCTGCCCAGGCCCTGCGCGCACGCATCGTGCCGGCGTGCGCGCAGGGCCTGAGGTGTCACCGATTGTCGTGGTCGCCAGGGGCCTGCAAGTGGCCGCCGACACGGTTCGCAAATGGCGGCGATTCCTCGCCCACCGTCTGGACGGACTCATTGACGAGCCCTGAACGCCACCACACGTCGGCCATCGGTGAGCAGGGTCAGCAGACCTTGCTGCTCTGGCCGGTGCCCTGGTGGTTTCCGCTTGAGGAGGTGCCGTCGGCGTTGGTCACGTCGAGAAAGCCGTACCCCGTCGTGCAGGAGCCCACGGTTGCGGCTGCGCCCGACCAGATCTCCGTGACGTCCGAGTCGCCCTGGCTGGCGTGGTTCACGCTGTCGCTCGTCGTCGAGACGCCGGCGGAGGCGAACCAGTGGGAGTGCGCGCTGCGGAAGCTCTGCCACACGAACACGTAGCCGTAGTTCCGGTTACAGCTCGGCGAGTAGTACTGCTTGACCGAGGCGGCTGTCGCCCCGTCCACCGTGATGTAGCCGGTGCTGCCGATCTGGTAGGCGTCGCTGCAGTTCGGGCCGGTGGCGGCGGACGCGGTGCCTGTCGTGCCGACGACAGCCGCCGCGGCGAGCGCGACCGTGGTGAGAGCGGCGGAAGCGAGACGCTTCATGAGTACCCCCTTGTGTGATGCCTGTGAGGCAATCGATGGAGATCGCATTCCACAGGGCGGGCGTCCACTATTTCAAGATCAAAGATCTTGAAATGGTGGACATGGAGAGCATTGCGGTGTGCGTGATGTGACTCACAGGGAACCGAAACGGCGGAAGTCCCCCGAGCTGCGTGGTGCGGCTCGGGGGACTTCCGCCGTTCAGACGGAGCAGGACGGCGTCAGTTTCCGGTCGTACCGCCGAAGAAGTTGGTACCGCCGTTGTTGTTCCCGCCGTTGTTGCCGGTGCTCACCGTGGTCAGGGTGATCTGCGTGTTGCCGGGGTCGTCTTCGCCGGTGTTGGCCGGCGGGTCCTGGTTGGTGACGAGCGCGTTGTCGCTGGAGTCGCCGTTGAACTGGATATTGGTGAAGCCGGCCGCCTGCAGGGTCTGCTTGGCCTGGCTCACGGTCTGGCCCAGGACGCTCGGCACGGCCGTCTGCTGCTGGGCCTTGCCGATCTGGATGTTCACCACCGAGTTCTTCTTGACCTGCTGACCGGGTCCCGGGTCGGTCGAGACGACCTTGCCGACCTGGTTGGCGTCGGTGGTGTCCACCTCGGTGCAGTTGCCGGTCAGGTTGTTGGCCGTCATCTGCGCCTTGGCGTCGTCACAGCTCCTGCCGGTGACGTCGGGGACCGTCACCTTCTCCTCGGCCTTGGCGATGGTGAGGGTGATCGTGGAGCCCTTCTGGACTTCCGCGCCGAGGGCCGGATCCTGATCCAGGACGGTGCCCGGGTCCTCACCGGAGACTTGCTGCTTCGTCTTGACGACGAAGTTGTACTTGTCGCCCTCGAGCGTGGTCTTGGCGTCGTCGATGTTCTGACCGACGACGCTCGGTACGACGACCTTCGGGGCGCCCGTGGAGACGACCAGGTTGATCGTGTCGCCCTTGTTGACGTCCGAGCCCGCTGTCGGGTCCTGGGAGCAGACGCTGCCCTTGGGCGCGTTGTTGCAGGTCTTCCGTGTCGGCGTGCCCAGCTTCAGGCTGGAATTGACGGCCATCTTCTGTGCATCCGCGTAGGTCTGGCCGACGAAGTTCGGGGCGGCGAAGGGTTTGTCCGCCCCGCCCCCGCTGACCACCCATTTCCCGATCAGGATCGAGCCCACCAGCACCAGGATGCCCGCGACCACGAGCAGGATCGTGGACGTGTTGTTCTTCTTTTTCTGCTGGCGGCGGCGGTCCGGGCGCTCGTCGTAGCCGTAGCCGCCGTCGTCCGGGTTCATCGGGGGGAGCATGGTGGTGGCGCCGTCGGCGCGCATGGCCGTGGTCGGCATGTCGTTCGGGTAGCCGCCGTAGCCGACGGAGCCCATGGCGGCGGTGGCCGCGACCGGCTGGCCGTCGAGGCACGCCTCGATGTCGGCGCGCATCTCGTCGGCGGACTGGTACCGGTAGTTCGGGTCCTTGACCAGGGCCTTCAGGACGATGGCGTCCATCTCGGGCGTGATCTCGGGGTCGAACACCGACGGGGGCTGGGGTTCCTCGCGGACGTGCTGGTAGGCGACCGCGACCGGGCTGTCGCCCACGAAGGGCGGTCGTACCGTCAGCAGCTCGTAGAGGAGGCAGCCCGTCGAGTAGAGGTCCGAGCGGGCGTCGACCTGCTCGCCCTTCGCCTGCTCCGGGGAGAGGTACTGGGCGGTGCCGATGACGGCCGCCGTCTGGGTCATGGTCATGCCGGAGTCGCCCATGGCGCGGGCGATACCGAAGTCCATGACCTTGACCTGGCCGTTGCGCGTCAGCATGACGTTCGCCGGCTTGATGTCACGGTGGACGATGCCGCTGCGGTGCGCGTACTCCAGGCCCTGGAGGATGCCGATGGTCATTTCCATCGCGCGCTCGGGCAGCAGCTTGCGGCCGGAGTGCAGCAGCTCGCGCAGCGTCGAGCCGTCCACGTACTCCATGACGATGTACGGGATCGAGACCCCGTCGATGTAGTCCTCGCCCGTGTCGTAGACCGCGACGATCGCGGGATGGTTGAGCGAGGCGGCCGACTGGGCCTCCCGGCGGAACCGGGCCTGGAAGGACGGGTCGCGCGCGAGGTCCGCGCGCAGCGTCTTCACCGCCACCGTGCGGCCGAGCCGCGTGTCATGGGCGAGGTAGACCTCCGCCATGCCACCACGGCCGAGCACGTGGCCCAGCTCGTACCGGCCGCCGAGGCGACGCGGCTCTTCCATAGTTCCCTACCAGCCCTCTCCGTCGGTCCCGACCGGCACGGATGTGCGGTCGGAGGCTGCCGTCCGGGCCTACCGTACCCGGCTGTGTTTGTGTGACCTGGCCAAGCCCGTAACCCGATACAGGACCGGTATGTCAACGTGCACCGATGTGAAGGGGACGTGAGCGGGGTCACTTCTTGGAGTTGATGACTGCCTCCATCACGCTCTTCGCGATCGGGGCCGCGAGGCCGCCGCCGGAGATGTCGTCGCGGTTGGCCTGGTCGTCCTCGATCACCACGGCGACGGCGACGGGCTTGCTGCCGTCGGGGAGCTTGGCGTACGAGATGAACCAGGCGTACGGGTTCTCGCTGTTCGCCACACCGTGCTGGGCGGTACCGGTCTTGCCGCCCACGGTGATGCCGTTGATCTGGGCGTTCTTGCCGGTGCCGTCCTTGACGACCGTCTCCATCATCGACTGGAGGATCTGGGCGTTGGAGGAGGACAGCGGCTGGCTCATCTCCTGGGGGTCGGTCTGGGAGATGGTGTCGACGCCCGAGGACTGGAGCTTGTCGATCATGTACGGCTTCATCAGCTTGCCGTCGTTGGCGACCGCGGAGGCGACCATGGCCATCTGGAGCGGGGTCGCGGCGGTGTTGTACTGGCCGATCGAGGACAGCGCGGTCTGCGACTGGTTCATGTTGTCGGAGAACACCGAGGCGCTGGAGCGGGTCGGGGTGAAATGCTCGGCGTCGAAGCCGAACTTCTTCGCCTCGGCGAGCATCTTGTCGTTGCCGAGGTCGGCGCCGATCTTGCCGAAGACGGTGTTGCAGGAGTACCGCAGCGCGATCCGCATGGTCGCGTTCTTGCAGGGGATGCTGCCCTCGTTCTTCAGCTCGGTGGTGGTGCCGGGCATGACGTAGGGCAGCGGCGAGTTCGTGGCCTCGTCGGCCGACTTGTACAGCCCGTTCTCCAGCGCGGCCGCGGCGGTGACGACCTTGAAGGTGGAGCCCGGCGGGTAGGTCTCGCGCAGGGCCCGGTTCAGCATCGGGTCGTTCGGGTTGTATTTCTTCTGGAGCTTCTTCCAGGCCGCGGCGTCGGTGTCCGAGGCGCCGGCGAAGGACGAGGGGTCGTACGACGGGTAGGAGGCGAGGGCCAGGATCTTGCCCGTGGAGGGTTCCAGGGCGACGACCGCGCCCTTGCCGCCCTGCTTCTTCAGCCCGTTGTAGGCGGCGCTCTGGGCTGCTGCGTTCAGCGTGGTGACGACGTTGCCGCCCTGCTTCTGCTTGCCCGTGATCATGTCGAGGGTGTTGCGGAAGAAGAGCCGGTCGTCGTTGCCGGTGAGGATGCCGTCCTCCACGGACTCCATCAGGTTGGCGCCGAAGGCCTGGGAGGCGAAGCCGGTGACCGGGGCCCACATGGGGCCGTCCTTGTACGTGCGCTTGTACTTCAGGTCGTTGAGACCGGAGGAGCCGGACGCCGTGGAGCCGGTGATCGGGCTGCCGTCGACGATGATGTCGCCGCGCGGGGTGGAGTAGCGGGCGATCGTGACCCGGCGGTTGGCGGTGTCCTCGCGGAGGGTGTCGGCCTTGACGTACTGGAGCCAGTTGTCGCGCAGCAGCAGGGTGAGGATCAGGAGGCCACAGAAGATCGCGATCCGGCGCAGGGGCTTGTTCATGAGGGGTGGACCACCTGGGTCATCTCGGCGTCGGGGTTGGCGGCGGGGGCCGGGGCCGGGCGGCGGGCGGTGTCGCTGATGCGGATCAGCACGCCGATGAGCGCCCAGTTGGCGATGACGGAGGAACCGCCGTACGCCAGGAACGGCATCGTCATACCGGTCAGCGGGATGAGGCCCATCACACCGCCGGCGACGACGAACACCTGGAGCGCGAAGGCGCCGGAGAGGCCGACGGCGAGCAGCTTGCCGAACGGGTCGCGGGCGGCGAGCGAGGTACGCACACCGCGCTCCACGATCAGGCCGTAGATCAGCAGGATCGCCATGATGCCGGCCAGGCCCAGCTCCTCGCCGAAGGTGGCGAGGATGAAGTCGGAGTTGGCGGCGAACCGGATCAGGTCGGAGTGGCCCTGGCCGAGGCCGGTGCCGAGGGTGCCGCCGGAGCCGAACGCCCACAGGGCCTGCATCGCCTGCTCGGAGTGGCCGGCGACGCCCTTCTGGGAGAGCGCGTACTCCTTCATCGGGTTGAGCCAGGCCTGGACACGCTGCTGGACGTGCGGTTCGAAGCTGGCCACGCCGACCGCGCCGGCCGCCGACATCAGCAGACCGAAGAAGATCCAGCTGGTCCGCTCGGTGGCGACGTACAGCATGATGATGAACATTCCGAAGAACAGCAGCGAGGTACCGAGGTCGGTCTCGAACACCAGGATGAGGATCGAGATGAACCAGACGACCAGGATCGGGCCCAGGTCGCGGCCGCGCGGCAGGTACAGCCCCATGAAGCGGCGGCTGGCGAGCGCGAGGGCGTCCCGCTTGACCATCAGGTAGCCGGCGAAGAACACCGCGAGGACGATCTTCGCGAACTCACCGGGCTGGATGGTGAAGCCGCCGACGGAGATCCAGATCTTGGCGCCGTAGACGTTCAGGCCGAGGCCCGGGACCAGCGGAAGCAGGAGCAGGAAGAGCGCGGCCACCATGGAGATGTAGGTGTAGCGCTGGAGTGCTCTGTGGTCCTTGAGGAAGATCAGGACGACGATGAACAGCGCGATGCCCATCGCGGTGTACAGCAGCTGGTTGGTGGCCTTGCCGCCCGAGACGTGGATCGACTGGAGCAGCTTGGACTGGTCGAGTCTCCAGATGACGACCAGGCCGAGGCCGTTGAGCAGGGTGGCCAGCGGCAGCAGCAGCGGGTCCGCGTAGGGGGCGAACTTGCGGACGACGAGGTGGGCGACGGCGGCAAGCAGGCCGAGGCCCAGGCCGTAGCTCAGCAGTCCGGCGGGGACCTTGTCGTTGATGGCCAGGCCCACGTTGGCGTAGGCGAACACCGGGATGGCGACGGCGAACACCAGGAGCGCGAGCTCGGTGTTGCGCCGGCTCGGCGTGCCGATGGAGCCGATCGTGGACGTGTGGTTCGTCGACGTGTTGGTAGTACTGCTCATCGTGTGACGGGGCCTCTCACGGCTTGCCTGCTACTGCTTACCGCACAGCGAGACGACCTTCTGCTCATCCTCCGAGAGGGTGGGGCCGGGGCTGGGGGTCGCTGAGGGGGACGGGGACGGTGACGCCGTGGAGGACGCCGAGTTCGACGGTGTGGGCGAGGCCTTGGACGTGAGAGAGGTCTTGGTGGTTCCCGTGGTGCCTCCGGCCTCGCCCTGGCCGGTCTTGGAGCTGGTCTTGGACTCGGCGGCGGTGCGCTCCGACTCCTTCTTGCAGGCGGAGGCCTGCACGGCCAGCTCCTGGACCTTCGACTGGGCGTCCTTGAGGCCGCCCTCGGCGATGGTCGCCTTGACCTGCTTCTGCTGGTAGGGCGGCAGGTACTTGAGTTCGATCTCGGGGTGGTCCGTCTCCACCTTCGACAGCGACACCCAGGCGAGGTCCTGGCTGATGCCCTGGTAGAGCGCGACGTGCTCGGCGTTGGCGCCGACGTAGTACTGCGTCTGCGTCCAGCGGTAGCCGCCGTACAGGCCCCCGCCGATCACGGCGAGGGCGAGCACGCTGTAGAAGGATCTCTTCAGCCACTTGCGGCCCTTGCGGGGCTTGACGAAGTCGTCGTCGGTGTAGTCGCCGAAGCTGTCGGTGGGGACGTAGCCGGTGGTGTCGCCGGAGCCGGGCGGGCCGAACTCGCCGCCCCCGCCGTGGCCCTGCCGGCCGAGGTTGGCGGCGCGGCCCGCCGGGGTCTGCATGTAGCCGTTGTCGTGCAGGTGGTGCTGGTTCTCGGCGACCGCGCCGACCACGACCGGGGTGTCGGAGAGCTGGCCCGCGAGGGTGTCGCCGGTGTCCAGGTCGAGGACGTCCGCGATGATGACCGTGATGTTGTCGGGGCCGCCGCCGCGCAGCGCGAGCTGGATCAGCTCCTGCACGGTCTCCTGCGGGCCCTGGTAGCTGGCGAGGGTCTCCTCCAGGGTCTGGTGGGAGACGACGCCGGAGAGCCCGTCGGAGCAGATGAGATAACGGTCACCCGCGCGCACCTCGCGGATGGAGAGATCCGGCTCGACGTGGTCGCCGCTGCCGAGGGCGCGCATGAGCAGCGAGCGCTGCGGGTGGGTGGTGGCCTCTTCCTCGGTGATCCGGCCCTCGTCGACGAGCCGCTGCACCCAGGTGTGGTCCTGGGTGATCTGCGTGAGCACGCCGTCACGGAGCAGGTACGCGCGGGAGTCGCCGACGTGCACGAGGCCGAGCCGCTGCCCGGTCCACAGCAGGGCGGTGAGGGTGGTCCCCATGCCCTCCAGCTGCGGGTCCTCCTCCACCATGGCGCGCAGCTGGTCGTTGGCGCGCTGCACGGCGTGGCCGAGGGAGGTGAGGATGTCGGAGCCGGGCACGTCGTCGTCGAGCGTGACCAGGGTGGAGATCACCTCGGAGGAGGCGACCTCGCCGGCGGCCTGGCCGCCCATGCCGTCGGCGATGGCGAGCAGGCGGGGACCGGCGTAACCGGAGTCCTCGTTGCCCTCCCGGATCATGCCTTTGTGCGATCCGGCGGCGAAGCGCAGTGACAGACTCATGCGCACCTCGCCCGTCGGCTCCGGGTACATCCGCACGGTGCCCACCCTCCGGTCGGGAGCGCGCCGGGGACCGGCGTCCGGTCCGCCGCTGCGTGCTCGCTCCGCTCGCGCCTATCCATGATGTAGCACTACTTCCGCAGCTCGATGACGGTTTTGCCGATGCGGATCGGCGCGCCCAGCGGGATCGGCGTGGGAGTCGTCAGCCGGGACCGGTCCAGGTAGGTGCCGTTGGTCGAGCCGAGGTCCTCGACGATCCACTGGCCGTCGCGGTCCGGGTAGATCCTGGCATGCCGGCTGGAGGCGTAGTCGTCGTCCAGCACGATCGTCGAGTCGTGGGCGCGGCCGAGGGTGATGGTCTGGCCCTGGAGCGCGACCGTCGTACCGGTGAGGGTGCCCTCGGAGACGACCAGCTTGGAGGGGGCGTTACGGCGCTGGCGGCCACCGGCCGCAGGCTGCTGGCCGCGCTGCTGCGGTGGCGCGGCCTGCTGCCGGGCGGCGGGCTGCTGCCGGCGTCCTTCTTCCCTACGCGATCCGCGCTGGGTGACGCGCGTACCGAACAGGTCGCTGCGGATGACCTGCACGGCCACGATCACGAACAGCCACAGTACGGCCAGGAAACCCAGCCGCATGACCGTGAGGGTCAGCTCTGACATTGCCCCCGCTTCACCCTTCGGCTTGCCGGTAAATGATGGTGGTGCTGCCCACGACGATCCGCGAGCCGTCGCGGAGCGTAGCGCGGGTGGTGTGCTGCCCGTCCACCACGATGCCGTTGGTGGACCCGAGATCCTGGATCGTCGAGGGCGTTCCGGTCCGGATCTCGCAGTGCCGGCGGGAGACGCCGGGGTCGTCGATCCGCACGTCGGCCTCGGTGCTGCGGCCCAGCACGAGCGTTGCGCGGGAGATCTGATGGCGGGTGCCGTTGATCTCGATCCAGTAGCGGGTGCGGGCGCCGGGCGCCTGGGCGCCGACGGGACCCGAGGGCGGCCGCTGGGCGGCCGGCTGGGTCGGCTGCGGGTACCCGTAGCCGCCGGGGCGGGCACCGGGCGGCGGGGCGCTCGGCATCGGCGGGGCGGCGGCGCTCTGCTGCGGGTAGCCGTAGCCGCCCGGGCGCTGCGGGGCACCGCCCGCGGGGGCGCGCTCGGGGGCCTGCTGGTCGCTGGAGGAGGCGAGCGTACGGCTGCGCACCCGGTACAGGCCGGTGTCGAGGTCGTCGGCCTTCTCCAGGTTGACCTTGATCGGCCCCATGAAGGTGTAACGCTGCTGCTTGGCGTAGTCGCGGACCATCCCGGCGAGCTCGTCGCCGAGCTGCCCGGAGTACGGGCTGAGCCGCTCGAAGTCCGGCGCGCTCAGCTCCACGATGAAGTCATTGGGTACGACGGTCCGGTCCCGGTTCCAGATGGTCGCGTTGTTGTCGCACTCGCGCTGCAGCGCGCCGGCGATCTCCACGGGCTGGACCTCGGACTTGAACACCTTCGCGAAGGTGCCGTTGACCAGACCTTCGAGACGCTGCTCGAACTTCTTCAGGACTCCCACAGGGCACCTCCTCTGTCGCCTTGCCCGTACTGCCTGCCGTTGCCGTTGCCGTTACCGCTCACTGATCGTATCTACGCGCCCGGCAATCAGCCGGTTCCCCCAGCGGCCCCCTTCGAACTCCTCGGCGTGCTTCTCCTGCGCGGGATCGGCGGTTGTTCTGCCATGGATCGTAGAGGTGGCCCACGACCAGTGTCCCGCACCTGACTGTGGACCCGATCCGTCTCCTGGGTAGATGGGCTCGACCGGTACGAGGTTGATACGTGACCGCCGACCGCTCGGTACGTGATCACCAGGTGAGCGCTGCCCCGGGATAAGGGATGTGAACCCAGCCTGCCCCACGTGCTAGTGTTCTCGATGTCGGAAGGGGCCGGCCCGAAGGAAATAACGGGTCTGAAGCCGGAAGACACACCCAATGCGCGGGTGGCGGAATAGGCAGACGCGCTGGATTCAGGTTCCAGTGCCCGCAAGGGCGTGGGGGTTCAACTCCCCCCTCGCGCACAGAGAGATACCGACGAAACGGGTCTCCGCCGGTGACGGAAGTCACGGTGGGGGCCCGTTTCTCGTTGTCCGGTGGTCGTCGGTCGTCGGTCGTCGGTCGTCGGTGGTCGGTCGTCGGCCGGTGGCTGTCCGTTGGCTGTGAGGCATCGCACAGTCTTGTCAAGACATGTCAGGGGCGCCCCGCTCGTGAGCTATCTCACGGGTGGGGCTGTCCGCGTTGTGCTGGTGGTGGGTGCGGCGGGAGGGGGCGGAGGAGTCCGTCCTCGCGTGACCTGTCCGAACAAGTACGGGGCCTGCGCCTTCACCTCCTGCTGGAGATCTCGTCGCGTACTGGTCATCTGTTCTTGGTCAACACCCTCCAAAGAGACCTTATGTTCGCGGTCAAGTAATGGGCAAGAACAGTAACGGAGGACGTTGTGTCCCTGGATGTTCGTAGGGCTCGGCGGTTCGCCGCTCCCGCGGCCGCCGCAGTCGCCGCTGCGGTCGTGACGATGGTGGTCAACCCGACGCTGGGCGCGTCGGCCTCGGTTCCGCACGCCTCGGCCAAGACCCCGACCGCCAAGAACGTCATCTTCATCAACGGCGACGGCATGGGCGCTGCCACGCGCCAGGCAGCCCGCCTGCACCTGGCCGGGCTGGGCGGCCAGCTCGCGATGGACAAGCTCCCCACCTCGGGCCAGCTGACCACGGAGCCGGACGACCCGAAGGCCGTCGTCACCGACTCGGCCGCCGCGGCGACCGCGTGGGCCACCGGCGAGAAGACCTACAACGGCGCGATCAGTGTCGACGTGGACGGCAACCCGCTGGCCACCCTGGGGCAGCAGGCCAAGGCAGCCGGCAAGGCCACCGGCCTGGTCACCACCGCGCAGGTCACCGACGCGTCGCCGGCGGCGTTCTTCGCGAACACCGCCAACCGTTCGGCGCAGGACGAGATCGCCCGCCAGTACATCGAGGTCAGCAAGCCCGACGTCATCCTGGGCGGTGGCGAGGACTGGTGGCTGCCCGCGGGCAGCGCCGGCGCGTTCAAGGACCAGCCCGCCGAGGACCCGTCCGAGGCGAGCAAGGGCACCAAGGGCAACCTCATCGACAAGGCCAAGAAGGCCGGTTACTCCTACGTCTCCGACGCGGACCAGCTCAGCCGCGCCAAGGGCGGCAAGCTCCTCGGTCTCTTCGCCAACGAGGAGATGTTCCAGCAGCGCGCCGAGGGCCAGGGCGACGTGTACAGCCCGGTGGTCGGTCTCTCCACCATGACCAGCAAGGCCCTGAGCACGCTGGACAAGAACAAGAAGGGCTTCTTCCTCATGGTCGAGGAAGAGGGTGTCGACGAGTTCGCCCACGCGAACAACGGCACCCGCGTCCTGCAGTCCATGCAGGAACTCGAGAAGGCAGTGGCCGTGGCTCGTGCCTACGTCGCCACCCACCCCGACACCCTGTTGGTCGTCACCGGCGACCACGAGACCGGTGGCCTGGCCGTCGAGGACTCGGACGCCGCTGACGAGTCCGGCACCGGCATCTCCGCCGAGGACGGTCCGTTCAGCATCCGCGGCAGCGAGAAGAGCTTCTACATCGACTGGACCACGTCCGGCCACACCGGTGTGGACGTTCCGGTGACCGCGGCCGGCCCGCTGTCCGACCGATTCACCGGCAAGCACGCCAACACCTACGTGTACGACGTGCTGCGCCAGGCCCTGACGCGCCGCTGAACGACGCGCTGACGACCGGACAACGAGAAGCGGGCCCCCGCCGGTGACGGAAGTCATGGCGGGGGCCC